>NZ_JBFAQA010000013.1:0-247687 GCF_040677005.1 Nonomuraea sp. NPDC049421
AGAGTTCCTTTCTCGGGCGGGCGACCGGCGGTGAAGCAGGAAGCCTCACGGGCGACCGTGGGAATCCCCCTCGTTCACGAGGGGGAGGAGGTCAACTTCGAGGCTTCTCCCCGTGAGAGTCAGGAACACGTCGTCGAGGGTCGGGCGGGTGGTCTCGGCCGTGGTGACCTTGATGCCGGCGGCGTCGAGCGCCCGCAGGTAGTCGGGCAGCGCGGCGGGGGCCTGGGCGACCCGCAGCCGCACGGTCGTGCCCTCGGCGCTGCCGCCCCCGATCCCGGCCGCCGCCGCGGCCTCGCGCTCGGTGCCGGTGGTGATCGTGATGTGGTCGCCGGCCAGGTCGTTCTTGAGCCGCTCAGCGGTGCCGTCCGCGATGATCAGGCCGTTGTCGATGATCACCACCCGCTCGGCCATGGTGTCGGCCTCCTCCAGGTAGTGGGTGGTCAGGAACAACGTGGTCCCGTACGTTTCCCGCAGCCGCAGGATGTGCCGCCAGACGTCGGCGCGGCTCTTGGGGTCGAGCCCCGTCGAGGGTTCGTCGAGGAACAGCAGGTCGGGGCGGTGGATGAGGCCGAGCGCGATGTCGAGGCGGCGGCGCTGCCCGCCCGAGAGCGTGCCCGGCGCCCGCTTGGCCAGCGGGGTCAGCTCCAGCAGGTCGAGCAGCTCGTCGGCGCGGGCGCCCGCCTCCTTCGGGCGCAGACCGTAGCAGCGGCCCTGGGAGACCAGCTCGTCGCGGACGAGCTGGTCCTCGCCCGCGCCGTTGCGCTGCCCGACGTAGCCGATGCGCGAGCGCACCGCCCTCGGGTCGGCGGCCACGTCGTGGCCCGCCACGGTGGCGGTGCCCGAGGTGGGCGGCAGCAGCGTGGTGAGCATCCGCAGGGTGGTGGACTTCCCCGCGCCGTTCGGGCCGAGGAACGCGACGAGCTGGCCGGCTTCGACGTCGAGGTCGATGCCGCGTACGGCGGTGACGGTCTCCTTCTTCACCTTGAAGTCACGGGTCAGTCCCCGTGTGTGGATCATGGTCGGCCTCCTGCGGGCATGACGAAGAAACCCCTGGTCGGGGCCGCTTTCGGTGGATCGGCTCAAGTCTGGGCGCCCGATCGGATTTCGGCAAACGTGAATGTTACGTACACAAATGCCCCTGACCTGCGAAAACGACGTCATTCCGACGTCTTCGACATAGGCCGATTTACGGCCGCTGAAGTGCGGTTTCTCCCTACGTCATGAAGATTTTTTGCGACGATGCCCGTCATGTGCGAACTGGTCGTCATCGTGAACGGTCTTCCCGGCTCGGGAAAGACGACGCTGGCCCGCGAGCTCGGTCGGCGGCTGCGGTTGCCCGTCTTCACGAAGGACGTGGTCAAGGAGACGCTGGCCGACACGATCCCGCGTCCCGAAGGCGTGGGGCCGCGCGAGTGGAGCAGGCATCTCGGCAGGGCCGCGGCCGAGAGCCTGTGGACTCTGCTCGCCACCGCCGGACCCGGCGCGGTGCTGGAGAGCCCCTGGCTTGCGCCGCTGCGGCCGGTGGTGGAGACCGGGCTGCGGCGGGCGGGCGTCGAGCCGGGCCCGCACGTGCGCGAGGTCTGGTGCGACGTCCCGCTCGACCTCGCCAGGAGCCGGTACGAGAGCCGCGTACGGCATCCCGTGCACCACGACGACGAGGTCGGGGACGAGCGATGGGCCGAATGGGCGGCCGGGGCGCGGCCCTTGGCACTGGGCCCGGTCCAGCGGGTCGACACCACAAAAGAGGTTGATATTTCCGAGCTTGCGAAATGGTGTAGGGGTCCGGAATGATCACTGGCGTGAAACGTCTGTTGTTATCTACGGTGATCGCCTCGATCGGCATGACCGGCGTCGCCCATGCCGCCGATGACGTGCCCGGCGTGGACGTCAGCAATTGGACGGGCGAGATCGACTGGCCCGCCGTCGTGGCCGGTGGCGGGAAATTCGCGTTCGTGCAGGCCACCGAGGGCACGAATTATCGCAATCCGATTTTCGACTCCCAGTACGGCGGCGCCGCCACGGCCGGTCTCGTCCGCGGCGCATATCACTTCGCGCAACCGCACGAATCCGATGGGACAGCGCAGGCCGACTATTTCCTGCAGAACGGCGGTAACTGGGTCAGCGACGGCCAGACGCTTCCGGGTGTGCTCGATTTGGAGGACAACCCGTACCAGTCGAAGAACGGCAAGAACTCGTGTTACGGCCTGTCCACCAAGGACATGGTCACCTGGATCACGGACTGGACGAAGAAGTACTACGAGGCCACCGGGCGGCGGGCGATCATCTACACCACCACGAGCTGGTGGCGTACGTGCACGGGCGACTCCAAGAAGTTCGCCGTCAACCCGCTCTGGCTGGCCCGCTGGGGGAGCGAGCCGGGTGAGCTGCCGAAGAGCTGGAAGAAGCACACGTTCTGGCAGTCGGCGGAGAAGGGGCCGCTGGTCGGCGGCGGGAACGCGTTCAACGGCTCGGAGTCGCGCCTGAAGGAGCTGGCCAACCCGCCCGCCGAGGTGCGGGTGTCGGGCCGGGTCGGCGGCAGGACGTCGTACGCGGTCACGATCGCCAACACCGGCCCGCACCCGGTCGCGAACGTCAAGCTGTCCGGCCGCGCCTTCGGCGGGCAGCGCGTGGTGAAGGCGCCCGGCTGCACGTTCAGCGGCACGGCGGTGCGCTGCGTGGTCAAGGAGCTGCCGCGCAGGAAGAAGATCACCTTCGTGTTCACGACCAAGCCGAGGAAGTCGAAGGGCACGGTCGGGATGAATGTGACGGTCGGATCGGTGAAACTTACCCTTAAAGCCCGATAAATCGGTGTTTGGGGGCGGAATGAGGCGGCGGTCAGCCGCGGCGGCGGCGCTGCTCCTGCTGACCGCCATGGCAATGGTCACGGCATTGGTCACGGCATCAGTGCCACTGGGGCTGTCCCTGCCGCCGCTGACCCTGCGGATCGCGTACGAGATCCAGCAGCGCGGCATCGCCTACTCCTGGGGCGGCGGCCACGCCCCCGACCCCGGCCCGTCCAAGGGCACCTGCCGGGGCTACCGCGGTTCGATCAAGCCCTGCCCGGCCGCGAAGACGCGCGGGCTCGACTGCTCGGGCTTCACCCGCTGGGTGTACGCGCTCGCTCACGGCCGCGACGTGCTGGGCCCCGGCAACACCGACGCGCACGTGCGCAGGATGCACCGGGTCAGCCGGCCCGAGCCGGGTGACCTGGTCTTCTTCGGCAAGATCGGCAAGAAGCGGATCAGGACCCACCACGTCGGCATCTACCTCGGCGGCGGCAGGATGATGAACGCCCCCGAGACCGGGGCCGTGGTGCGCGTCGACTCCATCGCCGGTAAGAAGGACCTCGCCGGCTTCTACCGTCACTGAACGCCCGGCTCCTACCGATTCGGTATGCCGGTAACGCGTGGTGCGCGACGAAAAATGAGAGACCCCAGGGCTACTCTGTGCCGTTGTGGAAAGGCCAACGAGAAGGTGCTGGGTCGGCATCGACGGCTGGGAGGTCGTCGGAGCCGTGCGCGCGGGGCGGCAGGTGCTGCGGGTGCGCAGAAACGGGTGGGTGGTCGCCGACTGCACGTCCGTGGCGGAGGTGGCCTCGCTCGTCGATCTGGCCGATCTGTGCGAGGTCGTCGAGTTCCCGCGGCGGCGGCCGGTCGGCCCCCTGATGGACCTCGTGACGGACCCCGTGACAGACCCCGTGGCGGACTCTTCGGCGGGCGCTTCCATAGAGGGCCGATCGGGCTCTTCTGGAGAGGGCCGAACGAGTTCGCATCATCGGTGAGTGCCGTGTATGGTTACACCTGTCCGCAGCGCCGGACAGGCCCCTATAGCTCAGTCGGCAGAGCGTCTCCATGGTAAGGAGAAGGTCAACGGTTCGATTCCGTTTGGGGGCTCCACTTCGCACCGACATCACGCCCGCTCCGGGTTTCGGAGCCGGGCGTTTTTCGTTGTCCGGGCCTGCCCGCTGGGGGAGCGGCCGCGGGCGCGGCGCGGATTCGCGCCGGGACCGCTCCGCGGCCGCGCCGGGGGCGTCGTAGGGCGCGGGGTCACGGGCGGCCGTACGGGCGGCTGCGCGGGCGCGTGCGGGTTCGCGGCGGTCCGGTGGCGCTGCTACGCTGATCACCCTCGCGTGGTGCGGCATGGGGGATGCCGCACAAACGATTTCGATTGACGGGGGTTCCTGAGGCATACTGGGAGCACCCCACCCGATCGGGTGAGTTACTCACGTGCTCACCGCTTCGGGTATCCTCTACGGGCCGGGTCGTTCCGGCTCAAAGGCGGAGTAGCTCAGTCAGGCAGAGCAAACGGCTCATAATCGTTGTGTCGCCGGTTCAAGTCCGGCCTCCGCTACTGCCCTAGCCCAGGTCCACCGACCTGGGCACGGGCGTGTCCATGTCCCGAACGTAGAAAGGCACTCCCAAGTGGCTGCCACCGACGTTAGGCCGAAGATCACGCTGGCCTGCCAGGAGTGCAAGCACCGCAACTACATCACGCGGAAGAACCGGCGCAACGACCCGGATCGGCTTGAGCTGAAGAAGTACTGCCCCAACTGCCGCTGCCACCGCGCGCACCGCGAGACCCGCTAGGTTCTCCGGGCAGGGCTTCTGCCTCCAATATCTCTTCATAACGCACAACCGGCGTCCCTTCGCAGGGCGCCGGTTCGTCGTGTCTGAGGCCCCGGTTCCGTGCCCTCGGCAAAAAGGCTTGCATAGCAGGGACAGCCGAACGTTGTTCTGTTAGCGTCTCGCTCATCGACGCCGGTACGGAGACATGCGAGGGAGCAACCATGGCCTTGAACCGTGACTTCGTGGGCAGAACGTATCCGCCCAGTGCCCCGTACGAGGTCAGCCGGGTGAAGATCAAGGAGTTCGCGGCCGCCATCGGCGACAACAACCCGCTCTACCGCGACCGCGAGGCCGCCAGGGCCGCCGGTCACCCCGACGTCATCGCGCCCCCCACGTTCCCCATCGTCTTCAGCCTGCAGAGCGGCGGCGAGGCGCTCGTGGACCCCGACCTGGGCCTCAACCTCGCCATGGTCGTCCACGGCGAGCAGCGCTTCGAGTACGTCCGCCCGATCCACGCCGGCGACGAGCTGGTCATCACCTCCGCCATCACCGACATCCGCACCGCCGGGCACAACGAGCTGCTGACCGTCAGGAGCGACGTGCGCACGGTCGAGGGCGAGCCGGTCTGCGTGACCTACAACACGATCGTCGAGCGCGGAGGGGCGAGCTGAGATGGGCGCTGCGGTGAAGTACGACGAGGTCGAGGTCGGGCAGGAGATCCCGGCCGTGGACTACCGGGTGCGCCGCCTGGACCTGGTGATGTACGCCGGCGCTTCGGGCGACTTCAACCAGATCCACTGGAACGAGCGCTTCGCCAAGATGGTCGGGCTGCCCGACGTGATCGCGCACGGCATGTACACGATGGCGCAGGCCGGCCGGTTCGTCACCGACTGGGCGGGCGACCCGGGGGCGGTCGTGGACTTCGGCGTGCGGTTCTCGTCGATGGTGGTCGTGCCGGACGACGACAGGGGCGCGACCATCACGGTCAGCGGGGTCGTCGAGGACAAGCTGCCCGACAAGCGGGTGGTCATCGGGCTGACCGCCACGTCGGGCGACGCGAAGGTGCTCTCCAAGGCCCGCGCGGTCGTCCAGCTCGCCTGACCCGCTCCCGGCCCGCGCGGAGGCCGGCTCGCCTGACCCGCTCCCGGCCCGCGCGGCGGCCGGCTCGGCTGACCCGCTCCCCGGCCCGCGCGGTCGTCCGGCGCGCTTAAACGCTCAGTGATAAGTGGGCGGGTCTCGGGTAGCGCGTGACCCTATGAGTGAAGCCGTACGACACATTTGGCCCACGGTTCGATCGATCCCCGTTTCCGCCGTGACCGACGCGAGACCCCCAGGACATCTCAAGGCCGCCCGCGTCGAGCAGGTCGCGGGCGGCACCGGAACCGGGCGTGACACGGCGGGCGGGGCGCGTACCGAAGCGACGACCGGGGCGGAAGGCAGGCGGGCGTCCGGGGTGGGGACGCGCGGTACCCACGCCCGCATGAACCCGGCCGCCGAGCTGGGCTTCTCCGGCGACCCCGGCCAGCACGGCGACCCCGATGACGAGATGCTGCACGCCCAGCGCACCTGGGACGGCACGCTGGCCACGAACCGGCTCGACGACCTCGGCGTGAACGTCGAGCGGCAGCGCGTGGCGACGCAGGACGTGACGGAGTGCGTCGGCGTGCTGGTGGACGGCTGGCCCGAGGACGTCAGGCGCTGCCTGGAGTCGGTGGTCGCGCACACCAGGGCGAAGGTGCTCGCCCTTGACCTGGGCAACGTGGACGGCGCCGGAGACGTGCTGGCCGAGCTGGCGCGGCGGTACCCCGAGCGGATCACCGCCTGGCACGTGGCCGAGACCCCGCACTGGCGCGGCGGCACCGCCACCTGGGGCGAGAGCCGCGCGAAGCTGCTGCACCTTGACGACTCCGAGGTGCACGTCCTCATGGAGACCGGCCTGGAGTTGCACGGCGACGCGCTGACCCCGCTCGTGGCCGCGGTCAACGAGGGCGCGGTCGCGGCCGGGTGGCGAGGCGCGGAGCCGGCCGACGACGGGCGTACGTGGCTGGAGGCGGGCCCCGGCAAGGTGCGGGCGCTCACGGGCGGCATCATCGCCGTACGCCGGGCGCAGGCCCTGGCCGCGCTGCCCGAGGACGCCAACTACGGCCGTCACGCCGACCTTGAGCTCTCCCTGGCCCTGCCGGGCGACCTGGTGGTACCCGAGGGACGGCCGCCGGTGCTGCCGCTGCAGCCGCACGACGTCCCGGCCGACTATCTGGAGCGCGAGTCGCGCCGCAACCACGACGAGGTGCTGCGCAGGCTGCATGCCTCATAAGCTTGTCGGTCATGGAGATGCTCGCGCCGTACACCACGCTGCGCCTGGGAGGCCCCGCCCGAGACTTCGCCGAGGCCACATCGGCGGAGCAGCTCGTCTCGCTGGTCGCGGAGGCCGACAGGACCTCGACCCCCACGCTGGTGCTCGGCGGGGGCAGCAACCTCGTGGTGGCCGACGAGGGCTTCGACGGGCTGGTCATCAAGGTCGCCACCGAGGGCGTCACGTTCACCCGCGACGGTGAGCAGATCGTCGTGACCGCCGAGGCCGGCGAAGACTGGGACGCGCTGGTGGTCCGCGCGGTCAGCGAGGGCTGGTCGGGCATCGAGTGCATGTCCGGCGTGCCGGGGCAGGTCGGCTCGACGCCGATCCAGAACGTCGGCGCCTACGGGCAGGAGGTGGCCCAGACCGTCCGGTGCGTGCGGGCCTACGACCGGCTCACCCGGCAGGTCGTCGACATCGAGGCGCGGCAGTGCGGGTTCTCCTACCGTGACAGCGTCTTCAAGCGTGACCTCTCGCGTTACGTGGTGCTCGCGGTGACCTACACGCTTGAGGTGTCCGCGCTGTCGGGGCCGCTGGCGTACGAGGAGCTGGCCCGCAGGCTCGGCACCGAGGCGGGAGGCCGGGTGCCGCTCGCCGAGGCCCGAGAGGCCGTGCTGGCGCTGCGCAGGGGCAAGGGCATGGTGCTCGACCCCGGCGATCCCGACACGCGCAGCGCGGGCTCGTTCTTCACCAACCCGATCCTGACCGCCGAGCAGGCGGCGGAGCTGGCGGTCCGCGCGCCGGGGCATCCGCAGTGGGAGGTGCCCGGCGGGCTGGTCAAGGTGCCGGCCGCGTGGCTGATCGAGCAGGCCGGCTTCGCCAAGGGCTACGAGCGCGGGCCCGTACGCATCTCGACCAAGCACACGCTCGCCCTCACCAACCCCACCGGCGCCGCCACCACGCGCGATCTGCTGGCCCTGGCCAGGGAGGTGCGCGACGGCGTGCGCGAGAAGTTCGGGGTCACGCTGGTCAACGAGCCGGTGATGGTGGGCTGCACCCTGGGGGAATAGCCCCGGGCGGGCTGCTGTTAGGGTGTTCTGGAGTTACCGAAGGGGAGTAGTCCCAATCGTGTGATCGACACACTGGCGCTTCTGGGCGCCCGGTCATGCGGGCCTTCGCGGGCGGACGAGACCTTCGGCCTGGCAAGCCATGTTGACGAGGCGTTGCCGGGCCGAACGTCGTGCCCGAAATTCCCTGGGTGTCGCGCTTCCGGTCCGGTCGCGCGGAAGGGGACCCCCTCTCTTGGAAGCGTTCTGGATCAGTCTCGGCGCGATCTTCATCGCCGAGCTGGGTGACAAGAGCCAGTTGATGGCCATGACGTTCGCGACCCGGTTCAAGATCTGGCCCGTGCTGGCCGGCATCACGATCGCCACCACCGCCGTCCACCTGGCCAGCGTCGCCCTGGGCGGGCTGATCGGCACCGCGCTGCCCACCACGGCCATCTCGATCGTGGCGGGAATCGCCTTCCTCGGCTTCGCGGTGTGGACGCTGCGCGGCGACGAGCTGACCGAGGAGGAGAAGAGCAAGGCCCGCCGCACCACCAGGAACGCCGTGATCGCGGTGACCGTGGCGTTCTTCCTGAGCGAGCTGGGCGACAAGACGATGCTGGCCACGATCACGCTGGCCACCCGGCACGACTGGCTGGGCACGTGGATCGGCTCGACGATCGGCATGGTCGCCGCCGACGCCCTGGCCATCGTGGTGGGCCGGCTGCTCGGCAAGCACCTGCCGGAGAAGGCCATCAAGTACGGCGCCGCCGCCGCGTTCGCCGTCTTCGGCGTGGTGATGCTGGCCGAGGCGATCTTCTAAGGCATTGCGTCAGCTCAGCAGCGACAGGCGGTGGGCCGCGGCGGCGGCCTCGCCGCGCGTCGTGACGCCGAGCTTGGCGAGGATGTTCGAGACGTGCACGCTCACCGTCTTCGCCGAGATGAACAGCTCGGCGGCGATGTCACGGTTCGTCCGGCCCTGGGTGACCAGGCGCAGCACCTCCAGCTCGCGCGGCGTCAGCAGCTCCGACGGCTCCTGGGCGAGGTCGAGCCCGCCCACCCGGCGGCAGAGCGTCTCGATCTCCTCGATCAGCGGCGTCGCGCGCAGCGCCTCGGCCAGCGGCAGCGCCACCTTCAGCCGGGCCGCGGCGCCCTCCCTGTCGCCGGACCGCGCGCTCACCCCCGCCGCCCTGAACAGGGCCTTGGCCTGGTTGTGCGGGCGGCGCAGCCGCTCCCACGCGGCCGCGGCGGCGTCGAAGTCCCCCGTGTACGACAGCCGGTACGCCTCCACGACCGGCCCGTCCACCGACAGCCCCGCGGCCACCTCGGCGGCGTGCGCGCGGACGGCGGCGCTGCGCTCGGGCTCGGTCTCCTGGGCCGCGTCGCACACGTTGCGCAGCACCGCGAGCAGCCGCCACGACAGCATGGCCTTGCTCGACCGCTTGGGCTGGGCCAGCACCTGCTCGGCGGCGGCCAGCGCGGCGGCCGGCTCGCCCCGGGTGAGGTGCCAGCCGATGAGCAGCCTGGCGTTGCTGATGATGTCCTGGACGAACTCCTCCGCGCGTGACGCGAACAGCCCGATCTCCGACAGGATGCCCTTGACGAGCGCCATCTCGCCCCTGGCCAGCGCGATGTCGGCGCGGACGCGCAGCAGGGCGTAGCGGGTGCGCAGCACGGGGCCGTGGCTGAGCGCCGTCTCGACGGTCTCGACGGCCTCGTCCCAGCGGCCCAGCGCCTCCAGCGCCTCGGCCCTGTTGTTCAGGATGAACGTGCCGCTGCCGCGCAGCCGCCCGTACTTCTTGGCGACCCGCCAGCCCTCGTCGGCCCGGCGCAGGGCCTCGTCCGCGCGGCCCATGTCGATCAGCGTGTCCACCAGGTTGCCGATCGCGCGGCTGATGACGCGGCCGCTGCGCTGCTCGCGGCCGATCGCGATGGCCTGCTCGTTGATGATGTTCGTGCTCTCCAGCTGCCCGCGCAGCGAGTATCCGAGCGCCTGGTTCATCAGCAGGTCGCCTTCGAGGCAGCGGTCGCCGTGCTCCCTGACCCAGCGCAGGCCGTCGCTGATGAGCCGGTCGGCCTCCGCCAGCTCGCCGCGCAGCATCAGGTGGCGGCTCAGCGGGGTGACGACCTCGGCCCAGTCGAGGGTGTTCTCGGGGACGAGCCGCAGCGCGTGCCTGAGGTCGTCGATGACGCCCGGCTGGTTCTTGGAGTTCTTGAACGCGGCCCTGCGCACGATGAGCTGCGACACCCTGGCCGGCTCGCGGGTCTCGTCCAGCTCGGCGAGCGCCGCCTTGACGAACTTGACCCCTTTGTCCACGTCGCCGCCGGCGTTGGCGGCCTCGGAGGCGCGTTCCAGTGCGGCGGTGTGGTCCACGCCGGTCAGCTCGGCCGCGTCGGGGACCCGGTCCCAGAGCATGAGCACGCGTTCGAGCAGTTGCAGGGCCTCGGTGTAGGCGAACGTCTTGAACGACTCGTGGGCGGCGTCCCAGGCCGACAGCAGGGCCCAGCGGTCGTCGCGGGCGCCGTACCAGTGGTGGGCCAGCTCGACGGCGGCCCTTCCCGGCGGGACGAGCGTGCGGTCCTTGGAGATCTCCTCGGCGTAGCGCGCGTGCAGGCGCTGGTGCTCGCCGGGCAGCAGCTCGTCGTGGACGGCCTCGCGGATGAGCGAGTGGCGGAAGACGTACGCGCGGTTGTCGGCGATCTGCAGCACGTTGCCGGCGATGGCGGGGCGCAGCGCGGTCTCCAGCGCGACGTCCGTCAGGCCGCTGACGGCGGCGAGCAGCGCGTGGCCGACCCGGTTGCCGCCCGCGGCGGCGACGCGCAGCACCCGCTGGGTCTCCTCGGGCAGGCGTTCGACGGAGGCGAGGATGAGGTCCTGCATGGAGTCGGGGAACGTGCACCCGTCGCCGTTCTCCAGCATGGCCTCGACGAACAGCGGGATGCCCTCGCTGCGCTCGTAGACGTTCTCGATCTTGGCGTACTCGGGGGTCCTGCCGAGGATGGCGGTCATCTGCTGGGCGACCTCGTCCCTGGACAGGCGGGGCAGGTCGAGGCGGAGCACGCCCTGCACGCGGCCCAGCTCGGCCAGCACGGGCCTGAGCGGGTGCTGGCGGTGCAGGTCGTCGGAGCGGTAGGTCATCACCAGCAGCACCTGCGGGGTGCGCAGGTTGCGGCTGAGGAAGGCGATGAGGTCGCGGCTGGAGCGGTCGGCCCAGTGGATGTCCTCGATGACGAGGACCGTGGGGCGGTGGTCCGCGAGGCGTTCGAGGAGGGTGAGGAACTGCTCGAAGAGCCGGGCGCGGCCGGTGTCGGTCTCGCCGTCGCCGTTCGGCTCGCCGAACTCGGGGAGCAGCCGGGCGAGGTCGCGCTCGGCGCCGTCGGGCAGCAGCCCGGTCACCGCGGCCGGGCCCTGCTCCCTGACGAGCTGGCGCAGGGCGGCGGTGAAGGGCGCGTACGCGAGGCCCTCGGTCGACAGCTCCACGCAGCCCCCGACGAGCACGTGGGCCCCACCGGCCGTACACTGCTCGGCGAAGCGCTGCACCAGCCGGGTCTTGCCGACTCCGGCCTCGCCGCCCAGCAGGACGGCGGTCAGTGTGCCTTTCCTGGCGTCGTCGAGGCTTTCCGACAGAGCCGTCAGCTCCTCTTCCCGCCCGACGAAGACAGGACTGACAGATCGTCCCCGCATGTCATCCAGCATGTCACGCCACATCCGCTGCTATCGACGCTTTTGTCCGGGTGTTGGACACGGTCTCAAGGGGGCTGGGAGGCCCGGCCACGTGGCAGTGAGTGGCCGGGCTCTCGTGCGGCGGTCATGCGTGACGGCGGCGGCCGAAGAGCGAGCGGCGCTCGGACTTGTTGTGCCGCTCGGCGTCGCGGGCGAGGCGGTGCTCGGCGGCGGCCGCACGCAGCTCGCGGGCCTGGCTCTTCATGTACTCGAACTCGATCTCGGGATGCATCGAAGTCTCCTGAAATGTCGTGCTTCTTGCTGACATATTCAAGATTCGGGCTAAGGCCCGGCCCCGCACATCAGGTGGATGCCCTATCTCTCCCGTCACGCCGCCTCCGGCATACCTAGCCCGGCCGCCTTAGACCTCCCCGCATCCCTAGGACCAGGCCCGGCGTGCCCTAAGGTGCTCCGGTTTGGAGGAGGCGGCCCTGGTCGGCGATGCTGTCTAGGTGTCAACTGTGACTACCTCGCTTGCCGACGTCGCCTCGTCCGACGCGGCGCTGCGAGCATTCCTGCACGGCCTGCCCGGCGTCGACCGGGTCGGCGCCGACCAGCGGGCGGCGATGCTCGGCACCCGATCGATCAAGACCACGGCCAAGGCGCAGGCCATCGACCTCGCCATCTCCATGGTCGACCTGACCACACTCGAAGGGGCCGACACGGCCGGCAAGGTGCGCGCGCTGTGCGCCAAGGCCGTGCGCCCGGGCGGCGACGCCCCCTCCGTCGCGGCCGTCTGCGTCTACCCCGACCTCGTCGCCGTCGCGGCCGAGGCGCTCAAGGGCAGCGGCGTCAAGGTCGCCTCCGTCGCCACCGCGTTCCCCAGCGGACGCACCTCGCTGGAGGTCAAGGTGAGCGACACCAGGCTCGCCGTGGCCGCCGGCGCCGACGAGATCGACATGGTGATCGACCGCGGCGCGTTCCTGTCCGGCCAGTACATGAAGGTCTACGAGCAGATCGTCGCCGTGAAGGAGGCCTGCGGCGCCGCCCACCTCAAGGTGATCCTCGAGACCGGCGAGCTGTCCACCTACGACAACGTGCGGCGGGCCTCCTGGCTGGCGATGCTGGCGGGCGCCGACTTCATCAAGACCTCCACCGGCAAGGTCTCGCCGGCCGCCACGCCGCCGGTGACGCTCATCATGCTGGAGGCCGTACGCGACTTCCGCGAGGCCACCGGCCGCCAGGTGGGCGTGAAGCCCGCGGGCGGCATCCGTACGTCGAAGGACGCCATCAAGAACCTCGTGCTGGTCAACGAGACCGCCGGCGACGACTGGCTGACCCCCGACTGGTTCAGGCTGGGCGCCTCCTCGCTCCTCAACGACCTGCTCATGCAGCGCGAGAAGCTCGCCACCGGCCGCTACGCGGGTCCCGACTACTTCACCCAGGACTAGACGATGTTCGAATATGCACCGGCACCCGAGTCGCGCGACGTCGTCGATCTGAAGTCCTCCTACGGGCTGTTCATCGACGGCGAGTTCGTCGACGGCTCAGGGCCCTCGTTCAAGACCGTCAACCCCGCCACCGAGGAGACGCTGGCCGAGGTCGCCACCGCCTCGTCCGACGACGTCGACCGCGCCGTGCGGGCGGCGCGCAAGGCGTTCGGCGTGTGGAGCGCCCTGCCCGGCGCCGAACGGGCCAAATACCTCTTCCGCATCGCGCGGATCATCCAGGAGCGGGCCAGGGAGCTGGCCGTGCTGGAGACACTCGACAACGGCAAGCCCGTGCGCGAGTCGCGCGACGTGGACCTGCCGCTGGTCGCGGCCCACTTCTTCTACTACGCGGGCTGGGCGGACAAGCTGGAGTACGCCGGGTTCGGCACGCCCAAGCCGCTCGGCGTGGCCGGCCAGGTCATCCCCTGGAACTTCCCGCTGCTCATGCTGGCCTGGAAGATCGCCCCCGCGCTGGCCTGCGGCAACACGGTCGTGCTCAAGCCGGCCGAGACCACGCCGCTGACCGCGCTCGCGTTCGCCGACATCTGCCGCCAGGCCGACCTGCCGCCCGGCGTGGTGAACATCGTCACCGGCGCCGGTGAGACCGGCGCCGCCGTGGTCGCGCACCCCGACGTCGACAAGGTCGCCTTCACCGGCTCCACCGAGGTCGGCCGGATCATCGCCCGCACGGTCGCGGGCACCGGCAAGAAGCTGACGCTGGAGCTGGGCGGCAAGGCCGCCAACATCGTGTTCGACGACGCCGCCATCGACCAGGCCGTCGAGGGCATCGTCAACGGCATCTTCTTCAACCAGGGCCACGTCTGCTGCGCCGGTTCGCGGCTGCTGGTGCAGGAGTCCGTCCAGGAGGAGCTGCTGGCCGCGCTCAAGCGCCGGCTCGGCACGCTGCGGCTCGGCGACCCGCTCGACAAGAACACCGACATCGGCGCCATCAACTCCGCCGACCAGCTCGCCAAGATCCGGCAGCTCAGCGACCTGGGCGAGACGGAGGGCGCCGAGCGCTGGTCGCCCGCCTGCGAGCTGCCCGAGCGCGGCTACTGGTTCCCGCCGACGCTGTTCACCGGGGTCGCGCAGTCCCACAGCATCGCCAGGGAGGAGATCTTCGGGCCCGTGCTGTCCGTCCTGACCTTCCGCACCCCGGCCGAGGCCGTCGAGAAGGCCAACAACACCCCGTACGGGCTGTCGGCCGGCGTCTGGACCGAGAAGGGCTCGCGCATCCTGTGGATGGCCGACCGGCTGCGCGCCGGCGTGGTGTGGGCCAACACCTTCAACAAGTTCGACCCCACCTCGCCGTTCGGCGGCTACAAGGAGTCGGGCTACGGCCGCGAGGGCGGACGCCACGGGCTGGAGGCCTACCTTGACGTGTGAGTACCGCAGGCCCCGCCGCAGGAAGCTGCGCGCCCAGGCCACCAGGGGGCACGCCTACGCCAGGGCCGGGCGGCCCGTACGCACCGGCTGGTACGCCCACCGCTGCGGCGTCAGCCGATGCGGCCAGGTCTTCGTGCCGGTCCAGATGTCGCAGGAGTCCACGTGGAGGGGTCGGGGCGATGAGTAGGTTGTCCGTCAGAAAGACCTACAAGCTGTACATCGGCGGGGCCTTCCCGCGCTCCGAGAGTGGGAGGTCCTACCCGGTGACCTCGGCCAAGGGCGACTTCCTCGCCAACGCCTCGCGGGCCTCGCGCAAGGACGCCCGCGACGCCGTGGTGGCCGCTCGCAAGGCGTTCCCCGGCTGGTCGGGGGCGACGGCGTACAACAGGGGGCAGATCCTCTACCGCGTCGCCGAGATGCTGGAAGGGCGGCGCGCGCAGTTCGCCGACGAGCTGGGCGGCACCAAGCGGGCGGCGCTGGAGCAGGTCGACGCGGCGATCGACCGGCTGGTCTGGTACGCGGGCTGGTCCGACAAGATCGCGTCCGTGCACGGTGGCGCCAACCCCGTCGCCGGGCCCTACTTCAACCTGTCCACGCCCGAGCCGACCGGCGTCGTCGCCGTGGTGGCGCCCGACGACCCGCTGCTCGGCCTGGTGTCGGTGGTCGCGCCGGTGATCGTGACCGGCAACACCTGCGTCGTGGTGGCGTCCGAGCCGTCCCCGCTGGCGGCGATCACCCTGGCCGAGGTGCTCGCCACGTCCGACCTGCCCGGCGGCGTGGTGAACATCCTCACCGGGCAGCGCGCCGAGCTCGCCCCCTGGCTGTCCGCCCACATGGACGTCAACGGGCTCGACCTGACCGGCGTCACCGACGCCGAGCTGGCGCTGAGCTGCGAGCAGGCGGCCGCCGAGAACCTCAAGCGGGTCTCGCGGCCGGTCCAGGAGGACTGGACGGCCGGCCCCGGGATCGGGCGCATGACCCGCTTCCTGGAGATCAAGACCGTCTGGCACCCCGTCGGCATCTGACGCTCACGCGGCGGGCCGCCCGTCCGGCCGTCGAGGGCCGCGCGGGCCGTCCGCTGCCGGTGCGCTTAGTGGGCGAAGCCCGGTGGGCTGAGTGGTGGGTGTGCGGCCTGGAGCTGGGCGGCCAGTCCCAGGAGGTGGGGCTCGCCGCCCGGCGGGGCGACGATCTGCACGGCGATCGGCAGGCCGCTCGAATGGGTGGCCAGCGGCACGGCGACGGCGGGCCAGCCGCACATGTTCCACGGCCCGGTGGCGGGCGCGTAGGCGACGTTGGTGAGGGCGTTGCGCAGGAAACCGCGCTCGCCCCACCGCTCCGCCTTGGGCGGGATGCCGGCCAGCGCCGGTGTGACGAGCGCGTCGGCCCGGCCGAACCACTGGTCGGCGCCGTAGCCGCTCCAGCGCTCCCGGCCGCGCACGCCGTCCAGCTTGAGCGCCGCGAGCACCCGGCCCGTCCTGGCCAGCCCCTTGGTACGCCGTTCGAGCCGCTGCCGGTCGAGCCCCTCGATCGCCTCGGCGGCCCTGACCAGCCAGGTCGCGATCGTGCTCGGCCCCAGCCAGGCGGGCAGCGACCGTTCGTGCTCCACCACCGTGTGCCCGGCCACCCGCAACGTCTCGGCGGCGCCGCGTACCGCCGCCTTGAACTCGGCGTCCACCCGCAGCCCCGGCGGCAGCGGCTGCGGCGCGTACGCCACCCGCAGGTCGAACGGCTCAGGGCTGCCGGGCGGCGGCTGCGGCTCCCACACCTCGTCGTCGTCCGCCCAGACCGAGCGCAGCATGCGCGGCGGCGGCTCCACGCGCCGCCCCGAGCGCCACGCCTCGGCCAGCGCCGGGTCGGCGGCCAGCACGGACAGCGCGAGCGCCAGGTCGGCGGCGGTCCGCGCGATCGGGCCGTTCTCGGTCAGGTGGTCCCAGTCGTTCGCCGGCGGCGGTACCAGGCCGAGGCCCGGCTTGATCGCCAGCACGCCGCAGCAGGCCGCCGGAATGCGTAACGAGCCCATGCCGTCGTTGCCGAGCGCGATCGGCACCATGCCGGCCGCCACCGCCGCCGCGCTGCCCGAGGAGGAGCCGCCGGCCGTGCGCGCGGGGTTCCAGGGGTTGCGGACGATGCCGTACGCGCTGTCGCCGAACGCCACCAGCCCCAGCTCCGGCAGGTTCGTCAGCCCGACGATCAGCGCGCCCGCCGCCCGCAGCCGCGCCACCGTCTCGTGGTCGTGCGGCGCGGGAGCATCGGACGTCGCCGCCGAGCCGCCCCTGGTCGCCTCGCCCGCCACCTCCAGGTTGTCCTTGACCGCCACCGGCACCCCCGCCAGCGGCAGCTCGGCCAGGTCGCGCCGCTTCTGCAGGGCTCGCGCCTCGTCCACGGCCTGCTCCCTGACCAGCCGGAACGCCCCGATGCCGGGATCGCGCCGCGTGATGACGTGGAGATGCTCCTCCACCACGGTCGTGGCCTTGACGTCACCGCTCCTGACGGCCGCCGCGATCTCGATGGCGGACCTTCCTGCCCACACCATGGTTAGAGTGTGCAGCTTTTCACTGATCGTTGCGAGGATCGGTAGGGTCCTTGCACGTGAACGGACCTTCGCTTGCCCTCCGCCAGCGCTCCCTGGGCGACCTATCGGCCGAGTTCCCGCTGTTCCCGCCGCTGACGCGCGGCTGTCCCAAGACCAGCACCGCCGAGCTGGCCTACCCGCTGGAGGTCGTCTACGACTACGCGAAGGTCGACAGAGGGCTCTTCACCCAGCCGCCCGGCCCCGACATCGCGCGCTGGTCGCCGCTGCTGCCGCCGCTCGACGCGCCCACGCTGGGCGAGGGCGGCACGCCGCTGATCCCGTTCGGTGACGTGCACGTCAAGGACGAGTCGCGCAACCCGACCTGGTCGCACAAAGACCGGCTCAACCGGGTCGCCGTCAGCGCCGCCGTGGCGTCCGGAGCGCCGGGCGTTGTCGTCGCCTCCTCCGGCAACCACGGCGCCTCCGCCGCCGCCTACGCGGCCAGGGCCGGGCTGCCCGCGATCGTGCTGGCCTCCGCCGACTCGCCGCCCGCCGTGCAGGCGTTCGTGCGGTCGTACGGCGCCAAGGTCGTCTCCGTGCCGGTCGAGGCGCGCTGGCCGCTGCTCCGGCAGGTCGTGGACGAGCTGGGCTACCACCCCGTCAGCAACCAGACCGTGACGCACACCGGGCATCCGTTCGGGCCCGAGGGCTACAAGACGATCGCGTACGAGCTGTTCCTGCAGCTCGGCACCGTCCCTGCCGCCGTCTTCACGCCCACCGGCTACGCCGAGCTGCTGTACGGCGTGTGGAAGGGGTTCGCCGAGCTGCGGCTGCTGGGGGTCGCCGACCGGACGCCGCGGATGTTCTCGTGCGAGACGGCCGCCGGCGGGCCGCACGCCAAGGCCCTGGCCACCGGCGCCGACGCGGCCGTCGTCGGGCTGGGGCCGACGGACGCGTACGGGGTGGCCTGCTCCGTCGGCGGGCACCGGGGCGTGGTGGCCGTCCGCGACAGTGCCGGCGACCCCGTCCTGGTCACCGACGAGGAACTCCGCCTGGCCCAGCGGGATCTGGCCCGTGCGGGCCTGTGGCAGGAGCTGTCCGGCGCCGCCGGCCTCGCCGGCTACCGCCGCCTGCGCCGCGACTTCGGCGGCCCTGTGGTGTGCATCGCGACGTCCAGTGGCTTCAAGGACACCGGCGTGGCCACCGAACGCCACCCCGCCCTCGAAGAGCCGGCCTTGGAGGACCTCATCCCCTGAAACTTCAGGGTCTGTGCCAGACGCGGAGGGGGCCGGTGGTGATGAAGCCGTGGGTGAGGGCGTCTGAGGGGTCGATCTCGTAGCCGGCCAGCGGGCGGCCGGGGAACAGGTGGGCGGCCATGGCCGTCACGCCCTCCCAGGCCGAGCTCGGGCCGAACACGTTCGAGACGCCCACCACCGGGCCGGTCGCGGTGAGGACCGCGCCCTCGGTGATGGTGTCGCCGGTGCGGGCGTACACGATCGTGGCCCCCGGCTCTTCGAGGAGGGCCGGGGTGAAGAGGGCGGTGAGGTCGCAGGCGCTCGCCCAGGCGGCCAGCGTGGCGGCGTCCTCCACCACCTGCCAGGTCGTCTCCGCCGGGCCGGGGGCCGGGCGGTGGATCCAGTGCGCCTCGAACAGGACCTCGAAGCCCGGCAGGTCGAGCGTGGCGAAGCTGTCCTTGACCGAGGCGCCGGAGCCGGCGTCGATGTGGGGCAGCACGTCGGTGGCCGTGGCGAGCGGGGAGAGCGTGACGGCGTCGGGGTAGAAGGGCGGGGTGCGGACGGGGTTCGTCCAGGCCACGCCGGCGAACGTGCCGGGCCTGCCGTGCGCGCGGCACATCAGGTCACACCAGGCGGCGTTGTCGCGGGCCGCCGCGATCACTTCGTGCGGCGCGTCGGCTGAGCGGTGAGGGGGTCTTCCGGCCATGGGTGCTTAGGGTAACGACCGCGCATCTCAGCCCGTACGTGCCGGTAGCCCGCACGCCAGAACGACGCCAGGTCCGCCGTCACCGCCAGCGGGCGGCCCGCGGGGGAGAGCAGGTGCACGAGGACCGGCACCCCGGCGATCCGCGGGGTCTCCTGCCAGCCGAACAGCTCCTGCAGCTTCACCGCCAGCACCGGCTGCTCGCCCGAGTAGTCGATGCGGATCTTGGAGCCGGTGGGGACCTCGATGCGTTCGGGGGCGGTCCGATCCAGGCGTTCGCTCCACGGGATGAGGCGTTCGAGTGCGCTCGCCACGTCGATGCGTTCCAGGTCAGCGCGGCGGCGGGCGCGGGACAGCTCGGGCTCCAGCCACTGGCCGGCCAGGTCGATGAGGTCCTTCATGTCGCCGGTCGGTGGCCAGGGGTCGCCCAGGGCCCGATGGCAGAAGGTCAGGCGGTCTCTCAGGTCTTTGGCGGCTTTCGTCCAGGTGAGGACGTCTTCGGTGCGCAGGCCGTACAGGATGGCCTCCCGTACGTCGGCGTCCTTGAGCGGGGTGGCGTTCAGCTCGATGGCGCCCATCCGCTCCACACGGCGGGCCGACACGTCGCCGCGGCGCTCGCCCGGCGGGACCTTCCAGGCGACCTCGTCCTCGACCGTCGTGCCCACGGCCATGCGGGCGGTGGCCTCGTCGATCGCCACGGCCTGCCTGATGCGGGCCGACGCCGCCCCGGCCGGACGGTCGGCGACCGCGATCGCCAGCCACTCGGCGCTCCCCAGCCGCGAACCCTCGGGCAGCTGGGCCTGCGTCCCCGACACCATGAGGTACCCCCCGCCCCGCCGCCGCGCCACCCGCTCAGGAAACGCCAACGCCACCGCCAGCCCCGCCACCTCGTCCTCGGACCTCCTCGTGGAAGGGGCGGAGGAGCGGTGGAGGCGGCGGGTCTCCTGCTTCCAGCGGGTGGCGAAGGGGGTGGTGGCGCGGCGGGTTGTGCGCCAGACGTGCACCAGGTCGTCCGACGCGTCGCGGGGGAGCTGTTCCGAGAGCAGGGCGACCACCTCGGCGGCTTCCTGGCCGAGGTCGAGGAGGGCGCGGGCCAGGCGTGGGTGGACGCCGGCCAGGGCCATCCGCCGCCCTCGCTCGGTCACTCGCAGGCCCGCTCTGCCGGGTTCGAGGGCGCCGAGCATGGTGAGGGTCTCGGTGGCGGCGGTGAGGGCCGCGGGCGGAGGTGGGTCCAGGAGGGCGAGGGCCTCGGCGTCGGGGGTGCCCCAGCAGGCGGCCTGGAGGGTGAAGGCCGTCAGGTCCGCCAGGGCGATCTCCGGGCGGGGGTGGTCGGCCAGGCGGGCGTGGTCGGTCTCCGTCCAGCAGCGGTAGACCGTGCCGGGGGCCTCGCGGCCCGCTCGGCCCGCTCGCTGGGTGGCCGCGGCCTTCGAGGCTCTGACCGTGGTGAGAGAGCCCAGGCCTCGGGAATGGTCGGTACGCGGCTCGCGGGCCAGCCCGGAGTCCACCACCACGCGTACGCCGGGGACGGTCAGGCTCGACTCGGCCACCGACGTGGCCAGCACCACGCGGCGGCCCGCCCCGGGGGTCAGGACGGCGTCCTGGACGTGGGCCGGGGCCTGGCCGTGTACTTGGAGGACCTGGTCCACGTCGCCCGCGAGCTGCCCGGCCACCCTGGCGATCTCGGCGACGCCGGGCAGGAAGCACAGCACGTCGCCGTCCCGTTCCGCGAGGGCCCGGCGGACGACCGAGGCCACGTGGGTGAGCAGCGCGGGGTCCACGCGCAGGCCGTGGGGCGGGCCCACCGGGCGCGGTGGCGGTGCCCAGACCGTCTCCACGGGGTGGGTGGCGCCGGTGGCGGCCACCACCGGGCCGCCGATCAGCCGCGCCCACGGCTCGGCGTCGGCGGTCGCGGACGTGGCCAGCAGGCGCAGGTCGGGCCGGAGCGTGTCGCGTACGTCGAGGAGGAACGCGAGCGCGGTGTCGGCGTCGAGGTGGCGTTCGTGGCACTCGTCGAGGATGACCGCGTCCACGCCGGTCAGCTCCTGGTCCCGCTGGAGGCGCTGGAGCAGGACGCCGGTGGTGACGACCTCGACCATGGGGTTGGCGCCTTTGTGGCGTTCGCCCCTGATCGTGTAGCTCACGCCCATGCGGCGGGCCGCCGCGCGTACGGCCAGGCGGCGCGGCTCGGCCACCAGCACCCGCAGCCCCGCCTCGGCCAGCGCCAGGGGCACCACGGTCGTCTTGCCGGTGCCGGGCGGCGCGGTCAGCACCGCGCTGCCGTGACGTTCGAGCACGGCGAGCAGCTCGGGCAGCGCGCCCCTGATGGGCAGGTCGGTCTCAGGCACAGGCGGCGACTCTGCTCGTCAGCGGGACCCGGCGGAGGCGCGCGCGGCTGCTGGGGCGCTCACCGTGCCTTCGGACGTGGTGGGGGTGCGGTGGAGGGTGGTGGCGGTGAGGATGGCCGGCAGGAGTCCGGGGAAGCGGGATTCCAGGTCTTCGTGGCGCAGGCTCATGTATTTCAGGCGGCCGTCCTGCTCCGTCCGCACCACGCCGGCCTCGCGGAGGGTGCGGTAGTGGTGTGAGGCGGTCGATTTGTGGACGCCGAGGGCGTCGCCGGCGACCGTGCAGTTCATCTGCCCGGCGGCGGCCAGGCGGGCGACGATCTCCAGGCGCACCGGGTCGCTGAGCGCCCGCAGGACCTCGGTGAGCTGGATGTTCTCCGTGGCGGGTTGCGGGAGCAGGCGCATGGGGAAACCCTACCTCCGTCCCATGGTTTGACAACAATCCAACTATACGTCAGTTTGATGGGCATCCAACTTTCTCGGGGGAGGCCCACATGCGCTCGCGGCTCTATCCGTTGGCCGCCGGAAATTTCGCGATCGGTACCGGTACGTTCGTCACCGCCGGTCTGCTGGCGCCCATCTCCGCCGACCTGGGAGTGTCCCGGCCGGCCGCGGGCCAGCTGATGACGGTGTTCGCCCTCGCGTACGCCGTGCTCTCCCCCGTGCTCGCCGCACTCACCGCCCGCATGTCCCGCAGGACCCTGCTGCTGCTCGCCATGGGCGTGTTCGTGGCGGGCAACGTGCTGACCGCGCTGGCCCCGACGTACGCGCTGGTGCTCATCACCCGCGTGGTGGCGGCGGCGGGTGCGGCGATGTTCACGCCGACGTCCTCGGCCGTGGCCAACGCGCTGAGCGCCCCCGAGCGGCGCGGGCGCGCGCTGGCACTCGTGATGGGCGGGCTGAGCGTGTCGTCGGCCATCGGGGTGCCGCTCGGCACGTGGCTGGGCGAGGCGGTGAGCTGGCGGGCCACGCTGTGGCTGGTCGCCGGGCTCGGCGTGCTGGGCCTCGCCGGGGTGGCGGCGCTGGTGCCGGAGCTGCGGCTGCCGGCGTCGGGACGGCTGCGCGAGCGGTTCGAGCCGCTGCGCGACCGGCGGGTGCCCGCGGTGATGGTGACGCAGCTGCTGTTCTTCGCGGCCGGGTTCACCGCGTACACCTACATCGGCTCGCTGTTCGACCTGCCGCTGGCCGCGCTGCTGTGGGCGTGGGGGCTGGGCGGCATCGTGGGCAACATGCTGGGCGGGCGGCTCACCGACGCGTACGGCCCCCGCCGCATGATCATCGGTGGCCTGGCCGTGGCGGTGGTGTTCATCGCCCTGATCCCGGTGGCGAACCTGGCGCTGCCCGTCGCCCTCGTGTGGGGCTTCCTGTGGGGCGCGACCGGCTGGATGATCGCCCCCGCACAGCAGTTCAGGACGGTCACGGCGGTGCCCGGCAACGTCTCGATCGGGCTGGGGCTGCTGTCGTCCGCGCAGTACCTCGGGCTGGTGGTGGCGGGGCTGGCCGGCGGGGCGGCGCTGGAGACGTACGGAAGGACGGGCGTGGTCGTGCTGTCGGCCGGGCTCGGCCTGGTGGGGCTGGTCTTCACGCTGGTGACGTACCGGCCGGCGAGGGTCCTGGCGGCCGAGCCCGCGCCCGCCTCCTCCTGACGGCGGACGCCCGGTCACCCGCCGGGCGGACGACCGGCGGCCGCCCGCCCGCCTACGGTCGGCGGCATGCTCAGAGACCAGGTGACCTTCCGCCGCGTCGCGGCGGGCGTGCTGCTCATCGTGGCGCCGCTGCTCCAGGCCGTCGCCGTCGCCGTCGATCCAGGGACCTGGGGCGACGAGCGCGAGACGGTCAGCTTCGGCGCGAACCCCGCGCTGGCCCAGGCGCAGTCCGTGCTCTACCACTGGAGCTGGATGCTGCTGGTGGTCGCGGTCATCGGCCTGACGCACCTGACCAGGCGCCGGGCCACCCGGCTCGGGCACGTCGGCGGGGCGCTGGCGGTGATCGGCTACCTGCAGCTGTCGGGGCTGCTGATCGTCGACCCCGTCGAGTGGTGGCTCGGGCGTCACCACTCACCCGAGGAGGCGCAGCGCATCCTCGACGAGATGATGGACCTGCCCGGCGTGACGTTCGGCTTCCAGCTCCCGTGGATGTTCCTCGGCTTCGTCGGGCTGCCGCTGCTGACGGTGGCGGTGTGGCGGGCCGGGTTCGCGGGGTGGTGGGTGCCGGTGCTGGTGACGGCCGGGTATCTCGGCGGGTTCCTGGTGTCGTACGGGCCGCTGACCGTGCCGCTGTGGGCCGCCCCCGCCGTCGCCCTCGGCTGGCTGGGCCTGAAGGTGCTGCGCATGGGCGACGAGGAGTGGGCGGCCTACTACCGGCTCAGCCCTGAGCGGGAATCCAGCCCAGCGTGACGGCCAGGATGACGAAGAAGCCGAGCGCGATGCGGTAGATGACGAAGCCGGTGAAGCGGTGGGTGCTGATGTAGCGCAGGAACCAGGCCACCGCCGCGTAGCCGACGAGGAACGAGATGACCGTGGCCAGGATGGTGGGGCCCCAGTCGGGGGCCGGACCCTCGCCGATCTCGGCCAGCTCCAGCACCCCCGAGGCCAGCACGGCCGGGATGGCCAGCAGGAACGAGTATTTCGCGGCGTCCTCGCGGCGGTAGTCGAGCAGCAGACCGGCCGTCACGGTGCCGCCCGAGCGGGACACGCCGGGGACCAGGGCGAGCGACTGCGCGAAGCCGTAGATGATCGCATGGGTGAAGCTGAGGTGCTTCTCCAGCGTCAGCTTGTTGCGCGCGGTGTGGTCGGCGAACCACAGGACGACGGCGAAGACGATGAGCGTGGTGCCGACCAGGCGCAGGTCGCGGAACGAGGTCTCGATCTGGTCCTTCAGCGCCAGGCCGAGTATGGCGATGGGCAGGGTGCCGACGATGACGTACCAGCCCATGCGGGCCGCCCAGTGGCCGCGCAGCTCCTTGACGAAGAGCGAGCGGGTCCAGGTGGAGATGATCTCCCAGATCTCCTGCCGGAAGTAGATGAGCACGGCGGCCTCGGTGCCGAGCTGGATGACCGCCGTGAACGCCGCCCCCGGGTCCGGCCACTGAGCGAAAGCGGACACCACCCGGATGTGGGCGCTGGAGGAGATCGGCAGGAACTCCGTGAGCCCCTGGACCAACCCCAGAACCACCGCTTCTAGCCAGCCGATCACGACGACACCTTCCGTGGACGCAGCGAGTGTGAGGGTGAGGCTAGCGGAATCGGGGGTCGAGCGATTGCTCTCGTAAGGCGTTGAGCTGCTGTGATCGCGCGTCGTGGCGAGGTCGATGCGTCCTGTTCATGAAGAATTGGGCGGTTGTTCGCCCGGTCGTAGGGCGGAGTGCCCCGCCGGTTGAGCAGGGGAATCGCATGTGCCATGGTCTGACCATGGATCAGCTCGCGGCGCTGCTCGACGGGCCCAGAGCACACGGCGCCTTCCTCCTCCGCTCGATCCTCGATCCGCCGTGGTCCCTGCGCATCCAGGACGAGGCTCCGCTGTCGGTGGTGGCGCAGGTGCGGGGCGAGTCGTGGATCACGTTCGACGGCTGCGAGCCCGTACGCGTCGAGCCGGGGCGGGTGGCGATCGTCCGGGGGCCGGAGCCGTACACGGTGGCCGACGACCCGGCGACGGAGCCGCAGGTCGTCATCCACCCCGGCCAGCGCTGCACCACCCTCGACGGCGAGTCCGTCTACCAGGCGATGGACCTCGGCGTCCGTACGTGGGGCAACGACCCCGGCGGCGGCACCGTGCTGCTCACCGGCACCTACAACCTGGAGGGCGAGGTCAGCAGGCGGCTGCTCGACGCGCTGCCCCGGCTGATCGTGGAGCCCGGCGGGCCGCTCATCGGGCTGATGAGCGCCGAGATCGTCAAGGACGAGCCAGGCCAGGAGGCCGTTCTCGACCGGCTGCTCGACCTGCTGCTCATCGCGGTGCTGCGGGCCCACTTCGCGGCGAACGAGGCGCCGGGCTGGTACCGCGCGATGGGCGACCCGATCGTCGGCAAGGCGATGCGCATGCTGCACAACAACCCGGCACACCCGTGGACGGTCGCCGCGCTGGCGGCCGAGGTGGGGGTGTCGCGGGCCTCGCTGGCGCGGCGCTTCACCGACCTGGTGGGCGAGCCGCCGATGGCGTTCCTCACCGACTGGCGGCTGGCTCTGGCCGCCGACCTGCTGCGCGAGCCCGACGCCACGATCGGCTCGGTGGCGAGGAAGGTCGGCTACTCCAGCCCGTTCGCGCTCAGTGCGGCGTTCAAGCGGGTACGCGGGGTCAGCCCCCAGCAGCACAGGGCCGGGGCCGTCACGTGAAACCCCTGCTCCTGCTCGACGTGGACGGCGTGCTGAACCCCATGGGCCGGCCCAGCCCCGACTTCCGGCCCTACCGGTGCACGATCGGCGCGGAGGTCTACACCGTCTACCTCAACCCGCGCCACGGCCGCCGCCTGCTGGAGCTGGCCCTGGCCACCGGCTCCGAGCTGGTCTGGGCCACCACGTGGGAGCACCACGCCAACGAGTGGATCGCGCCGCGCGTCGGCCTGCCCTCGCTGCCGGTCATCGCCGTGCCGCCCGACGTGCCGCCGAGCGAGCACGGGGAGATGTTCAAGACCCCGCACGTGGCCGCGTACGCGGGGCGGCGGCCGTTCGTCTGGTTCGACGACCAGGTGTTCGCGGAGGACGAGGAGTACCTCAGGGTCCATCAGGGACTGACCGATTTCCTGCTCGTGCACGTCGATCCGAGGCGGGGACTGACCAGCCGCGATCTGGGCATGGCACAGGAGTGGCTGACCCTCTCAGGGTTTTCTCAGGGTCCCTGACGGGAGTCGGGCCGCTGTGTCGTCCGTTCTTCAAGTAGGTCGACAACCACGACGGAGGAACAGCTCATGTACCGCTCACGAGAGCACAGGATCCTGGCCGGCGTCTGCGGCGGCATCGCCGACAAGACGGGCATGCCCCCCACGCTCGTCCGGATCCTCTGGCTGCTGCTGTCGCTCATCCCCGGCCCGCTCTGGGTGGTCTACGTCGCCATGTGGATCCTCGTCCCGGAGGCGCCGAAGGGTTACCGGGCGGCATAGCGGCCCCGGTCCGCCGCACGGAAGAGCGCGAGCGCGATCAG
Organism: Nonomuraea sp. NPDC049421; assembly: GCF_040677005.1. Lineage (NCBI taxonomy): Bacteria > Bacillati > Actinomycetota > Actinomycetes > Streptosporangiales > Streptosporangiaceae > Nonomuraea > Nonomuraea sp. NPDC049421. Next base: position 26,373 of record NZ_JBFAQA010000013.1, read on the forward strand.
CTCGGCGCCGACCGCGGCGGCCGGCAACCACCCGCTCCCGTACGTCTCCAGCACCACCCCGCCGAGCGCGGCACCGCAGGACACGCCCACGTAGACGGCACTGCTGTTGAGCGCGAGCGCCTGCGGGGCCGCAGGACCGGCGAGGGCGATCATGCGGGACTGCGCGGGCGGCGGGATCCACCACGACGCACCCGCCCAGAGCAGCAGCAGCGGCAGCAGGGCGAGCAACGGCACGGGCCTGAAGAGCTGGCAGCAGGTCAGGGCGGCCATCACCGCCGCGAAGGCGGCGACGCCGGTGGTCATCGCCCGGCTCGCGCCCCAGCGGTCGGCGGCCCGGCCGCCCAGCTGCCCGCCGGCCAGCCCGGCGAGTCCGGCCAGCACGAACACCCAGCCCAGCTCAGTGGGCCCGGCTCCGGCGAGGTCGCGCAGGAACGGGGCGAGGTAGCTCAGCACCATCATGCTGCCCAGCACGATCGCGACGATCCCGAGCAGGCCGAGCAGCACCTGGGGGCGGGCCAGCGGGGCCAGCCGCCGCCCGACGGGCATGGCGGGCGCGGGCGGCGTCTCGGGCAGCGTGGCACGTACCGCGAGCAGCGCGACGATCCCCAGCAGGGCCCCCAGCCCGAACGTGGCCCGCCAGCCGAAGGCGCCGCCTACCCAGGTGCCGAGCGGCACGCCGAACGTGAGCGACACGGTCAGCCCGCCCATCACCAGCGCCAGGTAGCGGCCCTGCCGCTCGGCGGGTGCGAGGGAGGTGGTGATCGCGTACGCGGCGGGGACGACCGCCGCCGCCGCGACGGCGGCCAGCACGCGCAGGCCGAGGAGCAGCGCGTACGAGCCGGCGAACACGGCCGCCGCGTTGGCCGCGACGAACAGCGCCAGCGCCCAGGTCAGCAGCCCGCGCCGCGACCAGGTGGCGGTCACCACCGACGCGACGGGCGCGGCCAGCGCGAACGCCAGCGAGAAGGCGGTGACGAGCTGCCCGCCCACGGCCTCGCTCACCCCCAGGTCGGCGGAGAGCGCGGGCAGCACGCCGGCGATCACGTAATCGTCGGTGGCGAAGGTGAACGTGGTGAAGACCAGCGCGAGCAGCCACGTGGGCAGATACGTGGGCAGATACGTGGGCAGCCGGGCACGCCGGCGCACGTCGATGGGCATGGGTGTCCCCTGGAATTAAGGTAACGGTCGTTTCCTGGATAGGGTAACAGTCGTCACCTCAATGGCGTCAAAGGGGAATCCCGCATGGCCAGGACCGCCGACCCGCACCGCCGCGGCGAGCTGCTCGACCAGATCATCGACTACCTGGCCGAGCACGGCCTGTCCACGCTGTCCATGCGCCCGCTGGCCCAGCACCTCGGCAAGTCCACCCGCGTGCTCACCCACCACTTCGCCGACAAGGAGGAGCTGCTGTCGGCCACCATGGAGCGGCTCGACGAGCGGCACCGCGACTGGCTGCGCGGGCTGCCCGGCTGGTCGGGCTCCGACAGCGTGGGCACGATCATCCGCCGCACCTGGGACTGGCAGACCCGCGAGGACAACCAGCCGATCGCCCGCCTCATCCACGAGATCGAGGGGCTCGCGGTGGCCGGCAAGCTGGCCGGGCACGTGCCGCGGCTGCTGTCGGACCGGTCGGAGTTCGTGGCCGGGCTGCTGCGCGAGCGCGGGGTGCCGGAGCCGGAGGCGACGCGGATCTCGACGCTGGCGAACTCGGCGTACACCGGGCTGCAGATCGACTTCCTCACGACGGGAGAGCGCGAGCGGGTGGAGGCCGCGCTCGACCAGCTCTGCGCGCTGGTGGACGAGTGGGTCGCGGCCTGCTGACGACCTGCGGCGGGGTCAGTCAAAGGACGGGCATATCCTCGAAACATGAGGGCAAGGCCGCTGACGCTCATCCACGATGGGCTCGTCGATTACGATCAGGCGATGGAGCGCATGACCGACCTCGTCGGGCAGCGCCAACGGGACGAGCGGCCGGACACGCTCTGGCTGCTGAGTCACCCGTCCGTCTTCACGATCGGGCGCCGCACCCCGATCACCCACCTGCCCGACCCGTCGCGCGGCATCCCCGTGGTCGAGACCGGCCGGGGCGGCCAGCTCACCTATCACGGGCCCGGTCAGCTCGTCGGTTACCTCATCGTCAAGCTGGACGAGGGGGAGGGCATCGTCGACTACGTCCGCGAGGTCGAGCTGCGGCTGGTGGAGGCGCTGGGCAAGCTGGGGCTGCCGGCCGAGCGGCGTGACACGCCGCCGGGCTCCGAGCTGCTGACCGGCGTGTGGACGGTGGAGACCGGGCGGAAGATCATCTCGATCGGCATGCGCCAGAGCAGGGGCGTCACCAGCCACGGGTTCGCGCTCAACGTCGACGGCGACCTGACGCCGTGGAACTGGGCGGTCGCGTGCGGGATGCCCGACGTCGACATGACCTCGCTCAAGCGCGAGCTGGGCAGGGCGGACATGGACGAGGTCCGCGAGGTCGTGGCGGAGGCGTTCGAGGCGTCCTGACGGGACGAGTCATCCTCAGGGAGGAAAAATCGTCATTTCTCCCCGCACATAACCCCAGATAAGCGATGATCCATCTTCGGTCGCACGCCCCGACGGGGGGATCGACAGAAGATTGGAGCATCGTGCGAAAGAGGTTCACGCTGCTCGCCGCCGCCTTAGTGGCGGTGGCGACATTGTCGCCCGCGGCGCCCGCCAACGCGGCGGTCCCGCAGGCGCAACGCACCATCACCTGGGCTCCGTGCGAGGAGGAGCCGTCGGCCGAGTGCGGCACGCTCACCGTGCCGATCGACTGGTCGAAGCCCGACGGCCCGACCGTCGACATCGCGGTCGCCCGCCGCAAGGCCACCGACCCCGACGCCAGGATCGGCTCGCTGGTCATCAACCCGGGTGGTCCGGGCGGCTCGGGGGTCGAGGCCGTGTACGGCGCGCCCGGCTCCTACACCGAGGAGCTGCAGCGCCGCTTCGACATCGTCGGCTTCGACCCTCGGGGTGTGGGTCGCAGCCACCCGGTGATCTGCTCGGCCTCGGTCTACAACCAGATGCCGCACACGGTGATGAGGAGCCAGGCCGACTTCGCGGCATGGGACGCCTTCACCAAGCGCCTGCACCAGGACTGCCGCGAGCGCACCGGCCCCCTGTACGACCATGTCGACTCCGTGGACGTGGCCCGCGACATGGACGCCCTGCGCGCCGCCCTCGGTGAGGAGAAGCTCACCTACTACGGCATCTCGTACGGCACCCTGATCGGCCAGATGTACGCCGAGCTGTTCCCCGACCGCGTCCGCGCGCTCGGCCTCGACAGCAACATGGACCACAGCCTCGACGTCGTGGGCTTCATGACGACCGAGGCGCTGGCCGTCGAGGACGCCTTCGACCAGTTCGTCGGCTGGTGCGACCAGGAGCCGAGCTGCGTCCTGCACGGCCAGGACGTGCGGGCGATCTGGAAGAGCCTGCGGGAGAAGGCCAAGCGGGGCGAGCTGGTCTACCCGAGCACCGGCACGAAGATGACGGAGCTGCAGCTCATCTACAACGCCGCGCTGGGCAACGAGGGGCCCGACTGGTGGACGCTCAGCCAGACCATCAACTGGCTGAACGGCGGGCCCGAGCCCGACTGGGTGCCGCCGCTGCCGGGCCGGGGGCCGGTGGAGGGCGACGTGGCCGAGCTGCCGACCACGATCCTGTGCCAGGACTACAACCTCAGGGTGCGCAACTACGCCGAGTACGCCGCCCTCATGGCGGTCTCCGGCAAGCTGGCGCCCGACACGCGGTACCACCCGTACCCGGTGGACGACCTGCCGATCTGCATGAACTACCCGACGACGAACAAGCCGCACAAGCTGCGGTACACGGGTGACGCTCCTCTGCTGCTCGGCAACTCGCTGCACGACCCCGCCACGCCGTGGATCTGGTCGGCCAACGCGGCCCGCCAGCTCGGCCCGAAGGCGGTGCTGCTCACGTACGAGGGGTGGGGGCACCGCATCTACGGCAAGGACAAGTGCCAGACGGACATCTTCGACGAGTACCTGATCTCGCTGAAGGTGCCCGCGCACGGCACCCGCTGCGCGGTGGGCACGCCTGAGGAGGAGAGCCTGCTCAAGAGCAAGGCCGGCACGCACGCCTGGCCGACGGACCGGCTGAGCTGGGCCGGCTAGAGCACGTTCGCAAGACGCCCGGGGGCCTTGAAGGCCCCCGGGCATTTCGCGTCAGGAGACGAGGTTCTCGTCGTCCACCGTGCGGCGCGGCCCGGTGAACCAGTGGCGGGCCGACAGCGCCCACCACAGCGCGATGCCGACGAGCACGATGCCCACCGCGACGGGCGCGTAGTTGACCGACGTCCAGGTGAAGTCCGCGCTGCCGGGCACGCCGGCCGGCGAGAACGGCATGATGAAGTAGACCGAGACGATCACGATCTCGACGCAGGCGATCCAGCACAGCGCCTTGTACTTGCGGCCCAGCGTCCACGGCCCCGGAGTGAAGGCGTCGCCCATGCGCAGCCGCAGCCAGATCGGGATGAGGAAGGCCAGGTAGAGGCCGATGACCGCGATCGAGACGACGGCGTAGAACGCGACCGGCGTGGTCAGCCCGGGAGGGGCGTAGAGCGCGGGCAGCGTGATGAGGGCGGCGGCCACGCAGCCGGCCACGATGGCGTTGACCGGGGTGCGGTTGCGGTCCACCTTCGACCAGAGCCGCCAGCCGGGCACGGCGCCGTCGCGCGAGAACGCGTACGTCATGCGCGACATCGAGGTCACGCAGCTCATCCCGCAGAAGAACTGGCCGATGGTGGAGATCGCGAAGATCGCGGTGGCCAGCGGGGACGACAGCGCGGTCTCGAAGATGGCGCCGACGAAGCCGGACTGGGCGTTGAGCTCGTCCACGTTCGTGGCCGCGAACAGGAACGCGAGCAGCAGGATCCAGCCGCCGATCGCCGAGTAGAAGATCGACTGCCACAGGCCGCGGGCGGCGCTCTTCGCCGCTCCCTGCGTCTCCTCCGACACGTGGGCGCAGGCGTCGAAGCCGGTGATCGTGTACTGGGTGAGCAGGAAGCCGAGCGGCAGCACGTACAGCCAGAAGGGCAGGCCGTCGGAGCCGTCGCCGAAGCCCGAGGTGTTGTTGGTGCCGAAGAAGACGAAGCTCGCCGACTGGTGCTCGCTGGGCGCGAAGACGAGGATGGCGACCACGATCGCGGCGCCGGCGACGTGCCACCAGACGGAGATGTTCTGCAGCAGCGAGATCAGCCGGTGGCTGAAGATGTTGATCAGCGCGTGCAGCGCCAGGACGATCACGAACAGCAGGAACGCCTGGGGGAGCGTGGCCTCCCACGCGCCGCCGGTCAGCCGGTTGAGGGTGATGTTGAGGAACGTCGCGCAGCCGTAGTCCACCGAGGCGGTGACCGCGATGAGCCCGATGAGGTTGAGCCAGCCGGTGAACCAGCCGTGGATCGGCTTGCCCAGCTTGGCGGCCCACCAGTAGATGCCGCCCGCCGTCGGGTACGCCGACACCAGCTCCGACATGCAGAAGCCGATGATGAGGATGAACAGGGAGATCAGCGGCCAGCCCCAGGAGATGGCGATGGGGCCGCCGTTGTTCCAGGCCTGTCCGAAGGTCGTGAAGCAGCCGGCGAGGATGGAGATGATCGAGAAGGAGATGGCGAAGTTGGAGAAACCGCTCCAGGTGCGGGCCAGCTCCTGCTTGTAGCCGAGCTCGGCCAGTCGCCTGGAATCCTCTTCTGTGCTCATTGAGGTCTCCCTGGGGGGCGCGGAGGACGCTCCTTTTGGTCTACGTCTAGACCATTTCTCCCCAGGGGACAAGGCGTTACGGGCGGGTTTCGATCTCGCCGGTCCGGTCCGGGCTCGCCGGGCCCGGACCGGCGAGCCTCACTTGTCGCCGAAGAGGTCGGTCACGGCCTGGCAGAACGCCTTGAGGTCGTCCGGCTTGCGGCTGGTCACCAGCGTGTTGCCGCCTTCCGTGCACACCACGACCTCCTTGTCCACCCAGGTCGCCCCGGCGTTGCGCAGGTCGGTCCGCAGGCTCGGCCACGAGGTGAGCGTGCGCCCGCGGACGACGTCCGCCTCGACGAGCGTCCACGGCGCGTGACAGATGGCCGCCACCGGCTTGCCGGCGTCGAAGAAGGACTTGGCGAAGCGCACGGCGTCGGGCGACATGCGCAGGAAGTCCGGGTTGGCGACGCCGCCCGGCAGCACCAGGCCGTCGTACGAGGCGGGATCCGCCTCGTCCACGGTGTCGTCCACGGCGAAGGTGTCGGCCTTGTCCAGATGGTTGAACGCCTGGATCCGGCCGGCGGAGGTGGAGACCAGCCTGGGCGTGCCGCCCGCCTGTTTGACCGCCTTCCACGGCTCGGTGAGCTCCACCTGCTCGACTCCCTCGGGTGCCACCAGGAAAGCGATGGTCTTGCCGTCCAGCATGAGAACCCCCTTGGACTGCGTGTTTCCCGTCCCCTTACCGGGCGGCGCGCATGTATGCGTCTTTACCCCCAGGGGGTATAGAGTGAGCGCATCGGAGCCGATCCAGGAAGGAGCGTTCGCATGACCGTCGCCACGTACCAGGTCGAGGGCATGACCTGCGGCCATTGTGTCAGCGCCGTGACAGAAGAGGTGAGCGGCATCGCCGGGGTGAGCGGAGTGGAGGTCGATCTCGCCTCCGGCGCGGTGACCGTCACCAGCCAGGCCCCCATCGACGACGCGCTGATCGGCGCCGCCGTCACGGAGGCCGGCTACGAGCTGGCGGGCGCGGCGGCTCCCGTCGAGCTGCTGCCCATGGCCGGCGAGTCATGCTGCGGCAGCGGCGGCTGCTGCTGACTCACCAGGGCAGCGGGCCCTGCGCGGTGAAGAAGCCCCCGGTGGGACCGTCGGGGGCCACCCGCGCCATCCGTACGATGATCTCCGCGCCCTCCTCGACGGACTGCGTGCCGGTGTTGAGGTTGAGGTCGGTCTTGGTGTAGCCGGGCTCGACCGCGTTGATCCGCATCTCGGGGAACGCCTTGGCGTACTGGATGGTGAGCCGGTTGACCGCGGCCTTCGAGGCCGGGTACGCGACGCCGGGATAGGCGTGCACCGGGGTGCCCTCGGTGGTGCCGATGGCCATCGAGGCCAGGCCGCTGCTGACGTTCACCACGACGGGGGCGGCCGAGCGGCGCAGCAGCGGCAGGAAGGCGTGCAGCACGCGCACGACGCCGAAGACGTTCGTCTCGAACGTCGTGCGCATGATCTCGGCCGTCACCTCGGCCGGCGTGTAGACCGTGCCGTCCGGCCGCCGCTCCTCGATGCCGGCGTTGTTGACCAGCACGTCGAGCCCGCCGTCCGCCTCCACCGCGGCGGCCGCGGCGGCCACGGACGCGTCGTCGGTGACGTCGATGAGCACGTGCCGCGCCCCCAGCTGCTCCGCCGCCCGGCGGCCCCGCCCGGCGTCCCTGCTGCCCACGTAGACGGTGTGGCCCGCGGCGATGAGGCGGCGGGCGGTCTCGTATCCGAGCCCCTTGTTGGCTCCGGTGATCAGTGTCGTCGTCATGCTCCCAGCTTCCGTCCCGGCCCGCTGACCAGCCAGCACCCTCGCCGTCCTGGGACTCGCGGTACCAGGGAGAGGGCACACTGGGGGGCATGACCACGAAGGAGTTCGGGCAGGCGGTCAGGCGCTGGCGCGAGCGCATGCCGCCCGAGGCCGCCGGGCTGCCCACGAGCGGCCATCGCCGCACCTCCGGGCTGCGCCGCGAGGAGCTCGCGACCCTCGCCGGCATCTCCGTCGACTACGTCGTCCGCCTGGAGCAGGGCCACGCCACCAACCCCTCACCGCAGATCGTCGAGGCGCTGGCCCGCGCGCTGCGGCTGTCGGACGAGGAGCGCGCCTACCTGTTCGAGGCCGCCGGGCTCGCGCCGCCGGGCCCGGAAGCGGTGCCCGCGCAGATCACGCCCAGCGTGCTGCGGCTGATCGACCGGCTCGACGGCGCCGCCGTCGCCGTCCACGACGCCACCTGGACGCTGCTGCTGGCCAACCCCCTGTACGCGGCCCTCGTCGGCGACCCGGCCGGCCGGCACGGGCGCGAGCGCAACGCCCTGTGGCGCATCTTCCTCGGCTCCGGCACGACCACGCCGGTCAGCCGCACCCCTGACGAGCAGGCCGCGTTCGAGGCGGCGCTGGTCGGCGACCTGCGCGCCACGGCCGGCCGCTACCCCGCCGACCGCTCACTCCAGGAGCTGATCGCCGAGCTGCGCGCGGGCAGCCCCCGCTTCGCCGCGCTGTGGGACTCCGGCACGGTCGGCCGTCAGGTGGGCGGGCGCAAGACGTTCGAGCATCCCCGGGTGGGCCCGATGACGCTCGACTGCGACATCCTCAGCGTGGCCGGCAGCGATCTTCGCGTCATCGTCTACACCGCCGAGCCGGGTACCGCCGACGCCGAGCGACTCGCTATTCTGGCGCGCCAAGTGATGGCGCCCGCGGGGACATGACAGCAGCTCACGGCCGTGCCAAGGGCACTGAAAATTTACACCGCCGTTGGAAACGAAGATGAAACAATTTTCCGCCACTCGTTGACACGCGGTCTCCGTATGGTGTGCCTTCTTCTACACAGAGACCCCCCGCCTGAAGGTGAGGCACTTATGAGGAAATGGTTCGCACGCCTGGCTGCGCTGGGCGTCGCGCTATTAGTGGCCGGTCAGGGCACCACGGCTGCCCTCGCCCAGGACCCGGCGGCGGGGAAGAAGATCGTACGCGTCGGCGCCACGCAGGCGATGGACTCGATGAACCCCTTCCTCGCGGTCCGCCTGGTCTCCACGTCGATCCACCGCTGGATGTACGGGTTCCTCACGGTGCCCGACTCCAAGACGCTCGCGCCGAGCCCCGACCTGGCCGAGTCGTGGAGCACGTCGGAGGACGGGCTCACCTGGACGTTCAAGATCCGTGCCGCCAAGTGGTCCGACGGCCAGCCGATCACGGCCGAGGACGCCGCCTGGACGTTCAACAAGATGATGACCGACGAGGCCGCCAAGACGGCCAACGGTCCCGCGGTGGAGAACTTCGAGAGCGTCACCGCCAACGGCCAGGACCTGGTCATCAAGCTCAAGGCGCCGCAGGCCAGCATGCTGGACAACCCGGTCCCGATCATGCCCAAGCATGTCTGGGAATCGGTCACCGACATGGCCAACTACGACGCCGAGAAGTACCCGACCGTCAGCAGCGGCCCGTACTTCGCGATCGAGCACAAGAAGGACCAGTACGTCAAGCTGCAGGCCAACCCCAACTACTGGCGGGGCAAGCCCAAGATCGACGAGCTGCAGGTCATCTTCTACGACAACCCGCAGGCCGCCATCGCGGGCCTGAAGAACGGCGACATCGACCTGCTCGGCCGGATGAACCCGCCGGAGTTCGAGGCCATCCAGAACGACCCCAACATCGTCGCCTGGAACGAGCAGGGCCGGCGCGCGGCGTACCTGCAGATCAACCACGGCGCCACCACCAGCGACGACAAGCCCGTCGGTGACGGCCACCCGGCGCTGAAGGACCAGAAGGTCCGCCAGGCGCTCCACTACGCCATCGACAAGCAGAAGCTCGTCGACGAGGTCCAGAACGGCCTGGCCAAGCCGGCCGACGGCTCGATCGTCCCGCCGATGTACCAGGACTTCTTCTGGGAGGCCACCGGTGACGAGAAGGTCAGCTACGACCCGGCCAAGGCCAACCAGATCCTCGACGACGCCGGCTACAAGAAGGGCGCCGACGGCGTCCGTACGATGCCCGACGGCAAGCGCAAGCTGGAGTTCCGGTTCAGCATCCACACGGACACCCCGATCGAGGACAAGCTGGCCGAGTATCTGACGGGCTTCTTCAAGGAGATCGGCATCACGCTGACCACCAAGAAGCTCGACTCCAGCAAGTTCACCGAGGAGACCGGCGTCACCGGCCTGTTCGACATCGCCATCAGCGGCTGGTCGGTCAACCCCGACCCCGAAGAGGTCCTCGCCACCCACCTGTGCAGCCGGCGGCCCAGCCCGACCGGTGAGGGCGGCGGCACCGAGTCCTTCTACTGCGACGACGAGTTCGAGCAGCTCTACAAGGACCAGCAGAAGGAGCTCGACCGGCCCAAGCGCGCCGAGCTCATCAAGAAGATGCAGGAGCGTCTCTACACCGACGCCCCGGTCATCGCGATCTACTACACCAACGACCTTGAGGGTTACCGCAAGGACCGCATCACCAGCATCACCCCGATCCCCGAGGACAGCGGCATCCTCTACGGCGGCAGCGGCTACTGGCCGTTCTACACCGTGGACGTCAAGGCCGTGGCCGCGTCCGGCTCCAGCGCCGAGGGCGGCTCCAACACCGGCCTCATCGCGGGCGTCGTGGGCGGCGTGGTGGTCATCGGTCTCGCGGTGTTCCTCCTGAGCAGGCGGCGCAAGAGCACCGCAGACGAACGCGAATGACGACACCGCTCGAAGCAGCAGAGCCCGCCGCCCAGGCGGCGGGCCCTGGTGACGAGCGCCCCACCAGCCGCGGCATGCTGCAATATGCGCTGTCCAAGGCCGGTGGGGCGCTGTTCAGCATCGCCATGGTGATCATCGGAACCTTCTTCGTGTTCCGGCTGCTCCCCGGCGACCCCGTACGCAACCTGGCCCAGGGCCGCAACATGACCCCGGCCCAGCTCGACCTCGAACGCCGCAGGCTCGGCCTGGACAAGCCGCTCATCGACCAGTTCTTCCAGTTCGTGGGCGACACGCTCAGGCTCGACCTCGGCACCTCCTACGAGTACAAGCGCCCGGTCATCGACCTCATCGGCGAGCGCATCGGCCCGACGCTGCTGCTCGCCGGCACGGGCCTGGTCATCGCGGTCAGCCTGGGCGTCTGGCAGGGCACCAGGGCCGGCTGGCGCCACGGCAGCCGCTTCGACCGCTTCTCCACCGGGCTGTCGCTGCTGCTGTGGTCGGTCCCGACATTCTGGCTCGGCCTGCTGCTGATGATGGTCTTCGGCGTCGGCATCGGGCCCATCCCCGGCATCTTCCCCTTCCGGGGCATCGAGAGCGTGGACGCGCCCGACGGGTTCGCGTACGTGCTGGACGTCGCCTCCCACATGGTGCTGCCCTGCCTGACGCTGGTGGCCGTCGTGTACGCCCAATACCTGCTCATCATGCGCTCGTCGCTGCTTGAGGAGGTCAGCCAGGACTACGTGACGGTGGCCAGGGCCAAGGGGCTGCGCGACGACGACGTACGACGCAGGCACGCGGTGCCCAACGCGCTGCTGCCCACGGTCACGCTGGTGTTCATGCGCATCGGCTTCGTCGTCGGCGGCGCCGTCACCGTGGAGACGATCTTCACCTGGCCGGGGCTCGGGCAGCTGTTCTACGAGGCGGTCAGAGTGCCCGACTTCACGCTCATGCAGGGGACGTTCCTGCTGATCACGGTCGCCGTCATCGTCATGAACACGCTGGCCGACGTGGTCTACCACGTGCTCGACCCGAGGGTGAGGTCCGCATGACGGCTGTCGCCTCCGAGCGCAGGAAGCAGGCGCTGAGCCGCTTCTGGGCCGGATTCCGCACCCACCGCGGCGGCGTCGCGGGTCTCGTCGTCCTCGTCGTCGCGGTCGTGCTCGCGCTCGCCGCGCCGCTGTTCATCGACGAGACGGTCACCAGCGTCATCCAGAACACCGGGCAGCGGTGGGCCGCGCCCAGCCTCGCCGAGCCGTTCGGCACCGACGAGTCGGGCCGGTCGATCCTGCTCATGGTCTGGTGGGGCTCGCGCACGTCGCTGTTCATCGGCTTCCTCGCCGCGCTGCTCAGCATCGTGATCGGGCTGATCGTGGGCGTCGCCGCCGGGCACTTCAGGGGCTGGGCGGGCGGCGCGCTCATGCGCGTCACCGACTGGTTCCTGGTGCTGCCCTCGCTGGTCACCGCGCTCGTCCTGGCCGCCATCCTGGGCGGCAGCACGTTCACGATCATCGCCGCGATCGGCATCACCACCTGGCCGTCCACCGCCCGGCTGATCCGGGCGCAGACGCTCGCCGTCGAGGCCAGGCCGTACATCGAACGCTCCAAGGCGCTCGGCGCGGGCCACTGGCACATCACCACCCGGCACGTGCTGCCGAACGTGGCGCCGCTGCTGCTGGCCAGCACCACCCTGGAGGTGGCCAGCGCCATCGTCACCGAGTCCACGCTGGCCTTCCTCGGCGCCAGCTCCAACCGCACGTCCTGGGGCACCATGCTCCGGGCCTCCTACGACTTCGGCGCCACCACCCAGGGCGCCTGGTGGTACATCCTCATCCCCGGCCTCGCCATCCTGCTCGTCGTGATGGCGTTCACGCTGGTCGGAAGGGCGCTGGAGGCCGTGCTCAACCCGAGGCTGAGGAGGGCCGCATGAGCCTGCTCGAACTCGACGACGTGTCCGTGACCTACCGCATCGCCTCGGGCGAGGTGCCCGCCGTACGCGGGGTGTCGCTGGCGCTCGACGCCGGTGCGGCGCTCGGCGTCGCCGGCGAGTCGGGGTCAGGCAAGTCGACGCTGGCCATGGCGCTGCTGCGGCTCCTGCCCAAGGACGCGCAGGTCGGCGGCCGGATCCTGCTCGACGGCGAGGACGTCCTGACCATGAAGTGGGGGCGCATGCGCGCCGTCCGCTGGGCCGAGGCGTCCATCGTCTTCCAGGGCGCCCAGCACGGGCTCAACCCCGTGCGCAGGATCGGCGAGCAGATCGCCGAGCCGCTGCTCGTGCACAACCTGGCCAAGCCCGAGGCCGCCCGCGCGCGCGTCGCCGAGCTGCTCGACCAGGTGGGCCTGCCCGCCTGGCGGGCCCGCAGCTACCCGCACGAGCTGTCCGGCGGCCAGCGGCAGCGCATCATGATCGCGATGGCGCTGGCCTGCTCGCCGCGCCTGATCATCGCCGACGAGCCGACCACCGCGCTCGACGTGATGGTGCAGGCGCAGGTGCTCACCCTGATCAAGGACCTGGTCGCCGAGCACGGCATCTCGCTCATCATGATCTCGCACGACCTGTCGGTGCTCGCCGACGTGTGCGACCAGCTCGCGGTCATGTACGCCGGCCGCGTCGTCGAGCACGGCCCGTCCGCCGAGGTGTTCCACGACGCCAAGCACCCCTACAGCAAGGCGCTCGCGGCGGCGTTCCCCACCGTCGGCGACCCGGTCTCGCGCATGGCCCCCAAGGGCCTGGGCGGCGACCCGCCCGACCCGATGGAGCTGCCCACCGGCTGCGCCTTCCACCCGCGCTGCCCGGTCGCGCTCGACACGTGCGCCGACCTCGACGTGCGGCTCTGGCCGGCCGGGCCCAACCGTACGGCGGCCTGTGTGCACGCCAGGGCCGACGAGGAGGTCGCCTCATGACGGAGACCCGCACCGCCGCGGAGGAGCTCGGCACCACCAGGTCCGGCCTGCTCGAAGCGCGTGACCTGCACGTCGAGTTCGCCTCCAGGGGCCGCCGCGCCCGCGCCGTGGACGGCGTGAACCTGGCCGTCGGCGAGGGCGAGATCGTCGCCCTGGTCGGCGAGTCGGGCTGCGGCAAGACCACGCTCGCCCGCACCCTGCTCGGTCTCGAACGCCCCACCTCGGGCGAGGTCCGCTACGACGGCGCGGGCCTCGGCTACACCACCAAGGCGCTGCGCGCCTACCGCAGGCAGGTGCAGCTCGTCCTGCAGGACCCGACCGGCTCGCTCAACCCCCGCCACACCGTCTACGAGGCCGTCGCGGAAGGCCCCCGCATCCACGGGCTGGCCGACGAGCGCGACATCGTGGCCACCGCCCTGTCCAGGGCCGGGCTGCGGCCGCCCGAGCGGTTCTTCCAGCGCTACCCGCACGAGCTGTCCGGCGGGCAGCGGCAGCGCGTCGTCATCGCGGGCGCGCTGGCGCTCAACCCGAAGGTGCTGGTCGCCGACGAGCCCGTGGCCTCGCTGGACGCGTCCGTACGGGGTGAGATCCTCGCCCTGCTGCTCAAGCTGCGCGCGGAGCTGGGGCTTTCCGCGCTGGTCGTCACCCACGACCTCGGCCTGGCCTGGAACATCGCCGACCGGGTCGCCGTGATGTACCTCGGCAGGATCGTCGAGTCGGGCCCCGTCGAGCAGGTGCTGACGGCGCCGCGGCATCCGTACACGCAGGCGCTGCTGTCGGTGCTGCCCGAGTCGCCCGAGCGGATCGTGCTGACCGGCGAGCCGCCCGACCCGACCCGCATCCCCGGCGGCTGCCGCTTCCACGCCCGCTGCCAGGTGCTGGCGTCGGGCAAGGCGGCGGAGGCGGGAGTGGACGGCCGCTGCCGCACTCAGCTCCTGGACATCCTGCCCGCAGTGCCGGACGCCCAGGCCGCCTGCCACTACGCGGAGACCGTCTCCTGACGCTCAGGCGAGGTCGGCGTCGTGGACCAGGATGGCCGCCTGTACGCGGTTGGCCAGGCCCAGCTTGGCCAGCACGCGGCTGACGTGGGCCTTGACCGTGGCCTCCGTCAGGCGCAGCTCGCGGCCGATCTCGGCGTTGGACAGGCCGCGGGCCAGGGCCCTGATGACGTCCTCCTCCCGGCCGGTCAGCCCGGCGAGCTGCCGGCGGGCGGTCTCGGCGCGGGAGGGGGCGCGGTCGGCGTAGGAGGCGATCAGGCGCTTGGTGACCGAGGGGGAGAGCATCGCCTGACCGGCCGCGACCGTGCGCACGGCGGCGGCCAGCTCGCGCGGCGGGGTGTCCTTGAGCAGGAACCCGACCGCGCCGTGCCGCAGCGCCTCGTGGACGTACTCGTCGAGGTCGAACGTGGTCAGCATGATCACCTTGGGCGGCTCGGGCAGGGCGAGGATCCTGGCCGCCGCGGCCAGCCCGTCGAGGACCGGCATGCGGACGTCCATCAGCACCACCTCGGGCCGCAACCGCCGTACGGCCGACACCGCCTCCGCACCGTCCCGCGCCTCACCCGCGACGGCGATGTCCCCCGACGCCTCCAGGATCAGCCGCAGCCCCGACCGCACCAGCTCCTCGTCATCCACGACGAGCACCCTGATCACGCGAGAACCCCGGCACTCATGAGAACGCCGCCCACTTGGGCGGTGTTACTGATCATCAGATACCTCCGTGGAACCCCCGCCTTCAGGCGGGGAAGGATTCGGACTCCTGCGGTGCGGGACGGGGGCGGCCGGTTCGCCGTCAGGTGAACCGGCGTATCGAACACACGCGCGACCTTTGGTTGATCGTTTCGGTAGCATGTGAGGTGTGGCGCAGATCGTGAAGCGGGCCTACAAGTACCGCTTCTACCCGACCCCCGAGCAGGCCGGCGAGCTTGCCCGGACGTTCGGCTGCGTCCGTCTCGTCTACAACAAGGCGCTCGAGGAGCGCAGCCGCGCCTACCGGCTGGAGGGCCGCCGTGTCTCTTATGTGGAGTCTTCTGCGCGGCTGACGGAGTGGAAGCGCAGCGGCGAGTACGGCTTCCTGTCGGAGGTGTCGTCGGTTCCTCTTCAGCAGGCGTTGCGGCATCTTCAGGCGGCGTTCGCGAACTTCTTCACCAGGCGCGCCAACTACCCGGCGTTCAAGTCCCGCAAGAAGTCCCGGGCGTCGGCGGAGTACACGCGTTCGGCGTTCCGCTGGCATGACGGCGCCTTGACGCTGGCGAAGATGGACACACCGCTCGATATCGTGTGGTCGCGTCCGCTGCCGGAGGGTGCGCGGCCGTCCACGGCCACCGTCTCCCGCGACGGCGCGGGACGCTGGTTCGTGTCCCTCCTGGTCGAGGAGAAGATCAGCCCGCTCCCGCCCGCCGGGCGGAGCGTCGGTGTGGACGCCGGCATCACCGCGCTGGCGACACTCTCGACCGGCGAGAAGATCGTCAACCCCAAGCATGAGCGCGCCGACCGCCGCAAGCTGGCCAAAGCCCAGCGCGCCCTGGCCCGCAAGGCCAAGGGGTCGAACAACCGCGCCAAGGCCCGGGCCAGGGTCGCCAGGGTGTACGCCCGGATCGCCGACCGCAGAAGAGATCACCTGCACAAGGCCACGACACGGCTTGTTCACGAAAACCAAGTGATCGCCGTGGAAGACCTGACCGTCCGCAACATGGTCAAAAACTGCGGCCTGGCCCGCGCCATCTCCGACGCGTCCTGGCGGGAGTTCCGCTCCATGCTGGAGTACAAGGCCGCGTGGTACGGGCGCACCGTGGTGGCGGTCGACCGCTGGTTCCCGTCGTCGAAGCTGTGCTCGGCGTGCGGGGCCCTGCAGGAGAAGATGCCGCTGAACGTCCGGGAGTGGATGTGTGCTTGCGGTGCGGTCCATGACCGGGATGTGAACGCGGCCAGGAACGTGCTCGCCGCCGGGCTGGCGAAGAGCTGAAACGCCTGTGGAGCGGGTGTAAGACCTCAACGAGAGTCCTCTCGGACGGGGCGACCGGCTGTGAAACAGGAACCCTCACGGGCGACCGTGAGAATCCCCCTCGTTCACCGAGGGGGAGGATGTCAAGTGGGGATCCTGGCGCTCACGAGGAAGCCGCCGCCTTCCTGGGCGCTGCTGCGGAGCGTGCCCCCGAGCAGCTCGACGCGCTCGCGCAGCCCCACCAGCCCCCATCCCGCTCCCGGCACCGCCCCGCCCTCGCGGAGGGCGTGCGGGGCCTCGTTGCGCACCTCAACCCGCAGCTCGTCCTCGCCGTAGCGGATCAGCACGTCGGTGCCCGCGTCGCCCGCGTGCTTGTGCACGTTGGTGAGCGCCTCCTGGACCACCCGGTACGCCGTGCGCTCCACCGTTTCCTCCATCGGCCGCGGCTCGCCCTCGTCGCGCCTGGTCACGTCGATGCCGAGGGCCCGCGACTGGTCGAGCAGCCGGTCGAGGTCGCCCAGCGTGGGCGGCGGGCTGAGGGCGGCGTCGGGCGGCTCGTGCCGGGGCGCGCGCAGCACGCCTAGCACGTCACGCAGGTTGGCCAGCGCCTCGCGGCCGATGCCGCCGATCAGCGCCGCGGTCCCGGCCGCCTCAGGGTCGCCGGTACGCAGCTCCAGGGCGCCCGCGTGCAGCACGATCAGCGAGACCCGGTGGGCCACCACGTCGTGCATCTCCCGCGCGATCCTCGCCCGCTCCTGCGCCCTGGCCTGCTCGGCCCGCATGACCCGCTCGCGTTCGAGCCGCTCGGCCCGCTCTTCTGCGGCGGCCAGCACCTCGGCCCTGGCCCGCGTCCACATGCCGAGCGCCAGCGGCAGCCCGACGACGGCCACCGCCATGAGCAGCGCGTTGCCCGGCCCCGTGGCGGGCGCCTGCTGCGGGCGGCCGACCGCCAGCGGAAGGGCGCACACCACCAGGCAGCCGGCGACGTACGCGACGAGCTGACGGGCGCCGCGCAGCGTGCGGCCCGCCTGATAGGAGGCGACCAGCAGCGGCGGCCACATCAGCAGCCACACGTACGCCAGCGCGCCCACGGCGGCCAGCGGCCACCAGGCGCGGCGCGCATGCCAGGCGGCGACCCCGGCCACGACGGCGATCAGGACGAGCACGGGGACCGGCAGCCCGGACGGCACCCCCGCCTGCCCGGTCCCGGTGAACCACGACAGCCCGGCGACCACCGCGCCGAGCAGAACGAACCGCATGGCCACAGCGTAGGCCGCACGCCGCGCGACGCTTTACGACGAAAGTAGTAACGCGCCGAGCGGGGCGCGCCTTACGACGAAAGTAGTAAGCGCGGATCGACGATCGGGGCGGACACCTCGGCGGCCCGGCGCGCCAGCCTGGCAACCATGCACAAGTCCCTGGCCCTCACGGCCCTCACCCTGACCTTCCCCGCGACCCTTTCCACGACCCTCGCCACCCCACCGGCCCACGCGACGGCCACCGCACCCGTTCGGGCCGCCGTCTCTGAGCTCAAGCTGCCGGCTCCCACCGGGCGGCGGCCCGTGGGGACGGAGAGCCTGCACCTCGTGGATCTCGGCCGGCGGGACCCGTGGAATCCCGGCGCGGAGCACAGGGAGCTGATGGTGACGCTCTGGTACCCGGCGAAGAAGGCCGTCGGCGCGCGGGCGCCGTACATGACGCGGGCGGAGTCGGAGGCGGTGCTCGCCGACTACGACGTGCCGGACAAGAGCGTGCTCAGCCGGGTCGTCACGCACGCGCGGCTCAAGGCGCCCGTCGCCAAGGGCAGGCTGCCGCTGGTCGTCATGTCGCCGGGGTTCAGCTTCCCGAGGGCGACGCTGACCTCGCTGGCCGAGGACTTCGCCGCCAGGGGGTACCTCGTCGCGGCGGTGGAGCACACGTACGAGTCGGTCGGCACCACGTTCCCCGACGGCCGCACCACCGGCTGCCTGGCCTGCGAGCAGCGGCCGGACGGCGCGGACGTGGCGGCGGGCCGGGTGAAGGACGTGCGGTTCGTGCTGGACGAGCTGCTCGACGGCCGCTGGGCCCGGCGCATCGACCGCGAGAAGATCGCCATGGTGGGCCACTCCATGGGCGGGTACGCCGCCGCCCAGACCATGCTCGCCGACCGCCGCATCAAGGCGGGCGTCAACCTGGACGGCACCTTCAAGGTCGGCAAGCCGCTCAAGCGCCCGTTCATGATGATCGGCACCCCGTCACACGCTCCCGGCGAGGGGAGCGGCAGCTGGGACGAGGCATGGACGCACCTGAAGGGGCCGAAGCGGTGGATCACGGTGGCGGGCACCGACCACGCGGCGTTCGTGGACTACGCGGTGCTGCGCAAGCCCCTGGGCATCCCGGCGCAGCAGCTCGACGGCGCCCGGGCGCTGGAGATCACCCGGGCGCACCTGGCCGCGTTCGCGGACCGGCACCTGCTGGGCGGGCGCGCCCCGGTGAAGAACTATCCGGAGGTCACCGACCACTCCCGTACCGCAGGAGGCGCTTGAGCGGCGCGCAGAAGCCGCGGAAGTCAGAAGGCGCTGATGGTGGCGGGGGCGCGCTCGGCGCGGCTCAGCGTGCGGATGACGGCCGTGGGGCCGTGGCGGTGGACCGCGAGGCGGGCCAGCAGCTCCACCACCGGATCGATCACCGACGGCGGCAGCCCCGGCGTCTCCACGCCGACGCTGGCGGCCAGGTCGTCGCCGTGGACGACCAGCTCCACGAGCCGGGTGAGCAGGAAGTCGTCGAGGAGCAGCGACCAGCCGGCGGGCGTGTTGACGACCCGGTCGGCGGGCTCGGAGGCCAGCGCCGCGCGCTGCATGTCGAGCAGCGCCTGGCTGCGCTCGACCAGCAGGGCGGGCCCGGCGGCCGCGGCCGCCTCACCGCCGCGCCTGATGCTGAGGTTGCTCTCGTGGTCGAGCCCGGCCTGCACCCACGGCGAGCGCGTGTAGTGCTCCAGGAGCGTGACGGGCGGCTGGACGGCCCCGTCGGGACTGAGCGCCTCGCCGACCCTGACGAGCTGATGGGCCAGGTGCCCGGCGAGCCCCGCGACGCTGAACTCCACCAGCGCGCTCGGCTTGTCCCATGACGCCGCCACCGCCGGGTGGCGGAGAAGCTCCACCGCCGACTCCGCGGCCAGCAGATAGGACTGCCTGCTTTCGACCATAGGTCGCACTCTCCCGGGATGAGGTGTGTCGATACGTAGCTCGTAACAACCGGCTCCCGGATTGCCATCCCGCCTGGGTTCAGGCCAGCACCCGGCCGATCGCGGATCTGACGAACGCGCGGGCCAGCCGTCCCCGCCTGTATCGGCTGAGCACCGGCTGCTCGGTGCCGTAGCGGCGGGCGCGGATGTCGGCGATCAGCACGGCGGGGGCGCCCAGCTCGTGCAGCACCTCGAGTGCCTCCCGCTTGCTGATCAGCCGGCCGTCCTGCAGGGTGACCGTGGCCCTGGCCACCGTCACCATGCCTAAGTCCACCCATACGTCCTGCAGCCAGCGCCGGCGCCCCTGTGCCCGGACGAGCCAGAAGTCGCGCAGGTCCGCGCGGATGAAGCGGGCCAGCTCCTCGTCCGAGACGGGCGGCAGCAGCTCGGCGGGCGGGGGGCCGTACAGGACTCTGGCGCCCTCGTGCAGCTCGCGCCGCGTCACCGCCGTCACAGGGCGCCGGAAGATGTGCTCGTGCGCCCACGTGATGTGCTCGGCGCCGAGGTCGTCGAGCTCCTGTCTCGCCATGTACGAGCAGTGCAGCCGCTCCGCCAGCGGCAGGCGTAGCCTCCTGTGCACCGCCTTGATGCGCCGCCAGTGATCCATGGTCGGCGTGGTGTCGAGCACCGCGACCAGGTCGAGGTCACTGCGTCCTGGTTGATAGTCGCCGGCCGCTAACGAGCCGTGGGCCCAGAGCGCGACCAGGGGGACGGCCGGCTCCACGCCCTCGAGAAAAACCTCCAGCAGGCGTTCCGTCGCTGCGTGCATGATGGCAACTATGATCGATACCCGGCTGTCTGGAAAGGTCGCGCTGATCACCGGCGCCAATCAGGGCATCGGCGCGGCGGCCGCCCGCGCGCTGGCGGCCGAGGGCGTGGCGGTCTTCCTCACGTACAAACGGCTGACGCCGCTGAACGACCCGGTCTATCCCGCGGCCTACGACCAGGCGCGCGCCGCCGACGCCTCCGAGGTCGTGGCCCGCGTCCGCGAGGCGGGTGGCACGGCGGAAGCGGTGGAGGCCGACCTCGCCGACCCGGCCGTCCCCAAGGCCCTGTTCGACCAGGCTGAGAAGGTGTTCGGCCCGGTGGAGATCCTGGTCAACAACGCCAGCGGCTGGCTCAGCGACACCTTCTCGCCCGCCGAGCGCGACGGGTTCGGCCGCCCCCTGCGCCCGGTCGACGCCGAGACCCACGAGCGGCTGTTCGCCGTCGACGTACGCGCGCCCGCCCTGCTGATCGCCGAGTTCGCCCGCCGCCACCTGGAGCGCGGCGCGAGCTGGGGCCGCATCATCGGCCTCACCTCGGGCGGCGCCGACGGCTTCCCCACCGAGGTCAGCTACGGCGCGGCCAAGGCCGCCCAGGAGAACTACACCATGTCGGCCGCGCGTGAGCTGGGCCGTCACGGCGTCACGGCCAACATGGTCCATCCGCCCGTCACCGACACCGGCTGGGTCAACGAGAAGGTCGCCGTCGCGGTCGCCGCCGACGGCGTGCTGCCCGAGGTGGCGCAGCCCGACGACGTCGCCGAGGTGATCACGTTCCTGGCCTCGCACCAGGGGCGGCGGGTGACGGGTCAGGTGGTCAAGATGTACTGAACAGGGCGCTGACCGACTCGCCGTCGTGGATCCGGCGCATGGCCTCGGCCAGGGCGGGCGCGATGGACAGCACGGTCAGCTTGTCGGCCGGCTTGGGCGGCGGCACGGTGTTGGTGCAGACGATCTCCTCGACCTCGGGCAGCGAGGTGAGGCGTTCGAGCGCGCCGCTGGAGAACAGGCCGTGCGTGCACGCCACGCGTACGGACCTGACCTTCTGCTCGCGCAGCCGGTCGAGCAGCTCGATGACCGTGCTGCCCTTGGCGATCTCGTCGTCGAGGATGATCACGTCTTTGCCGGTCACCTCGCCGATCACGGAGCTGATCACCACGCGGTCGTCGCTGAAGCGCTGCTTGGCGCCCATGGCGACGCCGGTGCCGAGCAGCCGCGCGAAGGCGGCGGCCTCTTTGGCGTTGCCCAGGTCGGGGGAGACGACGACGGTGTTGGACAGGTCGTAGCGGCGGAAGTGGGCGGCCAGCTCGCGCAGCGCGTGGAGGTGGTCGACCGGCACGCTGAAGAAGCCGTGCACCTGCGGCGAGTGCAGGGTCATGGCCAGCACCCTGCTGGCGCCCGCGGCCACCATCAGGTCGGCGACCAGGCGGGCGCCGATGGAGATGCGCGGGGCGTCCTTCTTGTCGCTGCGGGCGTAGGCGTAGTGCGGCAGCACCACGGTCGTCCGCGCGGCGGAGGCGCCGCGCGCGGCGTCGAGCATCAGCAGCAACTCCACGAGGTGCTCCTGCACCGGCGGGACGAGCGGCTGGATGAGGAACACGTCGCGCTCCCGGCAGTTGGCCTGGAGCTGCACTTCGAGTACGTCGTTGGCGAACCGGTTGATCTGTACGGGGTGGAGAGGAGTGCCCAGCTGAGCGCAGATCTCCTCAGCCAGCTCGGGGTGGGCACTGCCACTGAAAACCGTGATGTCTCGCACGATTCCCACATCGTAGCCACCGGCACTGACATGGCCTGGCAGCGGCCCCGCGAGTCGTGAAGGGGCTCAGCCGATCAGCTCGGGGGTGAGCGCGTCGAGGCCGGGCAGCACCCGCCAGGCCAGGGCGAGCGCGTCGGGCGCGGGCGGGTAGCGCGGGTGCGGCACCGCGATCACGTGCATGCCCGCCGCGTACGCCGACCGCAGCCCGTTGCTGGAGTCCTCGACCGCCACGCAGCCCCGGGGATCGACGCCGAGCCGCCGCGCCGCCTCCAGGTAGCCGTCGGGCGCCGGCTTGCCCCGCTCGACCTCCTCGGTGGACACGGTGGCCGCGAAGCACTCCGTCAGCCCCGCCGCGTCGAGCACGACGTCGATCAGCCGCCGGGGGGACGAGCTGGCCAGGCCGAGCGTGGCCGTCGCGGCCAGGCGGCGGACGGTCTCGACGGCCTTCGGCATGAGCGGGACGCCGTCGCGGTAGCGGGCCGCCATCTCGTCGATCACGCCGCGCGCGATGTCGCCCGGCTCCTGCTCGACGCCGATCTCGTGCAGGTAGGCCGCCCATTCGCCGGTGCTCATGCCCATCAGCTTCGTCTGCGTGTCGGGCTGCCAGGTGCCGCCGTGGTCGGCGACGTACGCCCGCCGCACCTCCTCCCACACCGGCTCGGAGTCCACCAGCACACCGTCGAGATCGAATACGCACGCATCCACGTGACCACCCTAATCACCTCCGGACTTGCCGTGAGATTCATCCTCTTTAGTGCATCTATTGGGCTATATGTCTGGTTCTCCAGGGCATGCGGCTTGGCATGGCAGACCTTCCATTTCACGACCGTGCCGACTTCGAGGACGCCGACCGGGGCTTCATCGCCGCCCTCACCCCAGGCGTCGTCAAATCGGTGGACGGCGACGTCGTGTGGGACAACGACGCCTACGACTTCCTCAAGGAGGACTGCCCCCGGACCGCCCATCCCGGCTTGTGGCGGCAGGGCGCGCTCTGCGCCCGCCAGGGCCTGTACGAGGTCACCGACGGCATCTACCAGGTACGCGGCCTCGACCTGTCGAACATGACCCTGGCCGAGGGCGAGAGCGGCGTCGTCGTCATCGACCCGCTGATCTCCACCGAGTGCGCCGCCGCCGCGCTCAAGCTCTACCGAGCCCACCGTGGCGACCGCCCGGTCACCGGCGTCGTCTACACCCACTCCCACGTGGACCACTTCGGCGGCGTGCGCGGGGTGACCGGCGGCGGCGTGCCGATCCTGGCCCCGGCCGGCTTCATGGAGCACGCGGTCGCCGAGAACGTCTACGCGGGCCCCGCGATGGCCCGCCGCGCCGTCTACATGTACGGCCCCGCCCTGCCCCGCTCCCCTGAGGGCCAGATCGGCGCCGGGCTCGGCATGACGGTCTCGACCGGCACGATGTCGCTCATCCCGCCGACCGCGGAGGTCACGCGTACCGGCCAGGAGGAGGTCGTGGACGGCGTCCGGATGATCTTCCAGCTCACGCCGGGCGCGGAGGCCCCCGCCGAGATGAACGTGTTCTTCCCCGGCCGCCGCGCCCTGTGCCTGGCCGAGAACGCCACCCACAACCAGCACAACATCCTGCCGCTGCGCGGCGCGCAGGTCCGCGACGCGCGCGCCTGGGCCCGCTACCTCACCGAGGCGCTCGCCCTGTTCCTCGACGGCACGGACGTGGCCTTCGCCTCCCACCACTGGCCGACCTGGGGCCGCGAGCGCATCGAGCGCTTCCTGTCGCGGCAGCGCGACCTGTACGCCTACCTGCACGACCAGACCCTGCGCCTGCTCAACAAGGGCCTGACGGCGGCCGAGATCGCCGAGGTCGTGCAGCTCCCGCCCGAGCTGGAGCAGGCGTGGCACGCGCACGGCTTCTACGGCAGCGTCAGCCACAACGTCAAGGCCGTCTACCAGCGCTATCTCGGCTGGTTCGACGGCAACCCCGCCCACCTGTGGGAGCACCCGCCGAAGGACAGCGCGATCAGGTACGTCGAGTGCCTCGGCGGCGGCGCGGCCGTGGTGGCCTTCGCCCGCCGCTACATCGACGAGAACGACCTGCGCTTCGCCGCCCAGCTGCTCAACCACGCGGTCTTCGCCGACGAGGGCAACAAGGAGGCCCGCGACCTGCTGGCCGAGGTCTACACCCGGCTCGGCCACGGCGCCGAGAACGCCACCTGGCGCAACTTCTACCTCATGGGTGCCCTGGAGCTGGCCGACGGCATCGTGCCGGCCACGGCCGACCGCCCCGAGACCGACTTCTTCGCCGCGCTCTCCGTGGAGCAGATCTTCGACTCGATCGCCATCAGGGTGGACGGGCCGCGCGCCTGGCACGAGCGGCTGACCATCGACTGGCACCTGACCGACCTCGGGCGGCGCTACCGTACGTCGCTGTCGAACGGCGCGTTCGTCCAGCAGCGCGACCCGCGCGACGACGGCGCCGCCGACCTCACCCTGCGGCTGACCAGGGCGCAGCTCGCCGGCCTGCTGTCGGGCAAGGGCGTGGAGGGCGTCGAGCGCGAGGGCGACACCAACGTGCTGCGCCGGCTGGTGGCCGTGCTCGACCACCCGGTGCCGGACTTCGCGATCGTGACCGCCTAGCGTCCCAGCTCGGCGCGCAGCGCCTTGCAGGCGAGCGCGAGCAGCGTCACGACGGCCGCGGCCACGCCCGGCCCGACCAGCAGCGGCAGGGTCAGCTCACCGGCGTGCC
The DNA here is from genome assembly GCF_040677005.1 of Nonomuraea sp. NPDC049421. Lineage (NCBI taxonomy): Bacteria > Bacillati > Actinomycetota > Actinomycetes > Streptosporangiales > Streptosporangiaceae > Nonomuraea > Nonomuraea sp. NPDC049421. The sequence continues at coordinate 51,102 of NZ_JBFAQA010000013.1, forward strand.
AGGCCGCCGCGATGATCGCCGACGAGGTCAGCACCGACACGCCGAACATCGCCGCCCACAGCGGCAGCACGTGCAGGTACGCGAACAGCAGCGGGAACGCCAGCCACACGAACGGCGGCGCCGCCATGGCCAGCACCGCCCACCCCGCGCTCACGAGCCCGAGCCACACCGCCCTGGCCGGGCCAGGGGTGGCGGGCGCGGCGGCGTAGAGGAGGCCGAGCAGCACCCCGCCCGACGCGACCGCCAGGCGGTCCTGCTGCCACGTGGTGACCACGGCGACCGCCAGCACCCCGAGCCCCGTCGCGTGCACCGCCCAGGTCAGCAGCCGATACGGAACGTTCATCGTCACGCACCAAGCGTAACCGTCCGGATCAGCTCCGAACGTGGGTGCGCAGCCGCGGCACCGCCGACAGCGCGAAGTACAGGATCCCGGCCAGCACCAGCGCGATCACCACGCCGATGTTCGCCGATCCGAACGTGCCGCCCTCCAGCTCCGTGCTCATGAGGAAGCCGACCACGTTCGCGATGCTCGGGTCGGCCGAGGTGATCAGCCCGAGCCCGGTGATCGACGCCACGACCAGCGACAGCAGCCCCGCCCAGTTGAGCGCGGGCGCGCCGGCCCGCAGCAGCCGCTCGTCGTAGTCCCGGCCGCCGGCCCGCAGCCGCCACATGTCCACCAGGAAGATCGCCGCCCAGGCCGCCATCACCACGCCCACGATCGCGAGGAACGCCTGGAAGGTGGCCAGGAAGCTGGTGGAGACGAACAGCAGGTAGTAGCCGCCGAGCACCATGAGCAGCCCGTCGATCAGCACCGCGTAGTGGCGCCTGATCGGCACGCCGAGCGCCAGCATCGACAGCCCCGACGAGTAGATGTCCATGATCGCCCCGGCCAGGAACCCGCCGATCGCGGTCAGCAGGTACGGCAGCAGGAACCACGTCGGCAGCGCCGCCGCCAGGGCCGCCACCGGGTTGGCGCCCGCCTCCTCGGCCAGCTTGGGGTCGCCGCCCGCCAGCAGCACGCCGAACACCAGCAGCACCATCGGCGGCAGCGCGCCCCCGAGCGTCGTCCACAGGGTCACCGAGCGCGGGGACGAGGTGGCGGGCAGGTAGCGGGAGTAGTCGGCGCCGCAGTTGACCCAGCCGAGCCCGAGCAGGGTCATGGCGAAGATGACGCCGCCCACCCAGCCGCCGGGACCGGCCGTGGTCTCCAGCGAGACGCCGAGGTTGGGGGCCATGAGCACCATGTAGACGACGGTGAGCACGACGAACACGTACGTCAGGTAGCGCTGGACGACCATGATCATCGCGTGGCCGTACACGCCGACCGCGATCACCACGACGGCGGCGACGACGAAGCAGATCGCGGTGGTCGTCGTCTCCGGGATGCCGGGCGCGACGCGGCCGAGGATCTCGGCGCCGCTCTGCGCGGCGAGCGTGACCAGCACGATCTCCCAGCCGACGTTCGAGATGTAGGAGAACAGGGTCGGCAGCTTGTTGCCGTGGTAGCCGAACGGCGCCCGCCCGAGCGTCATCGTCGGCACGCCGGACCGCGCCCCGCCCACCGCGACCAGTCCGACCAGCAGGAACGACAGCACGTAGCCCACGGCGCCGGTGATGATCGCGGGCACCACGCCGAGCTGCAGCCCGACGATGTAGACGCCGAACGCCACCCCGAACAGCGACAGGTTCGAGCCCGCCCAGGGCCAGAACAGGTCGCGCGGCCGCCCGCGCCGCTCGCCTTCGGGGACGGCGTTGATGCCGTTCTGCTCGACCTCCATCGTGCTCATGATCGGACGGTACTCGTCAGGGGGCATTCCGGGCAAAGAAAATCCTGGTGGGCGATATCTCCGCTTTCCCGGGGAATCATCCAGCTCGGTTTTCCGGCGGAGGAGGTGATCGGCGCGTTCGGCTCCGACCCGCGACGGCGCGCCCTGGCCGTATGCCTGACCTCCGCCTTCATGACGGGGCTCGACGTGAGCATCGTCAACGTCGCGCTGCCGTCGATCCGCGAGGCCCTGCACGCCGGCGACGACGCCCTGCAGTGGACGGTGTCCGGCTACGCCCTCACCTTCGGCCTGTTCCTCATCCCCGCCGGACGGCTGGGCGACGCCAGGAGCCGCCGCACGATCTTCCTGTGGGGCGTCACGCTGTTCACCCTCTCCAGCGCGTTCTGCGGCCTCGCCTGGCAGATGCCCGTCCTGATCGTCTCCCGGCTCGTCCAGGGCATGGCGGCCGGGCTGCTCAACCCTCAGGTGTCCGGGCTGATCCAGCAGATGTTCCGCGGCTCGGAGCGGGGCCGCGCCTTCGGGGCACTCGGCGCCACCATCGGCGTCTCCACCGCCGCAGGGCCGCTCATCGGCGGCGCGCTGGTCACCGTCTTCGGGCCCGAGCTGGGCTGGCGGTGGGTGTTCCTGGTGAACGTGCCGATCGGGCTGGCGCTGCTGCCGCTGGCCTGGCGGGTGCTGCCACGCCCTCACGTCGATGAGCACCGGCGCGAGAGCATGGACCCGGTCGGCGTACTGCTGCTCGGCGTCGGCGTGGCCGGGCTGCTGGTGCCCGCCATCCAGCGGCACCGCTGGGACGCCCAGGTCTCCACGCTGATCGCCGTTTCCGCGCTGGTGGTGCTGGCCGCCTTCGTGGCCTGGGAGCGCCGCTATCCGCGTGAGCCGCTGGTCAACCTGGAGCTCTTCCGCAAGCGGTCGTACCGGCTGGGCACCGCCATCGCCCTGTTCTACTTCTCCGGCTTCACCGGCATCTTCTTCATCTTCACCCTCTACCTGCAGAGCGGCCACGGCTACAGCGCGCTGCTCGCCGGGCTCGCGATCACGCCGTTCGCGCTCGGCTCGGCCTCGGCCGCCGTGCTCGGCGGGCACCTCGTCTCCCGGATGGGGCGGCGGCTGACGGCGATCGGGCTGTCCATGGTGATCGCCGGGCTCATCGCCACCATGGTCGCCACCGCGCTCGTCCCAGGGCCGCGCACGGGCCTCGCGACCGCCCTGCCGCTGCTGCTCGCGGGCCTCGGCAGCGGCCTGGTCATCTCGCCCAACCAGGCCATCACGCTCTCCGAGGTGCCGCCCGCGGGCGGCGGCAGCGCGGCCGGCGTCCTGCAGACCGGGCAGCGGCTCGGCTCGGCCATCGGCATCGCGGCGGCCGGCTCCACCTTCTTCGGCTCGCTGGGCGACGGCTGGGCCGGCGCGTTCCGCCACGGACTGATCGTCGTGGTGTCGTCGGTCGGCATCGCGCTGCTCGCCGCCCTGTACGACCTGATACGCAGCCGCCATGACGCTCACTGAGCGTGTCTATCGGAGAAGTGTTCGCAGGTTAGGGAGAACGTCAACGGAGGGTAAAGTCACGGACAGTGACGTGGGAGGGTGGGGATGGGATGACAGTCCGGCTGGTTCCGCTGGTTCCGCGCTCGATCAGGACCCCGGGCAGCACACCAGGTGCGCTGCGCGTGCTCCCGCGCTCGATCCGGGTGCGGCTGACCACGATCGCGACGCTGGCCGCCGCCGCCGTCTTCACCACCGGGGTCGTGCTCGCGCTCGCCGACCCGAGGCGGGCGCTGCTGTGGACGTCGCTCGGCGCGCCGCTCGTCCTGCTGGCCGTCGGCGGGCTCACCTGGAGCGCGGTCAGGTCCGCGCTGCGCCCGGTCGAGCGCATCCGCGCCGAGCTGGCCGAGATCACCGGGCAGGACCTGAGCAGGCGGGTGACCGTACCTGACACAGGGGACGAGATCGCCGGGCTGGCGGTCACCACCAACCACACCCTCGACCGGCTCGAACGCTCCGCCGAGACCCAGCGCCGCTTCGTCGCCGACGCCTCCCACGAGCTGCGCAGCCCCATCTCCGCGCTGCGCGCCCAGCTGGAGGTCGCGGGCAGCTACCCTGACGAGACGGACTGGCCGGTCACCTGCGCCCGCGCGCTCGCCGCCGCCGACCGGCTGACCTGCATCATCGACGAGCTGCTCATGCTGGCCAAGCTCGACGCGGGCGCCGTCACGCGGCGCCGCGTGGTGGACCTCCGCGGCGTCGCAGAGGATCAGGTACGCCGCCGCGAGGGCTCACGCGTGCCCGTGCACCTGCGGCTCAGCGGCCCCGCCCCGGTGCTCGGCTCGCCCGTGCAGCTCGACCGCCTGCTGACGAACCTGCTCGACAACGCCACCAGGCACGCCGCCACCCGCATCGACGTCTCCGTGGCCGTGCGCGGAAACGACGTGGTGGTGACCGTCACCGACGACGGCGACGGCATCGCGCCCCAGGACCGCGAGCGGGTCTTCGAGCGCTTCACCCGGCTGGAGAGCGCCAGGGCCAAGGACAGCGGCGGCTCCGGGCTGGGGCTGCCGCTGTCCAGGGAGATCGCGGTGGCCCACGGCGGCACGCTGACCGCCGCCGACCACCGCCCCGGCGCCCGCTTCGTCGCCGTCCTCCCGCTGCACACCGCCTGACGGAGCTACGGCACCACCGTGATGCGGTCCGTGGCCGGCGGGGCGATCGGGTTGTCCCTGCCGAGGTGGTCGACGAAGGCGTCGATGTCCAGCGGCCCGCTCCACAGGTCCGTGCCCTCGGTGAAGCCGAGGAACGCGTCACCGCCGCCCACCAGGAAGTTGTTCGCGGCCACCCGGATCGTCTGGGTGTCCGTGACCGGCCGGCCGTCGATCGTCATGTCCGACACCTTCGAGCCCCACGGCGCGCTCTGGCCGTAGGTGTAGGTGAAGTTCGCCGAGGGCTGCAGGATCTTGGTGAACGCCTGGTTGTTGGGGCCGCCGGTGAACTGCTGCTCCAGCACCGTCTTCAGCTGCGCGCCGGTCAGCGTGACGACCTGCATGAGGTTGTTGAACGGCTGCGTGGTGAACGCCTCGCCGTACGTCACGACCCCGTCGCCCTCACCGGCCGGCGAGCCCGCGTACGTGAGGGGCGCCCGCACCCCGCCCGGGTTCATCAGCGCGATCTGCGCGTTGCCGCCCTCCCGCGTGGCGGCGAGCTGGGCGTCGGCGATGAGGTTGCCGAGCGGCGTCTCACCGGACGGCGCCGCGACCGTCGTGATGTCGGCGCTGATCGTGCCGACCGCCCGGTTCGCGACCGGGGCCACACGGTCCTTCCAGGTCTGCACGAACGCCGAGATCTCCGGGTCCGGCGTCACCGTACGCGTCACCACGTGGTTGTCGGCCACGACCGAGGCCCGGTCGATGTCCCGCGTCTTGACGTTCACCTTCATGTCGACCTGCGTGATGACCCGCCCGAACGAGCCGCCCTGCGAGAAGAGCCGGTCCTTGCCCGCCGGGTCCTTCACCTTGCACACGTACGCCTGGTGGGAGTGGCCGCTGAGCACGATGTCGATCTCGGGGTCCACCTGGGTGGCGATGCGGTTACCCGCGCCGGGGACCGCGCTGCACGCGTCGGGCGACTGCCCCGCGTTCACCTGGTCGCCCTCGTGCACCAGCACGACCTGGGCCTTCACGCCGACCAGCTTGAGCAGCTTGGAGGCGACGTTCGCGGCCTTGACCTCGTCCACGAACTTGAGGTCCTTGATGCCCTCCGTCGTGACGATGCTCGGGGTCGTCTGCGTGACCAGGCCGATGAAGCCGATCGGCACGCCGTTCATGATCTTGATGCTGACCGGCGGCAGCGCGGGCACGCCCCAGTCGGACAGCAGCTTCTCGATCTTCGAGCTGTGCGCGCCGCCGAGCGCGGCCAGCGCGTCGGTCTTCTCGTGCTTGTTCTTGAACAGCACGTTCGCGCCGACGTAGTCGAACGCGGCGCCCTTCCACTTGCCGGCGGGCGAGCAGCCGTCCACGGGGTGGCAGCCGCCCTTCATGATGCGGCGCAGCTCCGTGTAGCCCTCGTCGAACTCGTGGTTGCCGACCGCGGCCACCTTGAGCCCGAGCTTGCCCATGAACTCGACCGACGGCTCGTCGTGGTAGGCCGCCGAGATCAGCGGCGTGGCCCCGATGAGGTCGCCCTGGGCGACGGCGATCGTGTTCCTGTCACGCAGGGCCTTCATGTGCGTGGCGACGTAGGCCGCGCCGCCGGCGTCGACCGTGTTGCCCTGCTCGTCCACCATGCGGCCTGAGGACCCGGTGGGAGGTTCGAGATTGCCGTGGAAGTCGTTGAGCGCCAGGAGCCGGACGGGAACCGTCCTGGGCGCCTTGCTCGCGTTCGCCGGGATGGTGGCCATCAGCACCGCACCCGAGGCGACGGCTCCGGCGAGCGCCAGCCGGAGGAAGGAACCAGACGTCATGGCCCAAGACGTTACGGCGGGAAGCTATGCAGCCAATGTCGCAAAGGTAACGATTTGCCGGGGTGCCTGATGGCGTTATCTGCCAGTCGTACGCCTAGAGTTCGTTCTGTGAACGTGCGCGTGGATATCCGGCAAAGGCTCGCTGACCAGGAGATCGCCGACGTCGTCGGCTTGGTGGAGGCCGCGACGGAGGCCGACGGCGTCTGTCCGCTCAACGAACACGTCATGCTGCACCTGAGATACGGCGGCGACCCGCAGGCCCGCTCGCTCCTCCTCTACGCCGGCGACGCGCTCGCCGGCTACGCCCACGTCGATCCCACCGACGAGGTCGAGGGGCCGAGCGCCGAGCTGGTCGTCCCCCCCGCCCACCGCCGCCAGGGCCACGGCACCCGGCTGCTGCGCGCCGTCATGGACGCCGCCGGCGGCCGTCCTCGCCTGTGGGCCCACGGCGACCACGCGGGCGCGGCCGCGCTCGCCGCCGCCTTCGGCTTCGACCGCGTCCGCTCCCTGTGGCAGATGCGCCGCCCCCTGGCGGAACCGCTGCCGCCGGCGACGCTGCCGGTCGGCGTGGAGCTGCGGACGTTCGTCCCCGGGCAGGACGAGGAGGAGTGGCTCAAGGTGAACGCCGCCGCCTTCGCCCACCACCCGGAACAGGGCGCCTGGACGATGGACGACCTGCTGCGGCGCGAGCAGGAGCCCTGGTTCGACCCCGAGGGCTTCTTCCTCGCCCAGCGCGGCGACCGCCTCGCCGGCTTCCACTGGACGAAGGTGCACGGCTCGTCCGAGCACGGCCACGACCCGCTGGGCGAGGTCTACGTCGTCGGCGTCGACCCCTCCCAGCAGGGCACCGGCCTCGGCAAGGCGCTCACCCTGGCCGGGCTCGACCATTTGCGCTCGCGCGGTCTCGCCCAGGCGATGCTGTACGTGGACGAGACCAACACGGCGGCGATCCGCCTCTACGAGGGCCTCGGTTTCACCCGCTATGACGTCGATGTCATGTACGCGCCCCCGCAGTAAGGGCCTTCCCGGGGGTCAGCCCTCCACGATGGCGTGCAGGACGAAGTAGGACAGGGCGGCCACGATGGCCGCGGCAGGGATGGTGAGGATCCACGCGGTCACGATGTTGCCCGCGACGCCCCACCGCACCGCGCTGAGCCGCTTGGTGGCCCCCACACCCATGATCGCCGTGGTGATGGTGTGGGTGGTGGAGATGGGAGCGCCGAAGCCGATGGCCGCGCCGTACAGGACGGTCGCCGCCGCCGACTCGGCCGCGAAACCCTGCGGCGGGTCCAGCGCGATGATGCGCCGGCCCAGGGTCCGCATGATGCGCCAGCCGCCCGCGTACGTGCCGAGGGAGATCGCCCCCGCCGCGGAGAGGATGACCCACTGCGGGATCGGGTCCGACGGCTGGGCGAACCCGCCGACGGTGAGCGCCAGGAAGATGACGCCCATCGTCTTCTGCGCGTCCTGCAGGCCGTGACCGAGCGCCATCGCCGCGGCCGAGACGGTCTGCGCGTACCGGAAGCCCCTGTTGGTCTTGCCGGGTTGCCCGTTGCGGAAGATCCAGTAGATTGCGATCATGATCGCGGCGGCCAGGCTGAACCCGATCACCGGCGACAGCACCATCGGGATGACGACCTTCTCCAGGACGCCGTCCCAGTGCACCACGCTGCTGGAGGCCAGGGCCGAGCCCACCAGGCCGCCGATGAGCGCGTGACTGGAGGAGGACGGCAGGCCGAAATACCAGGTGATGAGGTTCCAGACGATCGCGCCTATCAGCGCGGCCGCCACGATCACCAGGCCGTGCGAGCCGTCGGGGGCGTCGATGATGCCTTTTCCGACGGTCTGCGCGACCTGGGTGCCGAGATGGGCGCCGATGAAGTTCATCGCCGCCGCCATGAACAGCGCGGCCCTGGGGGTCAGGGCCCGGGTCGAGACGGAGGTCGCGATCGCGTTCGCCGCGTCGTGGAACCCGTTGGTGTAGTCGAAGGCCAACGCGATGACGACCACGCCGATGACGAGGCCAAGCGTGAGGTCCACTGCCGGGCCTAGCTTTCCTTGACCGCGATCGACTCGACGGTGTTGGCGACGTGCTCGAAGGCGTCGGCGGCCTCCTCGAGGGCGTCGACGACCTCCTTCATCTTCATCACGGTCAGCGCGTCGTACTCGCCGCTGAACAGCTTGGCCAGCAGCCGCCGGTAGACCTGGTCACCCTGGTTCTCCAGGCGGTTGACCTCGATCCAGTACTCGTTCAGGTTCTTCATCGAACGCAGGCGCGGCATGGCCTCGGCCGTCAGCTCCGCCGCCCGCTCCAGCACCTCGACCTGCCGGACGACGTCCTTCGGAAGATGGTCGATCTGGTAGAGGACGATCAGGTCGGAGGCCGCCTCCATGGCGTCCATCACGTCGTCGAGGTTCGAGGCGAGCCGGTAGATGTCCTCGCGGTCGAACGGAGTGATGAAGCTCTCGTTGAGCCGGTTCATGATCGCGTGAGTGCGTTCGTCACCGGCGTGCTCGCAGGCGCGCATCTTCTCGGCCAGGGCCTCCCTGTCCGAGCCGTCACTGATGATCTCCACCAGTAGCCGGGATGCCGTGACCAGGTTGTTCGCCGAGTCGGCGAACAGGTCGTAGTAGCTGTCCTCACGTGGCGTGAGACGCAGGCGCACGTCGTTCTCCAGATGTGCGGGGATGGTCCGTGGAAGAGTATGGCTTACCAGGCGAAATGCGAACTTCATGTCCCCTTCGCCTAGTGGCTACCCGGTGTTCGTCCCACAACACCGGTGTAGCAGGTGGTTTCGGGGGCATTCGTGCAGCTCGGACCGGCGTTGCGACCGCTCAGAACGCCTTCATGATGGCTCCTCGACCCCTGCTGTTCATCTACCTGTTCCTCTACTGTTCACCTGTTGTTCACCTGAGGTCAGATCTTGGTCCGGTGGAAGTTCTGGAACGACCGCGACGGCGTCGGGCCACGCTGACCCTGGTATCGCGAACCGTACTTGTCGGACCCGTACGGATGCTCCGTCGGCGAGCTCAACCGGAACACGCAGAGCTGACCGATCTTCATCCCCGGCCACAACTTGATCGGCAACGTCGCCACGTTCGACAACTCCAGCGTCACGTGCCCGCTGAACCCGGGATCGATGAACCCCGCCGTCGAATGCGTCAGCAACCCCAGCCGCCCGAGCGAACTCTTGCCCTCCAGCCGCGACGCCAGGTCGTCCGGCAGGCTGACGACCTCGTACGTGGAGGCCAGCACGAACTCACCCGGATGCAGGATGAACGGCTCGTCCCCCCGCGGCTCCACCATCCGCGTCAGATCCGGCTGCTCCTCCGACGGATCGATGTGCGGGTAGCGATGGTTCTCAAACACCCGGAAAAATCGGTCAAGCCGGACATCGATGCTGGACGGCTGAAGCATCTCCGGATCGAACGGATCCAGCGACAGACGCCCGGCGTCGATCTCGGCCAGGATGTCACGGTCAGATAGCAGCACGGTGAGCAACTTACCGGTCGTGGACCGACGTGCGGGCTCGGGGATTGCTGTTGTGGCCCAAGTTTCCGCTAGAGTAGGGGCGCGACGTTCGGTCGTACGCGGGTGTAGTTCAATGGCAGAACATCAGCTTCCCAAGCTGACAGCGCGGGTTCGATTCCCGTCACCCGCTCCAATCCTTTTCCTGGGCCTCACTGCATGGCCTTCCACCTGGGGCGCTTCGCGCATGGGTGTTCCAGTCTGTGTCTCCCAGGGGGCTTCGCCCCTTCGACCCCCTGAAACCCCGCTCGCCCTCAGGCCCGCCCGTTGCCTGGTACATGGTGGGCTGGCTAGAGTCCCTGAACGGGCTTCGCTGACGCTCGAATCACCCCTCCCGCGATAGCGGCTCTGGCTTCGGGTGATCGCCCCTTAGTTACTGGAAGCGTACGAGTTGGTGGAGCAACCACCTGACTGCGCAACAGACAGTCCTTGAGCTCCACGTTTACGACGAGACGATCCGATACAACCTGATCATCGTGGACCGGGCGTTGTGCGTGGTCCAGCCGTACCTGCCGCAGGCACGCGGAGTCGATTCACCTACCTTTGTGATCACGGACAACACCGCCGAAGAAGGGCTGTTCCCCATCTTCGACTAGGTGTTCAGGGATATGTGGGAGCGGAGCAAACCTGGATGACCATCGACGCCCGATCGCTGCTCCCCATCGGTGAACAAGCCGTGTCGATCGCCGGCGAGATCATCCGTACCAGGGCCCCCGGCGTCGTCACGGCCAAGGGGGATCGGGACATGGCGACGGAGGTGGATTACGCCGTCGAGCACGCCGTGCGGGAGTTCCTGGCTCGTGAGACGCCTGAGATCGGCTTTCTGGGTGAGGAGGAAGGCGGCAGTCGCCTGGGCGATGGCCTGATGTGGGCGCTGGACCCTGTGGACGGGACGGCCAACTTCCTGCACGGCATCCCGCTCTGCGGCGTCTCCCTGGGCCTCGTCGATAAGGACATCCCCACGCTTGGAGTGATCGGCCTGCCATTCCTCGACCTTCGCTATGCGGCGGCCGAAGAGGCCGGCGCTGCCGTGAACGGCTCCGCGATCCAGGTAGGCGATGCCCGCGACCTGAGCAGTGCAATTGTGGCGATCGGTGACTATGCCGTGGGGGAGAACGCCGAGGAGCGCAACCGGCCGAGGTTCGCCCTGACCGAAGAGCTCGCCGCGCGCGTTCAGCGTATTCGGATGTTCGGCTCAGCCGCGATCGATCTCGCGTGGGTGGCGCACGGCAGGATCGACGCCACCATCATGCTCAGTAACAACCCGTGGGACACCGCAGCAGGCGTCATCATCGCCCGAGAAGCTGGCGCAACGGTGATCGATCTCGACGGCAGTCCGCACAGCATGACCGCCCAAGCCACCATCGCCGCAAGCCCGAAGCTTGTAGCCGATCTCATCGAACTCATCGCAGAGGCCCGCAAGGTCGGGGTGCTCGACCGGAAGATTGCCGAATAGCTCTTGTAGGTATCAAGCGGCGGCGCGCCGCGCCGCCGTACAGCGGCCCGTCGCTTGCCCGCCGCCCGGGCGTGCGGCCTGGGGGCCGGTCCCGGACGGCGGCGGGACACCGGGCCGGGCGCCGCATGCCAGCACCGCCGTACGAACCGAACGTTCCGACCGGGGTTGCCGCGCCGCGCACAGATGCAGCCCTACGATCGCCACAGCATGGCTGAGCATCATTATCGCCGCCCTTCTAAGCCCTCGGCTGGCCCGTTGGCGGCGACGATGGTCGATCTTGACGACGGATCGCAGGAGCCGGCCGGTACTTGCTGCCGTAAGACACTTCGTCTTACAGTGGTGGTATGGCTGACACCATCACCATTCGCAGCGACGCAGAGACCGAGCATGCGCTGGATGTCCTCACCCATGACGGCAGCTCACGCTCGGCGGCTATCCGCCAAGCCGTATTGGAAGCCGCCCTCCGTAAGGAACGCGCTGCCGCTATGCGGCGCGCTGTCCTGCGTATGCCGATTGGCGAACCGGACGGCGTTGATATCGGCGCGGAGATCGCCCACGGCCGTGACAGCGAACGCCGATGATCTATCTCGACTCGGCCGCCGTCGTGAAACTCGTCCATGCTGAGGCCGAGTCGCAGGCATTGCGCGACTGGCTCGATGAACGGGCTGAGACCGGATGGACGAGTTCGGTCCTCCTCGAGATCGAGTCGTCACGGGCCCTGACACGTTACGCCCCAGAAGCGGTCCCCCGCCTTCACCTGGTTCTCGACCTGATCGAGTTGGTGGAACTGGACGCTGGCATCCGAATTCTGGCCCAGACTGTGAGACCGGTGACCGTACGGAGCCTGGACGCCATCCACTTGGCAACTGCTCTCCGTATCCGCTCCCACCTCACCTCATTCGTCACGTACGACAAACGACTGGCCGATGCTGCCCAAGCGGCCGGACTGGCTGTCGACATGCCTGCCTGAGATATCTCTCCACCACCAGGATCCCTTTGGGGATCCAGCCCTATCTGGATGGCGAGCATCACCAGCGCGATCAGACCTGACGCAGCAGATACCTCTTCCTCGGAAAGTCCCCAAGTGCATTCCGTTATGTTGCCGCCTTCGTACACGGCGCAGTCGCGCCCTAGGGTCGCGGCAGTGGCGAACCAGTTGAGGATCAGAAGGGGAATCGCCCCCAAGGCAAGGGCCGGCGTGATGTACGCCGGCCCTTGCCTGCCGCCGGCTCCGTCTTCGTCGGAACAGGTCCGGGAAGCCTGCCTGTCTCCGAAACAAAAGGCACGCAGAACACGTAAGCACAGGCGACCGACCGCGTGCCGAATCAGTGCCAGAAGAGACGAAGAACCGCGGCCACTCGCGGACACTCACGTCCAACCGGCCCGCCCTGACCTGCACCCTCGTTCTCCCAGCTCAGCCTGGCATGATCAGTAGCCGGTTCCCGGCTGACCGCGCGCTGATGGATCATGGCCGCTCGTATGTTGTCATGTCCCATGGGTGCCGTGAGGTCCTTGAGGCCCGCTCCAGACTTGGCGGCCAGCATGTCCCATCCGCAGAGCGCTCGAAGTAGGCGACCCCGGAGCGGACCGTACGTTCAAGAGCTGCTCTCGATCTCCCGTGCAACCAACGACGCAGTGTCGGCGGTCGACTGTGACCGTCGACATTGCTTGGAGCGAGATCAGCCAGCCTCGCGCAGCGGTTGGAACTGGATGCTGAGCCGCATCTCCAGTGCATCTGCGAGGCGCTTCAACGAGGGGATGGTCGGCATGGTCCCTCCGGCCTCGAACCGTGCTACCGCCGGCTGTTTCAGCCCAGTGCGCTCCGCCAGTTCAGCTTGGGTCAGCCCCAGTTGCTCACGCCGCAGCCTCACGGCCTCACCCAGTTCGAACCGGATCTTCGCCGCCTCGTAGGCCGCTCCGGCGCGGGGGCGACTCAGTATTTCGGACTTCTTGTCGGCCCAAGTCCTGCGCTCGCTCACTCCGCTCACTCCTCATCAGTGGTGTGCGCCTCAGTGATACACCGCTGTATGGCCCGCCACGCACGATCGATCTCAGCGGTCTCGCGCATCCGCTGCTTGCGGAACACCGTCAGCTGATGATCCGTCTCCCCGGAGCAATCCAGTAGGTGATCCGGACTGCCCCTCGCTGGAGGTGGAACCGCAGTTCCCTCAGAGCTGACGAGTGTAGGGCTCGTCGAGCAGGACACCACGAGCGGCCAGTAGGTCGATGTAGAACGCTGCTGTTTCCTGGTCTTCCTGATCAAGCGTGTCGAACCACTCATCAACCTCTGGTTTCAGCTCCACCTCTCCCCAGTTCATAACACGGACGTTATAGTGCGGCAAGAGCCAGGTCTTGCAGAAACGAAATTGCCCCGTTACCTGCCACATGCCGGCGGACGATGTGCATGAGGACGCCCATGTCCCGTGGTCCTGGCCCCTTCCCTTCGGGTCGGTTGACGGCGGACGGGGTGTTCAGGCGGTCGGCGTACGCGCGTCGCGCAGGACGGGCTGATCGTCGTGCTATCAGCGTGCATCAAGGGCGGTGACTAGGGTCATTACGGTCACTCACGAACCGGGAAGCCGCAGGTCAACGCCTCTACAAGCCAAGATCTCTGCGATTTCCAAGGTGACAGCGCGGGTTCTTTTCCTGTCACCCGCTGTCACAGCGAAGGCCCAGGTGGGTCGGTGGACTCGGCACCTGAGCTTTGGTCTTCAATCGTGCGCGGGCATGAAACCGGTCACCAGCCCCTGGACCAGTCCGATTGCGGCTTAATGCAGGTGCATGAGCGTATCCGTTGTGGTTAGCCTTGCCGTTCATGACGGAGCAGACGACAGACGAGACGACCTCCGACCAGATTCCCTCGCAGCGGAGCAGACTGACGTTCCACGGGCCGTTGAGTGAGGAGCGGGCCGCGGGGTTCGTCGCGCGTCTGGCTGCGACGGAACCGGAGAGCGTGCTGGACATCGGCTGCGGCTGGGGCGAGTTGAGTCTCCGGCTGCTCGCCGCCGCGCCTGGCGCCACGGGCATCGGCATCGACCTGCTCGACCGGGATCTGGAACGTGGCCGGGCCCTCGCGGCCAGTCGCGGTCTGGCGGATCGGATGGAGTATTTGAAGGAGTCGGCCACCGGCACTCAGCGCGGTCCCGCCGACGTGGTGCTGTGCGTGGGCTCGGGGCAGGCGCTCAGCGACGCCCCGGCGCCCGACCAGTACGGTGAGGCTCTGAAGGAGCTGCGCAGGCTGGTCAACCCCGGCGGCCGCGTGCTGTACGGCGAGGGGTTCTGGGAACGCCGGCCGCAGCCGGAGGAGCTGGCCAGGATGTGGCCCGGCGCCAAGCCCGACGACCACCTGCCGCTGGACGGCATGGTCGAGGCGGCGGTGCAGGCCGGGTTCCGGGTGGAGTGGCTGGAAGTCGCCTCCCAGGAGGAGTGGGACCAGTTCGAGGCGGGCTATCTCGCCGACGTCGAGGTATGGCTGGCGGCCAACGCCGACCATCCCAAGGCCGCGGAGCTGCGCGCCGATGCCGACCGGCAGCGCGCCTCGTACCTGACCGGCTATCGCGGAATTCTCGGGCTTGTCTATCTGACACTGGTCCCGGTGGCGTGACGGGGAGGCCCTGTCGGCTGTGTCATCCACGATGCCGGCGACGGGCCGTGATTTATTCTTCTGTCTGCATTCTGCGCGCCCTAGTCGTCGGGGACGAGTGCCGCAGGGTCGTTCACGACGTACGTGTGCAGGTGCTTTCTGGGACATGAGCCGGGCACCGCTCGCCAGCCCGCCCCACTTGCGACAGGGGTGCCACACCGCCGCTGAGTACGGCCGCTCCCGCACAGAACTGTTCTGGCCTAGCATCGGCTTTCATGATCGGTCGCCGGATCTTCCTTGCGTTAGGCACCTTCCTCCTCATCACATCCGTCTTCAGATCCTGCGGTGCGATTGGCGGCTCGTTCCCGTCGCAACCAGTGCGTGAAGTGCTGCCAGTCATGGCCATCGCGGGAGTGGGATTCATGATTGCTGCCGTGGCGATGGCCATAGTTGAGTACGGAGAGGCTCGACAGCCCAAAAGCGGTCATGAGGAGAAACATTCGTGACGGCAGTGTGATCAGGTTCCGCTCGTCGCTCCGCACCACCGCAGAGATACAGCCTGACGATTGCGACCGCACGGTCTCACATGCAACTCCGTCCGTGACGTAAAACGGTTCCGCCTATTCACCCGGACAGGATCGGTCACCCCGGATGCGGTCAGCACGGGTTGGCGGGAGCCGGCTAGGGAGCCGGAGAATGACGGGCGGTGTCGACAGGTCGCGAGTCACGCGCAATGATCGCGCAAGAGTGGCCACTGGATCAACGATGGTGAATGCGCCGCCCACCGTCATCCTGGGCCGGCGGAGCGAGCAGAAACGCGCTGCGTGCTCGTTGTGCTAGACAGACTGTCTCACCATGGCTGACACCATAATCATCCGCAGCGACTCGGAACGCAGTGCCTATGGCGTTCCGAGTCCTGAAGCGGCACCTGGTGGATGTGATCTACCTGGCCCTCATCGCCGACCACCACGCGCACAATGACGTGACATCGACAGGACCAGTAGTTTTCTACCGTGGAGGATGAACGTCGGGGCGCACAATGGGTGCGGTCGCCAGAGCAACGCGAGGACGTGCTTGAGGCCTTACGAGCCTTAGGGGACCGCGGCTACCAGGATCAGCACTGGCGATTCGGGGAGGGATCGCCGGATCTCACGGCTGCCGTGCACTGGCTGATCGACGACACCTTCATCGACCAACACGGTGCACGAGCACTGATCTCTCACCTTTTCGTCGATCAGCGAGAAGCCGACCTGGTGCAGACGGTGGTCGACGCCCTCTTGCGCGTTCTCGATGACCTCGGCCCTACCGCTCCAGACAACGCTTATCTAGACCATCCTGAGTGGATCAACGTCCTGAACTCGGCCGGCGCCGCCTACCTGGCATTGTCCTCCGGAAAGCAGAGCTCATGACGTAACTCACGCAACGTCCTCGTACATAGGAGCGTCAGGCGGGAGGTGCGTGCGCGTCGCGCGGGAAACGCCAGGGCGCGGGTTCGATTTCCGCCACTCACTCCATACACGAAGGCCCAGGTCATCCGGGAAGTTCAGATGACCTGGGCCGCGGTGTCGATCGGTCGTCAAATCTGCTTGAGGAACCCGCTGTCGACGGCGAAATCCGCGCCGGTCGTGCTGGCCGAGCGAGGTGAGGCGAGCAAGGCGACCACGTCGGCGATCTCCTGGGGCTCGGCCAGACGGCCCGTCGACAGGTTCATCATCTCGGGTGCCACCTTGTCGATGACGCTGTCGCGGTCGGTTCCCGCTTGGGCGGCGATGATGTCGGCCGCGCCACCGCTTTTCGTCCACCATGCCGTACGCACCGGGCCCGGGGAGACGGTGTTCACCCGGATGCCCTGGGGCGCGAATTCCTCCGACAGCGCCTTGGTCAGGTTGTTGAGGCCCGCCTTGGCGGCGTTGTAATCGACGTTCATGGGCGTGGGCAAGTGGGCGTTGGCCGAGGAAATGTTGACGATCGACCCTTCGCCGCGGGCGAGCATGGGCGTGATGGCCGCCCGGACGGTACGTACGACCGAGAACAGGTTGAACTCGAACATCGCCCGCCAGTCCTCATCAGTGGAGGTCAGGAACCCGAAGCGCGGCAAGGTCACGCCAGGCGGTGGGCCGCCGGCGTTGTTCACCAGGATGTCGAGCCCACCGAACTCCGTCACGGCCTTCTCCACGATCTGAGCGGGGGCCTCAGGGTCCATCAGGTCGGTCGGAACATGTAGCAGATCACCACCGAGCGCCTCCAACTCGGGGGTGCTCGTCCGCGAAGCGGCCACGACACGAACCCCTTCGTTGAGAAGGGTACGTGTGACGGCCAGGCCGATGCCCTTGGAAGCACCGGTGATAACTGCAACCCGGCCGGAAAGCTGGAGATCCATATCTTATTCCCTCGTCCTGATTTCACTCGAAAGACGGATGACGTTTTCGCTGAGCACGTTACGAGTGATTGCCTGACGAGGGCTGGCGTGAATCAGACTAGCTATTTCAGCTGATATCGGACGTCGCATTCCACGCGACCGCGAATAGCGGCAGAGGGGCCAGTGCGCGTGACCGACACCTCGGGCAACTCATCGCGGGGGCGCGTCGGGCTTCGGTATTCGACTGGAACATCGCCGAGTAGCTCTCGTATGGAGCAAGGCGGTGGTGCGGTGCGCAGCAGGGGCTCTGGCCCTGCGCCTGCCCGCTGGTCCGGGCGCGCGCGCCGGAGGATTCAGCGGGGAGGTCCCCGTGTCGCCTTCGAGCGTCAGCTCCGGACGGATTTCCAGGACTCCACCGTTGCTTCGGCGATGGCTTTGATGCGATCCCCGTACGCGGAATGTCCATCGAACACGAAGCTGCCGTCCTTGACCGGCAACCCGCTGAACGAGGCCGAGAAGGCGGGAGGTTCGCCCTTCGGGAACGGCGCGAATGCCGTCAGCGGTGCCGTGTCGTAGCTCGGCCGTGCCCGGTGGTTGTTGCGTGCCACCCGATGGGCTGCCAGGCGGAGCAGTGCGTCAAGGCCCTTATCCACGTAGAGCTGCAACTGGCGATACTGGTCGTCGAGGTACTTCTCGTGGGCTCTGGAAGGATGCTGCAGGAGGTATGTCACGACCACGCACGCGTGCCACCTGAACATCTGCGGATCCGACTGCTCCTCGGCCAGGATCCCGTGGTAATAGTCCACGCACATGCCCAGTGGGCCGGCCGTCGCACCGCAGTCGCATCGATCTGTCATGGAGTCATCTGCCATGCCTGCAACATAGGTGGTCGACCTTGACTCTTGCGACGACTTAGAGGCGCCGGCTGATGCCCTACTCGGTCGTGGTCCTGCGGTCATGAGATCCCTTCAAACGCAGGCCGTCCCTGCGTCGTTTCTCTCAGGGCTGCTCGACTCAAATTTTGATGACAGTGACCCGTACACCGCACAGTGCGGCGAGGTCCTCGGGGCCGGAGGTGAGGACCGTCACGGGGCCTGGGGCAGCGCGGGCGGTGGCGCCGAGCATCGCATCGATGGCGTACTTGTCCCCGTGGAGGCCGGCGTCGGACAAGAGCGTGGCGCCGTGGCGAGCGATTGGTTCGATGATCGGCTCGATAACGAGGCGGGACAGCGTCCATTCCAGGGCCGGCCGGTTGACGCGATGGTGGATCACCTCGACAAGGGTGGCGGCAGAGGTGATGACGCGGAGGTCGTCAGCACGGGCGAGCGCGAGCCATGCGGTGACCGTACGGTCGCGCAGGACGGCTTTGGCCAGTCCCTCGCTGTCGAGGACAAGGGTGCCGCCGGGAGCAGCGGGAGAAGAGGTCACGCAGCCGCCCCATTATCGGCCTGTTCCCGCCGGGCCTGGTGGAGTTGGCCGCGCAGTGCCTGGACCTCGTCGTCCGTGATGGGGCCGTGTTCGGCCTCGGCGACCTGGATGAGTTCGTTGAGGTTGTCTCGCTCGATTTGGCGGGCGACGGCGGCGGCGACGTAGGCGGACAGTCCGGAAGGGCCACTCCGAGCTCGGGCGGCCTCGGCGATGTCACGCGGCATGGTGATCGAATACTTACCAGTAGGCTCGCTCATGCTCTTTGTCCTACCTCCAATCCTCCTGGCCTCCCGGGAAACGACATGGAAAGCCGGTCGCGTCATCGAAGTCGGCACCCACGACGAACTCCTCGCCTCTGGCGGCCTGTACCACGAACTTTTCCATGTGCAGGCGAGGGCATACAGGTAAGGGGATCTCCGTGAAGCTCGGAAACAGGACGCTGGCATCAGGAAGCTGGTTCGGGCTCAGGGGCAGGGGTGGGCGCTCATTGACCAGGGCTGGGAGGTGGCGTGATCGACAGGCCACGGATGGCGTTGGCGGCGACGGTGCTCGGTGCGCCGGACGCTCGCGCGTTGGCGGCTTTCTATCAGCGGTTGCTCGGCTGGGTCGTACGGGACGAGGAGTCTGATTGGGTGACTCTTCGTGCGCCTGACGGAAGGGCGGGGTTGTCGTTCCAGACCGAGGCGGCTTATGCGCGGCCGACGTGGCCTGCCGGGCCTGGGGATCAGCAGATGATGATGCACCTGGACATCGAGGTGGACGATCTGGAGACCGCGGGAGCCCATGCCGTCGAGGCGGGGGCGACGCTCGCGGAATACCAGCCTCAAGACGATGTACGGGTTTATCTCGATCCCGCCGGGCATCCGTTCTGCTTGTTCACGCGGTAGAACGGGCGCGCTCCATCACCTCAAGGACGGAGTGCGGGCCGGGAGCGGGCAGCCCTGTCGGCGGTATCTGCCGGGGGCCATGGCGTACTGGCGCTTGAACGCGTTGGCGAAGGCGAATTCCGAGCCGTAGCCGACCGCGCCGGCGATCTCGCTCAGCGCGGCGTCGGAGTCGCGCAGCATGCGCGCGGCCGTGCCCAGCCGCCACCAGGTCAGGTACGTCAGCGGCGGCTGCCCGACGTACTGCGTGAAGCGGCGGGAGAACGCCGCGCGGGACAGCCCCGCGCGGCGGCCGAGCGACTCGACCGTCCACGGGTGGGCGGGGTCGCGGTGGACGGCGTCGAGCGCGGCGCTGATGGCCGGGTCGGCCAGCGCGGCGGCCCAGCCGCGGGCCTCGCAGTGCTCCATCGGGACGTCGAACCAGGCGCGCAGGATGTACAGCAGGAGCATGTCGAGCAGCGCCGACACCACCAGGTCGGCGCCCGGGCGCGGGCCGCCGATCTCTTTCCCGAGCAGCTCGACGGCGGCGCGCAGCTCGGTGTCGTGCCCCAGCTCGGCAGGCAGGTGGATCATCGCGGGCAGCTCTCTGAGCAGCGGATGCGCCTGGCCGGCGTCGAGCCGGTAGCCGCCGCAGAGCGTCACGGTGACGGGCCTGGCGCCCTCCAGGGAGGCCGAGGCGAACAGCTCGGCGGCGGTGTCGGGGTCGCAGGTTGGCTCCGCGATGGGGCTGGCGGGGGAGTCGGCGAGCGCGTAGCCGTGTCCGTGCGGGAAGAACAGCACGTCGCCCGTTCCGACCGCGATCGGCTCACCTTCCGGCGGGATCGCCCAGCACGAGCCCTGCAGCACCACCTGGAAACCCGCCGAGCCGGGCGCGGACGGGAATCGCTGCCCCCAGCGCGCCGGCCACTCGACCCGCGCCGAGCGCGGCACACCCACGCGCATGGAGGCGACCACGTCGCTCAGCACATCCATGCAAAGGAGTCTAATTGTGAAGACGATCGCGTATGAATCGCGCACGCACAAGCATTGGGCGGCTCTCCTGGTGCTCCTAGGGTGGACGGCATGAGAAAAGTCCTGGTCAGTGGGGCGACCGGCACCATCGGCCGCTCGCTGGTGAAGCAAGCCGAGGACGCGGGCGCCGACGTCCGTACGATCACGAGGGAGCTGACGGACCCGGTCGCGCTGGAGGCGGCTCTCGACGGTGTCGACGCGATGTTCTTACTGTGGCCGTTCGCCACGGCCGAGGGTGCCCGCGAGCTGCTGGAGCTGGTCGGGGCGCGGCGGGTGGTCTATCTGTCCTCCGCCGCCGCGCGTCCGTACGAGATCGAGATCGAGCGGCTGATCGCCGAGAACGCCCGGGAATGGACGGTCTTGCGGCCGCACGCGTTCGCGGCCAACACCCTGCGGTGGGCCGAGCAGGTCCGCGCGGGCGTCGTGCGGCAGCCGTACGGCGACGCGATCTTCTCCCCCATCCACGAGCGGGACGTCGCAGCCGTCGCCGTGCGTGCGCTGCTCGGCGACGGGCACCACGGAGCGGTCTACACGCTGACCGGACCCCGGCCGATGACCCAGCGGGAACAGGCGCGGGCGATCGGCGCGGCGATCGGCCGGCCGGTCCGCTGGGAGGAGGAGCCTCCGGGAGAGACCAGGACGCGGCTGCTCGGGCTGGGGTGGCCCGAGCAGGCCGTGGACGGGATGCTGCGCGCTCTGGCCGAGCCCGGCCCGGCCACCGGGACCGTGGAGGAGGTCACCGGAGCGCCCGCGAGCACGTTCGAGACGTGGGCGAGCGAGCACGCCGCCGACTTCCTCGGCAGCATGCGGGCCGCCCGCATCCACGAGTACGGCGACGCCTCGGTGATCTCGCTGGACGAGGTGCCGGTGCCGAAGCCAGGGCCGGGAGAGGTGCTCATCAGGGTGGCCGCGACGTCGTTCAACCCGTCGGAGGTCGGCCTGCGGATGGGGCTGCTGCGGGAGGTGTTCGGCGGCACCCTGCCGCATACGCTCGGCTGGGACGTCGCGGGCACCGTGGTCACCGGGGCGGGTGACTTCGTCCCCGGCGACCGGGTGATCGGGCTCATCGACGGGGCGGCGGCCGGTTACGCGGTCGCG
The DNA here is from genome assembly GCF_040677005.1 of Nonomuraea sp. NPDC049421. NCBI lineage: Bacteria > Bacillati > Actinomycetota > Actinomycetes > Streptosporangiales > Streptosporangiaceae > Nonomuraea > Nonomuraea sp. NPDC049421. The sequence continues at coordinate 72,687 of NZ_JBFAQA010000013.1, forward strand.
GAGGCGAGCCTGCTGACCAGGGCGCCGGAACGGATTCCGCTGGCGGACGCGGCCGCCGTGCCGGTGGCCGGGCTCACCGCCTGGCAGGCGGTCTTCGAGCATGCCCGCATCGGCCGTGGCAGCCGGGTGCTGATCAACGGGGCCGGCGGGGGTGTGGGGATGTTCGCCGTTCAGCTGGCCAAGCATGCGGGGGCGTACGTGGTGGCTACCGCGAGTCCGCGCAGCGCGGTGGCCGTACGGGGGCTGGGCGCCGACGAGATCGTGGACTACACCGCCGCTCCCTTGCCGGGCGGCAACGACGTGCTGATCAACCTGGTTCCCGGCGTGTCCGTCTCGGTGACGCGGTTGGCCAGGGCGTTCGTCTCCATCACTCAGCCGATCGCGCATCCGCACGCCGTCCAGTTCGTCGCCCGCAACGACGTGGGTCAGCTGTCGGAGCTCGTAGCGCTGATCGACAAGGGCGTCGTTCGTGTCGAGGCGGACGTCCGCCCGCTGGAAGCCCTGGCGGACCTGCACCGGGACGCCGAGCGTGGCCGGGTGCGGGGGAAGGTCGTCGTGACGATCGAGGCCTGATCAGGATCGGCCCGTCGTCGGATCGATGGTTCGATGCGCTGGAGGGGCTGGGGGTCGATCCGGGGGATGGCGAGATACCGGCTGAATGTCAGGATGGGCGCTGGCTGCGGTCCTGAGCATCATGTGGGCAACAGCCGTGGTGCCGCCTACGCCGAGGGCCGGTGTCGCGCGGAGGCGGAGCCCATTGCTTCTCGTGTCGGATGGCGAGTCGGACCGCCCAGTAGATGAGGAAGAACAGCGCCACTGCGGGAACGATCCACAGCACTATCAGAAACAGACCTTCGAACATTCCCATGCCCATGGCCGTCGCCATCCGATCGCCGACATAAGGAAGACAAGGATGCACGATCCGATGATCAGCGTCCACCTATGGTCTGAGCGCGAGAAAGGAGCGTGGCCGTGGCCCGCGAGGTGATCGCCGAGGACTTCTGGTTCGTTGCGTCGGCCTACGGGTTCGCGGACGCGGACGTGGAGGAGCTGATCGCGACCCGCGAGTGGTGACGTATCGACGTGGGCAGCCGCTCATTCGAGCGGCAGTACGGCGGGGTCCGTGCCCAGGGCTGCTCGGACTCGTTGCCGCGTACGGGGTGCGGGGCCCACGAGGACGGGGTGCTTCGCGGCGCGGAGGAGGGGCAGGTCAACGGCGCTGTCGCTGTACGCATAGTCGATCGGCGGGACGACACCCGCCTGTTCCAGACGGCGGACCTTTTCGGCGCCGAGGCAGCCTTCCGCCACCCGGTGCGCGCGCCGGGAATGTTCGAGGCGGGCGGCGATCACCTCGACCCCGGCCAGGCCGAGGGCCCTGCACACGGCGCCGGCGAGCGGGTCGGCGCAGCCGGTGACGATGATGACGCGGTCGCCGGCGCGCTGGTGGGAGCGGAGGCGGTCGAGGGTGATGGCGATGCGGCGCGGCTCGGCGGCGTGCGTGAGCGCGAACTCCTCCGCCAGCGCTTCGAAACGATGAGGTGGTACGCCGATCGTGGCCAGCCACAGGAACCCGGCCACCGCTCGGCGGCGCGTCCGCGAGATCAGGAACAGCGGGATCAGGATGACCGCCGACAGCAAGGAGATGACCGCACGGATCGGCCGGCGCAGGAGGAGGAGCCGGAGGAAGCTGGCGAAGGAGTCACCTCGTACGAGGGTGCCGTCGAGGTCGAAGACGGCCACCCGCTGGTGCGGATCAGGCATCGCCGGCTCCTTCGACGGCGGACAGGTCGAAGGCCCGGAGAAGGACCTCTAGGACGGCATCGGGGGTTGCGGCGCCGGTCGCCGTGGGCAGGGCGTTCCAGATCCACAGCTGGGCGAAGCCGTGCAACGCGCTCCACAGGGCGCCCGCCAAGCGGCGGCTGTCCGTACGGTGCTGCCAGCCGGTGGACTGGTGGGCCCGTACCAGCTCCACCAGAGTGTCGAAGACCTCCAGACTGACGCGCGCCAGCTCCGGTTCGCGCGGGTCGACCAGGTCGTGGCGGAACATCAGCGCGAACATCCCCGGCTCGTCGAAGGCGAACGCCACGTAGGTACGGCAGGCGGCCCGCAGCCGTTGCCCGCTGCCGTACGTGGGAGGCAGCCCGGCGAGGACGCGCCGGCCCCGTGCGGCGAGATCGCGGAACCCTTGAGCGGCGACGGCCGACAGCAGGGCTTCCCTTCCGGCGAAGTGGCGGAGCGGAGCGCCGTGTGAGACCCCGGCGCTGCGGGCGATCGCGCGCAGGGTGACGTTCTCGGGGCCGCTCTCGGCGACCATGGCGGTCGCGCACGACACCAGGCGGTCTCTCAGGCCCGCATCTGCTTTCATGTAGACAGTGTCTACAGTCGAATGGCCGTCGGTGTCCATGTGATTAGCTCAGTCGTAGGCATGACGGATGGCGGCCGAGACGTCGGCCGGCGGTCCGCGGCCGGCGACCATGGCTTTCCCTCGTACCAGTCCTCTTCAGCACATGGGTGGCGAGTCCCAATGAAGCCGTAGATGTCAGTGCCCACGGTCGCGACCTCGTTCAGCCAGGCAAGCCGCTCGTCAGGCTTTGGCGTGCGTACTGCTGATCGGGCTCTCCGAAGTCCATGCCGTTCTCATCAAGAGCGTTGTAGATGGTCACTCGGCCCTGCGGAAAAACGAATCCGACAGCCACCGTCCCGTACGCCGGGTCTTCCCCCATCCACGTCAGCAGCTCCACGGCCTGCAGGCTCTGCCCCTGCAGCCGCGCCAATTCAGCCGGTATGCCTTCTCGCCAGGCCAGCCGAAATCCCTGGCCGGCCCAATCCAGCGGCTGAGCCGGGTCGACCACGTTCCACGTAAGGGAGGTGTCATGGAACTTGTGGTGGACGATCTCGACCTGCTCTCCCTCGAAATCCAGAAGGATCAGGCCATCGGAGAACCAGCTGTCCTCGTCGAGATCCCACACCAGGAGAGCGCGCGTCAGCTTCCGGCCTTCCAGCATGGCCAGTCTCGCGCCATGCGCGGCGGTTACTGCCGGGCCGCCGCTCAGCCAGGTGGGGCGGTATCCATTGATGCCGAAGTCGAACATCTGGCGATTATGCATGGTCAGGCCTGATGCCTCCCTGCGGCAACACGGCTCCGGCAGGCGCCGCAGTGGGGCGATAGCATCGCGTTTTGTGGGGGATTGGGCGCTTCGGGCTGCTGTGATGGGCGATGTCGAGGCTGTGGCTGAGTTGCGGGCCGTGGTGCTCAGGGAGGACCTTGAGCGGCTCGGGCGGTACGACGAGCGTCGGGTGCGGCAGCGGTTGCGGGATGGGTTCGTGCCGGCGCACACGTGGGTGATCGAGGTGGGTGGTGACTTCGCCGGCTGTGTGGCGTTGCGGTCGGCGGAGGACTGCCACTGGCTGGAGCACTTCTACCTGGCGCCGGAGCTGCAGGGCAGGGGCATCGGCACTGCTGTGCTGCGGAGGCTGCTGGAGCGGTGTGATCGGGAAGGGGCCGTGGTCCGGCTGAACGTGCTGCAGGGCAGTTCGGCGCGGCGGTTGTACGACCGGCACGGGTTCACGCGAGAGGCCGAGGATGAGGTGGACGTCTTCATGGTGCGCCACCCCAACTGAGCCTGGTCAGAGAAGGAAGGCACGGGCGTGGTCGGCCATGAGCGGGGCTGTCTTTCCTTCCGGGCCGAAGTGGTTGAGGCCGGGCAGGGTTTCGAGAGTGGCGTCGGCCAGGGTGTCGCGGAGGGCGGCGTACTCGGCCCGGTCAGGCGTCCCGTTCTGCGCGGTCGAGGGTGGCGAGCAGTTGCGCGGTGTGCCGGGCGTACTCGGCGTACGGCACCCCGCTGTGGGCGACGAGGGCGTTCATGCGTTCCTCGAAGCCCTGCTGGACCGAGGCCACGAGCCGCCGTCCCTTGTCCGTGAGGCTCAGGTGGCGGCGGTGGCCGCCGCCGGGGTCGGGCCGGACGTCGAGCAGCCCGTCGGCGGCGAGGACGGACGTCATGCGGCTCACCGACGGCTCGGTGACCCCGAGGGCGTCGGCCAGGGCGCGTTGCGTCGAGGCGCCGAGTTCCCCCACCAGGGTCAGGGCCAGGAAGCGGTTGTAGGAGATGTCGTGCTCGGCCCGCAGGAGCCGGTCGGCCGCACGATCCAGGCGGGCGGTGAGGACGTGCAGGGTGAAGCTGAGATTTCTGTCCACAACTTAACATGCTAACTTAGCAAAGCAAGCATTCGCCTCTGCCGAGGGAGTCGCCGTGCGCATCGCCATTCCGTTGTTCGATCGGTTCACGGCGCTCGACGCCGTCGGCCCGTACGAGGTGCTGAAGTTCCTGCCGGACGCTGAGATCGTCTTCGTGGCCGAGCAGGCCGGGCCCGTCCGCGACGTCCCCAAGTGGCTGGCCCTCACCGCTGACGCCGCCTTCGAGGACATCGACGCCTGCGACGTGCTGCTGGTCCCGGGAGGGCCGGGGGCCAGGGCGCTGCTGGACGATCGCCCGCTCCTCGACTGGATCCGGCGGATGCACGAGACGAGCGCATGGACGACTTCGGTGTGCACCGGGTCCCTGCTGCTGGGTGCGGCGGGGCTGCTCAAGGGGTTGTCGGCGACCACGCACTGGGGGGCCGTGGACGTGCTGGAGTCGTTCGGCGCGACCTACACGCCGGAGCGGGTGGTGTTCCAGGGCGACGTCGTGACGGCGGCGGGGGTGTCGTCGGGCATCGACATGGCGCTCGCGCTCGTGGCGCGGCTCAAGGACCGGACGACGGCGGAGGCGATCCAGCTCGCCATCGAGTACGACCCCCAGCCGCCCTTCGACGCCGGCTCACCCGCCAAGGCCCCTCAGGCCGCCAAAGACCTGCTCAAGAGGAAGTTCGCCTAGATCGTCTCCATGGTGGAGGTCACGTCCGTGAGTCGCATGGCGGGCACGCTACCGAGGCGCGCCCTCCCACCGTCAGCCGAAAATGGGGGGATGTGCGCGTGGATGGTGCTCATCGGTCCGGCCGCGACCGGGAAGAGCACGCTGGGAGAGGCGGTGGCCGCCGCCACCGGGCGGCGGTTCGTGGACGTCGACGCGCTCGGCGCCGCCTACTACGCCGAGGTGGGCTGGAGCATGGACCGGCTGCGCGAGCGCATCCGCGCCGTGGGCAGGGTCGCGGCCGAGCGCGAGTGGGAGCCGGCGCGGGCGCACGCGGTCGAGCGCGTCGTGGCCGAGCATCCTGACGCGGTCATCGCGTTCGGCGCGGGGCACGGCCAGTACACCCGGCCCGACCTGCGGGAGCGGGTGCGGGAGGCGTTGCGGCCGGTGGAGCACGTGGTGCTGGTGGTGCCGTCCCCCGACCCCGACCAGTCCGTACGGGTGCTGCGGGAGCGGAGCATCGCCACCAAGGGGACGGACTGGATCACCGGCGACGGCCACGACTTCCTGCACGAATGGGTCCACGACGCGGGGACCCGCGAGCTGGCCACGACCGTCCTGCACACCGAGGGGGAGTCGCCCGCCGAGAGCGCCGGCCGGCTGCTGGACGAGGTGATCAGGATCAGGCCGTCACCTTGTCCAGGAACGCCTCCAGGTTGACCCGCACGCGGGCGATCTTGTCCTCCACGGTCAGCGACTCGTCCATGAGTGCGCCGTCGCCGGGCGCCTTCTTCCTGCCCCTGGTGTAGAGGGAGCAGGCGAGGTCGGCGCAGACGTACTGGCCGACGGTGTTGCCCTGACGGCCGGCCTCGCCGGTGCGGCGGGCGGTCATCAGCGCGACGCCGCCGTTGGTGTGCGTGGTGAGGCAGAGCGAGCACATGCTGCGGGAGGTGAACGCGCGCGCCGCGCCGGACGTCACGCGCAGCGCGACGCCGGTGAGCGTGCCGCCGTGGTCGGCGACGAGGTACGCCCGCTCGGGGGCGCCCGGGTCGCGCCAGCCGAGGAAGTCGAGGTCGTCCCACGGGAGGTCCGCGAGATCCTTGGGGGTGCCGAGCCGCTTGGCCTCACCCTTGGAGCAGTTGATGAAAGATGTACGGATGTCGTGATCTGTGATGGGACGCATGAGCGGCGACGCTAGTCCTTCTTAAAGCTCGTAAGCAACTGATTAAATAGCGTAGCAAGCGATGAAAGGCAGCGCATGGCACGTGCGGGAGTGACCGCGGAACGCCTCACCCAGGCGGCGGCGGAGCTGGCCGACGAGATCGGCTTCCAGAACGTCACCGTCTCGGCGCTCGCGCGCGCGTTCGGGGTCAAGCCGGCGGCCCTGTACTCACACGTCAAGGACCTCCAGGACCTTCGGATCAGGGTGGCCAAGCTGGCCCTGGCCGAGCTCGCCGACCGCGCCGCCACCGCGCTCGCCGGGCGGTCGGGCAAGGACGCGCTGGTGGCGTTCGCCAACGCGTACCGGGACTATGCGAAGGAACATCCGGGCCGGTACGCCGCCGCGCAGCTGGAGATGGACTACGAGACCGCCGCCGACAGCGCGGCCCCGCGCCACTCCGAGATGACGCGGGCGATCCTGCGCGGCTACGACCTGCCCGACCCTGCCCAGACCGACGCCGTACGCATGCTGGGCGCCGCCTTCCACGGATACGTGAGCCTGGAGATGGTCGGCGCGTTCCGGCACACCCCGCGCCCGGTCGACGAGTCCTGGAACCGCACCCTGGACGCGCTCGACGCCGTCCTGCGCAACTGGCCCTCAGACGGAGGGTAGCTCGCCGACGGCGGCGACCAGGTGGGCGCCGCCGTACGTGCAGCGCCAGGCGACGGTGTCGTCCAGATGCGCGACCCACAGGCCGCGGTCGTGTTCGGGACAGACGGGCCAGGCCCGCCAGATCATCTCCACGATGACCTCCTGGGCGGCGTCGGCGACGTCGGCGAGTGCCCCGACCGGGTCGCTGCCGGTCGAGGGGGCCATGCCGTTGCCCTGGTAAGCGCCGCGGAACTCCACGCGCGCGTACCCGTGCGGGTCCCAGTCGGGGACGTTGAGCCGCAGCGTGCCGGTGACGCCGGTGGCGCGGGCGTCGCGCTCCACGACGGCGAGCGCCTCTTCCAGGGTGCGCCACCAGCCGGGTTCGACCGCGAACGGCGGCTCGAACGACGTCTCCCGCAGGACCGCCTGCGCCACCCGGGACAGGTCGGCAGGGTCGGACTCCAGGAACTCCCTGGTCGCGGGGGTGCTGACGCCGTGGTCGTCCAGCACGATCACGAGGTCGAGGAGCGTGGCGTAGTCGAGGTCGCCGCCGCGCAGCTGCTCGTAGACGCGGCTGCTCGCCTCCGTGATCGCGTCGCCGGTCACGTGAGGTTGCGGAGCTGGCCCACCGTACGGACGATGTGCTGCTCGGCCGGCTCCTTGGTGACGCCGAGGCCGGCGAGCACGCCCACCACCGGGGCGTCGTCGAGGGACAGGACGCCGAGCAGGAGGTGCTCGGTGCCGATCCAGTCGTGGCCGAGGCGCAGCGACTCGCGGGCGGCGAGCTCGAGCGCCTTCCTGCTCTGGGCCGCGAACGGCAGGAACTGCTCCGCGCTCCCCGGGCCCGTGCCGAGCGCCGCCGCCAGCGCGTTCCTGACCGTATCGACGGGCGCGCCGAGCGCGCCCATGGTGACGGCGCCCAGGGCGTCGGGCTGGTGCAGCTGGCCCAGCACCAGGTGGGCCGGCTCGATCTGCGCGTGCTTGGACGCGCGGGCCTCTTCCTGGGACTTGACCACGACGATGCGGGCGCGATCGGTGTAGCGGGTGAACGTCTGCAGGTCGTCGGTCATGGGCTTGGCGCTGCTGCCTTCCTTGGGGACGAATCGCTTCTGGGCGGCCTGTTTGGTGACGCCCATGCTACGCCCGATCTCCGTCCACGATGCTCCGGAACGCCGGGCCTGGTCGACGAAGTGGCCTATGAGGTGGTCCGCGACTTCGCCGATGTGCTCGGCGAGCGTGACGGCGTCGGACAGCTCGCTCAGGGGGTCGCCGTCGGGGTGGCGGCTTCTGATCGCGGTGATGAGGTCGTCCAGGCGGACCGGGTTGGTGCTCATGCGTCAACCATAGGTTGACGTTGGCCTAGCGTCAACTCTGGGTTGACGCGAGCGCAGGCCGTCCAGCAGGAGGGTGATGACGCCGTCGGCCTCGGCTCGCCAGTCGGGGCGGTCGTGGGCGGCGCCGATGCCGTGCAGCGCCATCATCACGGTGCCGGGTCCCACGTCGTCGCGGACGGCGCCCGCGTTCGCGGCGGCGGTGATCAGGCCCGTGACGGCCTTTTCCAGTGCGCGGCTGCCCTCGGCGACCGGCTCCGACCCGCTGGTCATGAGGGTCGCCAACGTACGGGCGAGGCCCTGGTGGGCGTGCATGTGGTCGACCATGCCGCGCAGGAAGGCCGCCAGCGCCTCCTCCGCCGGGAGTGCCGACTGGAGGTGGCGGGCGCGGTCGCACAGCGCAGCGACCTCCTCGTGGTAGACCGCCTCGGCCAGCGCCTCCCTGGTGGGGAAGTGCCGGTAGAGCGTGCCGACGCCCACGCCGGCGAGCTGGGCGAAGTCGTCGTAGCGCAGGTCGAAGAAGTCTCCGGCGTCGAAGACCTCGCGGGCCTTGGCGAGCAGGGCTGCGCGGTTGCGCCGGGCGTCGGCGCGCAGCGGTTTTCCTGCAGTCATGCGGCACCTCGTGCACGCTCAGTGCCGGCGCGCGGCGGCTTTGCGGCGATCATGTGACATCCCGTGTTGACAAAGCGGAATCCGTCTCCATATGTTCCAGGAAGTGGAGATTGTCTCCACTTCATCATAGCGAGGTGTGCCATCAGGATCCTCATGGTCGGCCGGGGCGTGATCGCCGGCATCTACGGCTGGGCTCTGCGGCAGGCGGGGCATGACGTCGAGTTCTACGTACGGCCGGGGCGCGCCGCGACGTACGGGGAGACGATCGACCTCGACCTGACGGACACGCGCCGACGGGTGGGGCGGCGGCGCGTCGCCGGGACGTACCCGGCGCGCTACCGCGAGACACTCCCGGAAGACCACGACTTCGAGCTGATCGTGCTGAGCGTGCCGCATCACCGTCTCCCGGAGGCGGCCGCCTTCCTCGCGCCGCGCCTCGGCGAGGCCACCGTGCTGGTCTTCGGCAATCTCTGGGCCGAGCCGCTCGCCGCCGTCGGCGACCTGCCGCCCGCCCGGGTCGCGTGGGGTTTCCCGCAGGCGGGGGGCGGGTTCGGCGATGACGGGGTGCTCCGGGGGATGCTGCTGTCGTCGGTCGTCTTCGGCACCCTCGGCCGGCCCCCGACCCTACGCGAGCGGGCCGCACGCCAGACGTTCCGCACGGCCGGCTTCCGCGTCAAGGAGCGGCCCGACTTCCGCGGCTGGTTGTGGCTGCACTTCGTGGCCGATGCCGGGCTCCACTCACAGGGGGTGCGGCTGGGCTCGCTGGCCGACCTGGTGGGAAAGACGGGCGACCTGCGCGAGGCGATGCGGGTCACGCGCGAGCTGCTCCCGCTCGTCGAGGCGCGCGGCGTCGATCTGCGCCGGCACCGGGCCATCGTGCGGTCGTTCCGTGCGCCCACCTGGCTGACGGGGCCCGCGCTCGCGTGGCTGACCGCTCATCTTCCTCTGGTACGCGGCAACTTCGCGGCCCACTCCGACCCCGAGGCCGAGGAGCCGCGGGAGATCTGCCGGGACGCGCTGGCGGAGGCCCGCCGGCTGAACGTCCCCACGCCCCGGCTGGAGGCCGCCGAGCCGTACTTCACGCCAGGTCGAGAACGCCGACCGTCTCACCCTCGCTGACCTCACCGGTCATACGGAGCCCCAGCTTCCGGTAGAAGCCCTCAGAGTCAGGCGTGGGCGGGGTACACGGACGCCTCGCGGCTCAGCTTACGGAGGGGTGCTCGGGGGTCGTGAAAGGGTGGAGGCATGGGAGCTGACGAGCTGGCGCACGTACGGTGGATCGCGGGTGGGACGGGGGCCGGCAAGAGCACCATCACCCGGATTCTGGCCGAGCGGTACGAGTTGTCCGTCTACGACGGTGATCGTGCCGAGGCCCGGTACGCCAGGCGGTGCACGCCGGAGCGGCAGCCGTACATGTGCGCTCTGGTGCGGATGCCCAAGGAGGAGCGGTTCGCCGGGCGCGCGCCGGAAGAGGTGTTCCGCGCGATGCCGAGCCTGCACGGCGAGACGTTCGGGTTCGTGGTCGAGGAGCTGCTGGCGCTGCCCGCCGATCGGCCGGTGCTGGTGGACGACTTCCGGCCGCTGCCCCGCGAGCTCGCGCCGCTGCTGGAGCGCCCTGAGCAGGCGGTGTTCCTGCTGCCGGAGCCGGGGTTCCGGCGCAGGAACCTGGCGGCCCGCTACGCCGACCCCGCCGCGGCCCGCGCCACCTACGGCGACGTGGACCCGGCCGCGGCGCTGGCCGTGCGGGTGGCGCGGGACGAGCTGTGGGACGCCGAGGTACGCCGCCAGGCCCGCGAGACCGGCCTGCCCGTCGTGGACGTGGACGGCTCGCGGACCCTGGACGACCTGGCCGCCGACCTCGCCGCCGCCTTCGGCCTCACCCCACTTCCAGCAGCCGAGGCCGGCCGTTCTACTTCTTCGTGAGGTGGCGGTTGAGGAGGTCGAAGAAGGCGTCGCCGCGGACGATCTCGAACGGGTCGCCCAGCAGCTCGCCCAGCTCGGCGATGTCGGTCGGCGTCCAGTTCCACGCGTTCACGGCGCCGGCGATGAACAGCGGCGTGGAGCCGTCCCAGCCCTCGATGTGCCTGAGCAGCCCGTCGCGGTACTCCTGCGCCTTCCCCTGCGGGTAGAGGTTGCCGATGACCGGCAGCCCGCCGACGTGGGTCTGCAGGTCGCCGGTCTCCCACGACTGGATGATGCCGCGGATCGGGGTGTTCCTGCGGTAGGAGGCGGCGATCCGCTCGTCGAAGGCGACCCAGCCGTCGTCGTCGGCGTTGCGGTGGTTGTAGGCGTAGACGAGGTCCATGCCGGTGCGCCGCAGGAACCGGCCGGTGAGCTTGGTGTAGGCGGCCAGGTCGGCCTCGGGCCACGAGCCCGGGTAGGTGTAACCGGCGCCGGACGGCCCGGCGATGAGCAGGTCGTTCTCGGTGGCGGTGCGCTGGTAGTGGGCGAGCAGCGCGGGCCCGATGTCGGCGAGCAGCGGGCTGACCGTCCAGTTGGTGGGGACGCGGCCGCGCGCGGGGTCGTCCCAGAGCTGCCGCATGCGCCGCTGGCAGTACTGGATGTTGTCGCCCTCGCCGACGGTGAGCGTGAGGTAGACGCGGTTGCGCAGGGTGGCGCGGGGACGCGGGCGTACGCGGTCGGAGACCTTGGCGGCGACGCCGGCGTGCACGGTGCCGTTCATGTAGTAGTCGGCGGGCACGACCTCCACGGCGTGCTGGGAGGCGCGGTCCACGCCGCCCCACTCGCCGGCCACGTCGTTGGAGAACCAGCCGGCGTACGGGGTCGTGGGCCTGACCTTGCCGAAGATCTCGTCGAGCAGCTTGCCGGTCTCACCGGACGGCGGCAGCCAGAACACCATGGCCCGGCTGGCCACGGTGTAGTCGCGGAAGTAGGGGAACGGCTCGACCCGGGTGGGCGCTGTGGTGGTGGCGGTGACCAGGTACTGGTTCCACAGGTCCACCTCGACGAGCAGCTCGCGGGTGCCGGCCGGCGGGGTGAAGCGGTAGATGAAGTAGCCGCCGCCGTCGGCGAAGCGGTTGGACTCGGCGCCGACGGCCGAGTTGACGCCGTCGAAGAGGTACGGCGCCTCGGCGTCGGTGCCGGGCGTGAAGGCGGCGATCTGGGTGCCGTCGGACTTGACGACCAAGGAGCCGACGGAGGCTCCCCAGCCGTCGTCGCCGAGCGAGTCCTGGAAGCGCAGGAAGACGCCCTCCTCGCCGGACAGCTCCTGGCTGAGGTCGAAGGTGCGCACCTCGCGGTTGGAGGTGTCCCTGATGCGCTCGGTCTCCCTGGCGATCTCGCGCCACTGGACGTTCTCGACGGACACGGTCCTGGTCGGCGGCAGGCCGCTGAGCAGGGCGTGGGTGCAGCGGGGCCAGAGTGTGTCGAGCTGCCAGCGGTAGGTGGCGAGCACGTCGTCGGGGTCGAAGCGGCCGCGCAGGTCGGTGATGACCTTGAGCCGGTGCTCCTCGGCCTGCTCGGCGGTGGCGGCGACGGCGTTCTCCAGGCCGGCCAGAGTGGTGGCGACGTTCACCGAGTCGGGGACGCCGGGGTCGTGCAGGATCGCGCCGCGCACCTCGCCTCGGTAGCGGGCGACGAGGTCGAGCGGGCGGTCGTGGCGGGTGACGGCGGCGCCGGTGCTGGACAGCCAGCGCTCGTCGTAGCCCTCCTCGTTGTAGTTGAAGTACAGGCGGGGGCGGCGGCGGTTGACGACTCCCTGAAGGGTGGTCAGGAGGAGCTGGTCGTCGCCGTGCAGGGTGGCGAGGTCGGCGTAGTCGAGGCGGGTGGGGCGGCCGAAGCCGGGCAACAAGGGGGCGGAGGTGGAGGCGGCGGCGGGGGCGGCGGGCAGGCTCAGGCCCAGTGCGCCGGCCGCGAGGACCGTGCCGTTCGCCAGGAGGAATTCGCGTCGGGAGACCATGGCGTTCACTGCTCCTCGTCGGGGGGAGACCAGGAATGACAGCGTTGTCATCGCTTCGCTAGCGAACGTACCTAGGTGACGGATTGTTGTCCATGGTGTAAATGAGGCGAAATTTCCGGATAAGTCGTGCGGATCGCCCACGTGATCGTTTCGTGAGGCACTGAAGCGTTTCGACCGAGCAACCGCAGGGTAAGGCCGACGTTAATTTGAGCTGCCTGTTCACCAGGAGCCACGGATGTCCCGTGTCACGCTCACCCCCGCCGCCCGTGACGCCCTGCGCGCCGACGAAGTGGTCTTCTTCGACTGGCACGTCACCGGTCTGTGCTGCGCGGACGCGGGCGAGTTCTCGGTCCGGCCGCTGCGGCGCAGCAGGTTGCCGCGCCGGGCGCGCGAGCTCGGCCCGACCGGTCTCGTGTACGCCCACCCGACCGCCTGGGTGCACCTCGCCGAGCTGCCCGTCACCATCGACTGCCGCCCGCTGTGGCGCTGGCGGCGCTTCACCACCGACCTGCTGCCGGACGCCGGGCTGCGCTGCTGCCTGGGCCGTCCGGCACACAACACGGCTCACGACTGATCCTGTCCGTCGCCAGACACATGGGAGGTAACCGGTGAAGCTGCGTTCCATCATCATCTGGACGGCGGTGGCCCTCGTCGGGGCCGTCGGCTGGGCGGTGCTCGCCCTGTCCAGAGGCGAGAACGTCAACGCGGTGTGGCTGCTGTGCGCCGCGCTCGGCTCGTACGCGATCGCCTACCGCTTCTACGCCCGCTTCATCGTCCGCAAGGTGCTGCGGGCCGACGATCGCAGGGCCACCCCCGCCGAGCGGCTCGACAACGGCATCGACTACCACCCGACCGACCGGCGCATCCTGTTCGGCCACCACTTCGCCGCCATTGCGGGGGCGGGGCCGCTGGTCGGTCCCGTGCTGGCCGCGCAGATGGGTTACCTGCCCGGCACGATCTGGATCATCGCGGGGGTGATCTTCGCCGGAGCCGTGCAGGACATGGTGGTGCTGTTCTTCTCCATGCGGCGCAACGGCAGGAGCCTCGGGCAGATGGCCCGCGAGGAGATCGGCCCGGTGGGCGGCGCGGCGGCGCTGATCGCGGTCTTCGCCATCATGATCATCCTGCTCGCGGTGCTGGCGCTGGTCGTGGTGAACGCGCTCGCGCAGTCGCCCTGGGGCGTCTTCTCCATCGCGATGACCATCCCGATCGCCCTGTTCATGGGCTTCTACCTGCGGGTGATCAGGCCGGGCAGGGTCGTCGAGACGACGGTCATCGGGGTCGTGCTGCTGATCCTCGCCATCATGGCCGGCGGCTGGGTGCAGGAGTCGAGCTGGGCGCCGACCTTCACGCTCAGCCCGTCGGCGCTGGCGCTGTGGCTCATCGCGTACGGGTTCGTCGCCGCCGTGCTGCCCGTCTGGATGCTGCTCGCGCCGCGCGACTACCTGTCGACGTTCATGAAGATCGGCACGATCGTGCTGATCGCGGTCGGCATCGCGGTCACCATGCCGCCGCTGCGGACGACCGCGTTCACCGACTTCGCCTTCAACGGCGAAGGGCCGGTCTTCGCCGGGTCGTTGTTCCCGTTCGTGTTCATCATCATCGCCTGCGGCGCGCTGTCCGGCTTCCACGCGCTGATCTCGTCCGGCACGACGCCGAAGATGATCCAGAAGGAGACGCAGGTCAGGATGATCGGCTACGGCTCCATGCTCATGGAGTCGTTCGTGGCGGTCATGGCGATCACCGCGGCCTGCGTGCTGAGCCCCGGCCTCTACTTCGCGATGAACTCACCGGCGGGCGTCGTCGGCGCGACCGTGCAGAGCGCCGCCGAAGCCGTCACGAACATGGGCTTCGTCATCACCCCCGAGCAACTGCAGGCCGCGGCGGCGGCCGTGCAGGAGGAGACGCTGATCGCGCGGACGGGCGGCGCGCCCACCCTGGCCGTGGGCATCTCGCAGATCTTCTCCGGCTTCCTCGGCGGCGCGGGACTCCAGGCGTTCTGGTACCACTTCGCGATCATGTTCGAGGCGCTCTTCATCCTCACCACCGTGGACGCGGGCACGCGGGTGGGCCGGTTCATGCTCCAGGACACGATCGGCAACCTGTGGAAGCCGATCTCCCGGGTGAGCTGGTGGCCCGGACTCGTCGCGACCAGCGCCGTCGTGGTGGCGGCCTGGGGCTACTTCCTCTACCAGGGCGTCAACGACCCGCTCGGCGGCATCAACCAGCTCTTCCCGCTGTTCGGCATCGCGAACCAGCTCCTCGCCGCCGTCGCGCTCACCGTGGCCACCACGCTGCTGATCAAGAGCGGCCGGCTCAAGTGGGCGTGGGTGACGGGCGTCCCGCTGGCCTGGGACGCCGCCGTCACGCTCACCGCGAGCTGGCAGAAGGTGTTCTCGCCCGACCCCACGCTCGGCTTCTTCGCCCAGCGCGACCGCTATCAGGCGGCGCTCGACCAGGGGCAACTGCTCGCGCCCGCCAGGACGGAGGACGCGATGCGGCAGATCGTGGTCAACTCGACCGTTGACGGCGTGCTGGCCGCGCTCTTCGCCGTGCTGATCATCGTGGTCCTCCTCGACGCCGCCCGCATCTGGATCAAGGCGATCCGGCTGCGCGAACCGCTGCCCGACACGGAGGCGCCGTTCCAGGAGTCCACGATCGTGGCGCCGTCGGGGCTCATCGCCACCCGCGAGGAGAAGGAGCTGATGGCGAAGTCGCCCTGAGCGGCGTCAGGGGGCCAGCCAGGCGGCCGTGGGCCAGCCCTCGCGCCGCCACGCGCTGTCCCAGAACATCCACTCGTACGCCGCCGCCCGCCCGTACGCCTGCGCCATCGCCTCGCGGGTGTCCGGGAGGGAGGCGGCGGCGAGCCGGTCGGTGATGGCCTTGGCCCGCTCGACGGAGGCGGCGAACTCGGGGTCGGAGTAGGTGGAGATCCACTTGGCGTACGGGTGCGCGGGATCGTCGCCGGCCTTGGCGAGCAGCGCGGTGCCGACGTCCTGGTAGATCCAGAAACACGGCAGCACCGCCGCCGCGATCACCGGATACGGCGCCGACAGGGCGGTGGCCTGCAAGAACGACGAGTACGCCAGGCACGTCGGCGAGGTCGCGATGCCCTTGACGGCCGCGCCCAGCTCCTCGATGTAGCCGGAGTGCAGCTCGCGCTCGGCGACCAGCGCGGTGTGCGCGCTCATGGCCCAGAACGCCGCCTCGTCGGAGTCGTCGGCGCGGACGGAGGCGGCGGCCAGCGCCTTCGAGAACGCCTCCAGGTAGCGGGCGTCCTGCACCATGTAGAAGGCGAACGTCTCACGGTCGAGCGAGCCGTCGCCGAGTGCCGTCACGAAGGGGTGCTCGTGGATGGCGCGCATCAGCTCGGACGTGCGCTGCCAGATGTCATCGCAGAACATCGCGTCTCTTTCGCGAGAAGGGGGCCGGTTACCAGGCGTTGTGGAAGTGGTGGACCGGGCCGTGGCCGTGGCCGACGCCCAGCGAGTCGGCGGCGCGCAGCGCCTGCGTCAGGTAGTCCTTCGCGGCGCGCACCGCACCGGGCCAGTCGTCGTGGCGGGGCCGCAGAGCCGCGATGGCCGAGGACAGCGTGCAGCCCGTGCCATGGGTGTTGTGCGTCGGCACCCGCGGCGCGGCCAGCTCGATCGTGCCCTCGGGGGTGGCCAGCACGTCGACGCAGGTGTCGCCGTCGAGGTGGCCGCCCTTGAGCAGCACCTGCCGGGCGCCGAGCGCGCGCAGCCTGGCCGCCTGCGCGTGCATCTCGGGCAGCCCGCTCGCCTGCGGCTCGCCGAGCAGGTCGGCCGCCTCGGGCAGGTTGGGGGTGATGAGGTCGGCGCGCGGCAGCAGCGTGCGGCGCAGCTCGCTCACCGCGTCGGCGGGCAGCAGCCGGTCGCCGCTCTTGGCGACCATGACGGGGTCGAGCACGACATGAGGCGGCCGGTACGTGTCGAGCGCCGCCGCCACCGCCTTGATCAGGTCGGCGTCGCCCAGCATGCCGATCTTCACGGCATCGGCGGGCACGTCGGTGAGCAGGGTGTCGAGCTGCTGGGCCACGAACGCGGCGGGCACCTCGTGGATGCCGGTCACGCCCGTCGTGGTCTGCGCGACCAGCGCGGTGACGACCGTCATGCCGTACGCGCCGAGCGCGGAGAAGGTCTTGAGGTCGCCCTGGATGCCGGCCCCGCCACTCGGATCGGTGCCCGCGATGGTCAGGACTTTGGGAACGGCGTTCGCTGCCATGACGTCCCTTCGCTAGTGCGAACTAGATCAGGTTCGACGGGTGTGATCTCAGCCCGGCTTTCCGGGCACCCCGCGTCAACGGCTCACTCTAACAGGCCGGGTTGTTGACCACACGTTCGAGTGTGGGCATCGTAGGGCGGGTGGCCGCTGACGAGACGCGCGACGGGGTCTCCCTGACCAACCTCGACCAGCCCCTCTTCGACGGCGCCGACGCCACGAAGCGGGACCTGGTCGACTACCTCGACGCGGTCGCGGGCCGGATGGTGCCCGTGCTGCGCGACCGGCCGCTCTCGGTCATCCGGGTACGCCCGGGGCAGGAGCCGTTCATGCAGAAGAACCTGCCCAAATACGCTCCCGACTGGGTGCGGTCGGTGACCATGTGGGCGGATTCCGCGCGGCGGCAGGTCACGTACGCGCTGTGCGACGACCGCAGGACGCTGCTCTGGTTCGCCAACCAGCGGGCGGTCGAGTACCACCCGGCGCTCTACGCCGGTGAGCACCCCACGCACATGGTGCTCGACCTCGACCCGCCCGAGCACGACTCCTTCGCGCCGGCCGTCCGGGGCGCGCACCTCGTCAGGCAGGCGCTGGCCGACTGCGGGCTGGCGGGGGCCGTCAAGACCAGCGGGGCCAAGGGGGTGCACGTGTTCGTGCCCGTCGTGCCCGGCACCGCGATGGACGACCTGGCCGCCGCCACCCGGGCGCTGGCCGCCCGCGCCGAGCGGCTGGACCCGGCGCTGGCCACCACCGCGTTCATCAAAGAGGACCGTGAGGGCAAGGTGTTCCTCGACTCCACCCGGGCGGGCGGCGCGACGGTGGCGGCCGCCTACAGCCCGCGGATCCGGCCCGGCGTGCCCGTCTCGTTCCCCGTGGCCTGGGACGAGCTCGACGGCGTGCGGCCTGGCGAGTTCACCATCCGCACCGCCGTCGAGCGGCTGGGTGAGGGCGACCCGTGGGCCGAGCACATGCCGGCGCCGCAGGCGCTGCCCGCCGACCTCGTCGAGGAGGGGCACACGATCCCGGTGGCGCGCGTACAGGCGATGCACGAGGGCAAGCGCCGCGCCCGCGCCCGCCGCGCCGACTAGCCGTCCGGGCCCGCCGCACCGGATAACCGCCTGCGGCGCCGGACTGCCGCCCGCGGAGCCGGGCCGTCGCCCGTGGCTGGCGGCGGGGGCTGTGGGCGGCGCGGCTGGCGGCGGATAAGTCCGGATTTATGGGTCTTCACGCTGGTCGGTTGGCGGGTTACCGTCCGGGGGCGGCTGCTCGGGGGGAATCGCCGCTCTTCCGACCTTCCCTGGGGGACCCTATGCGAAGGACGTTCACCGTACTGCTCGCCGTGCTCGCGTTATCGCTCGTCACGGCCGCACCGGCGCACGCGGGCGGGCTCGACGACGTGTTCGCCAAGCTGCTCGTCAAGCAGGTGAAGGGGACCAGCGCCAAGAAACACCTGGACGCCCTGCAGGCTATCGCCACCGCGAACGGCGGCAACCGCGCCGCGGGCACGCCCGGCTACAACGCCTCCCGCGACTACGTGGCGGGCAAGCTGCGCAAGGCGGGGTACAAGGTCACGCTCCAGCCGATCGACTACGTGGAGAGCTGGACCGAGAACGCCCCTGCGGTGCTCCAGCGCGTCTCGCCGGATCCGAAGGCGTACGTGGCCGAGCAGGACTTCCACACCTTCCAGCCCTCGCCGCCCGGTGACGTCACCGCGCAGGTGCAGGGCGTGGACCTGACCCTGCCGCCGACCCCTGAGCCCACCTCGACCAGCGGCTGCGAGGAGGCGGACTTCGCCGGGTTCGTGGCCGGGAACATCGCGCTCATCCAGCGCGGCACCTGCCCGTTCGCCCAGAAGGTACGCAACGCGGGCTTCGCGGGCGCGTCCGCGGTCATCGTCTTCAACGAGGGCCAGCCTGGACGTACCGACTCGACCCCGCTCGACCTCGGCGAGTGGCGGGCCGGCATCCCCATGCTCTACACCGACTTCGCGGTCGGCGCCGAGCTGGCCGCGAACCCCGGCACCACGGCCAGGGTCAAGGTGGACGCCACGCTCGTGCTCGGCAAGAACGACAACGTGATCGCCGAGTCCCGCTTCGGCGACCCGCGCGACGTCGTCATGGTCGGCGCGCACCTCGACAGCGTGCCCGAGGGCCCCGGCATCAACGACAACGGCTCAGGCACCGCCGCCGTCCTCGAGGTGGCGGAGGAGATGGCGCTCTACCCGGTCAAGCACAAGATGCGCTTCGCGTTCTGGGCCGCTGAGGAGATCGGGCTGCTCGGGTCCGACCAGTACGTCGAGTCGCTGTCGGAGGCGCAGCGGGACCGGATAAGGGTGTACCTGAACTTCGACATGGTGGCCTCGCCGAACCACGCGTACAAGCTGTACGACGGCGACGACTCCGACGGCGTCGGCTCCCCCGCGGGCCCGGCCGGCTCGGCCAAGATCGAGCGTCAACTGGCCGACTTCTTCAAGAGCCGCAAGCTGCCCACCGTCGGCACCGACTTCGACGGACGCTCCGACTACGGGCCGTTCATCGCGGTCGGCATCCCGGCCGGCGGCATCTTCACCGGCGCGGAGGGCATCAAGACGCCGGAGGAGGCGGCGATGTTCGGCGGCACGGCGGGCACGCCGTACGACCCGTGTTACCACCAGGCGTGCGACACCCTCGCGAACGTCAACGCGAAGGTGTTCGACGTGAACGCCGACGCCATCGCGGACTCGACGGCCCGCTTCGCCTTCGACCTGCGCGGCATCCCGCCACGCACCGCCCCGTAGTCCGCCCGGTAGTCCGCTTCGCCGGGGCGAGGGCACTCTCGCCCCGGTCGCGGTCAGCGGGTGATGGTGACGTCGTCCAGGCCGGCCTCCACGAGGGAGGCGCCTGAGGCGTCGGCGGCGTCGATGAGGAGGCGGACGGTCTGGCCCGCGTAGGCGTTCAGGCTCGCCGTCGCGGTGGTCCAGGCGCCGTTGCGGTTGGCGGCGGCGCCGGGCTGGTTGAGCACGGTCGTCGTGGTGCTGCCGACGACGCGGACGCGCAGGTAGTCGGCGCTGGAGGCGTTCGAGCCGTGCGCCAAGTAGTACGAGAAGGACAGGTTCAGGGGGCCTGCCGAGGGGAGCGTGATCGGCGGTGACTGGATCGAGGTGACGCCGCCGTCGATGTCGTGGTCGCCCGCCGACGAGCCGGCCAGGCGGCCGGTCACCAGGTCGTTCGTGCCGCTGACCGTGGTGCCGAGCTGCTTGGCGCCGCTGGAGGTGGTGGCCTGCGGGTCGCCGCGTTCCCAGAGCCCGGTGCCGGCCGTGTCGGTGCCGTTCGGGTTCGCCGTCCAGCCCGTGGCCGTCTCGAACGTGTCCTGCCAGACCACGACCGGCGGTACGGCGGTGGCGACGGTCCACACGGCGTAGGCGATGGCGTCGGCGTTCCTGTTCAGCGCGGTGTCGTTGATGTTGGCCGTGGTGTCGCAGGAGCGGTGGTAGCAGACGTCGAACGCCTGCCCGGCGGTGCCGCCCCACAGCGCGGCCTGCGCGCTGGTCTTGGTGCCCTCGGCCCCCGTGAACGTGCCACCGGCCGGGATGCCCGCCGCGATGAACGGCCCGTAGTCGGAGCGGCCGTCGAAGTCGGTGCCGCGGGTCTGGACGCCGATGGAGGTGAAGTAGTCCTGGAGGGTGCGCTCCAAAGCCGCGGACCCGGCGGGGCCTGGCCCGGCGCCCGTGCCGTCCGAGTTGTCGCCGTCGTACACGAAATATCCGGCGTTGGGGGAGCCGACCATGTCGAAGTTCAAGTACCCCTTGATCCGCGTACGTTCTGCGGCCGGCAGGTTGTTCACGTAGAACTGCGACCCCCGCAGCCCCAGCTCCTCCGCGCCCCACCAGGCGAAGCGCAGGTGCCTGGCCGGCTGCAGCGATTGGCGGGAGACTTCGAGCGCGGTCTCCAGGACGGCCGCGCTGCCCGAGCCGTTGTCGTTGATGCCGGGCCCCGCGGTGACGCTGTCGAGGTGCGCGCCCACCATGAGCACGTCGTTCGGGTCGCCGCCCGGCCAGTCGGCGATGACGTTGTAGCCGGTCGCGCCGTTGTAGGTGAACGACTGCAGGGTGGTGGTGTAGCCGGCCGCGTCGAGCTGCGACCTGACGTAATCGGCCGAGGCGAGGTAGCCGGGCCTGCCGTGCGCCCGGTTGCCGCCGTTGGCGGTGGCGATGGACTGGAGCTGCGACAGGTGGGCCTTGACGTTGGTGAGGGAGATGTCCGGCGGCGCGGCGGCCCGCGCCGGCCCGGCCGGCATCACCGTGATGAGGGACAGTGCCGCGATCGCCGCGATGAGGGGTGATCTCGTTTTCCAGGACGTACGCCTAGATAAGAGCAAGGCGGCGCCTCCATCCGAGGTCGAGGGGTGGAAGATCCCGAGATGGTGCTGAATGGACGGTAACGCCGCGAAGGTGGTTCGCCTAGCCGTTCGTACGAGTGGTGATGCCGGGTTTGAGCGCCGCCACCGCCGCCTCGGGATCCTGGGCGAAGAACCTCACCGAGGTCACCTCGGCGCGGCGGCCCAGCGGGCGGACCACGGTGACCGGCTCGGCCAGCTCGACCGTCACGTTCGTCTGCGAGGAGACCGCCACGGTCAGCCGCCCGCCCTCGACCGTGATCATGCCGCCCTGGTGGTACGCCCGCCCGGTCCGTACGCCCGCCACCAGCTCACGGGGCACCCGCAGATCGAGGTAGACGCCGTACCTGACGCGCAGCTCATCGGCGGTGACGACGTGCGGCCTGGTGGCGCAGCCCGCGACCAGCATGAGGACGTACAGCAGGCCGTACAGGTCGGCGATCAGCACCCCGTACCGCAGCCAGCCGGGCACGCCGAGCGCGGCCAGCAGCAGGTCCACGACCACGGTCTCGACCGCCATCGCGAAGCTCATCAGGCCCAGCATGAACGCCTGCTCCTTGCCGTACGCGAGCGCCGTCGCCCCGTCCGGCACCCCGTGCCGCCGCCGCACGATCCACGCCGCGATGGCGGCCAGGCCCCTGACCTCGAACCCCACGATCCGCAGCACCGCTCTGACCATGTGCTTCCTTCCTCCGGCGGTTTCCCCGCTCATGGGACACGTTGACGTCGCGTCAAGGTCAAGCCCGGCAAACCCGCTCGGCATGGGTTGAACCCGCCATAAGGAGTCGGCGTACAACCTGTCGGACCTGCGGCACCCGCCGATGACCTGCCGGAACGCGATCACCGGCGGTGCCGCCCACGCTGACCGGCCACCATGGGGACGGCGATGGAATTTCAGGGATGGAGCGACGGCCTGGCTCTTCGGCCGCGCGATTACCTCGGCATGGGCGAGCCTCTGACCGCCGTCCTCGCGACGGCGGGCCCGCTCACGGGCGAGCGGCTCTACCTGTTCGCCCTCGGCACCGCCACCACGATGGCGCGCCTGCACCTGGGCGGCATCGCGGGGCTGCGGCTCAGCCCGGCGAACGTGCTGATCTCACCCCAGGGGCAGGCGTTCTTCGCGCCGGGGCCCAGGGACAGCCTGTTCCCCGGGCACGACGTCGGCGACTGGGCGGACGTCGTGGTGTATGCGGCGACGGGGCGGCTGCCGGACGACGGCGCCGACCTCGACCGGCTGCCGCCCGCCTTGCGCGCGGTGATCGACGAGTGCCGCCGCCCGGACCCGGGTGCCCGCCCGCCGGCCGTGGACCTGGTCCGCATCCTGCTCGGGCATCCCGGGCGGCACTCTGGGCGGCGCAGTGACGGCTCGGTGCACGAGCTGCTGATGGCGGCCGAGCGGCGGACGATGCCGTACGAGCGGGTCCGGCATCCTGAGCCCCCGCCGCCCGGGCCGTTGTGGCGGCGGCCCGCCTACCTCGCGGGGCTGGCGATCGGCGTGCTCGCCGTGGCCGTGGCGGCCGGCGTGGTGATCCTGGCGTCCGGCGGCGAGCGGCGTGCCGCCACGGACGACCTGGTCGACGCGATGGGCGCGCGCACGGCCACGTTCCGGCACGTGAGCGGGGAGACCGTGGCCGAGGGGCGGCTGAGCTTCGACGGGGCCGCGTCCACGGCGTACGCGATGAAGCTGACCTGCGGGAACGCCCCCGCGCCCGTCACGGTCTCGCTGGTCGGGAGCAGGGGCGTGGCGGGCGGCGCGGCGTTCGACACGGCCAGGCCGCCGAACGAGCCGTGCGCCCAGCAGCAGGCGCCCGGCGTGCGGGAGCTGAGCTCGCCGTACACGATCAAGGCGCTGCTCGACGCGGCGGGAACCGGCGTGACCAGCAGGCCCGCCGAGGGCGGCGGGCGCGTGCTCACCGGCTCCGCGCTCGCGCACCGGGTGCGGGGCGAGGAGGACGCCGCGTCGTTCGCGGGCGTCGGCGCCGAGGGCCCGGTGCGGTTCACCGTGCAGGTGGACGACGCGGGGCTGCCGGTACGCCTGCGGCTGCGCATGGAGAGCCGGGCCGCCGGCGCCCGCGTCGTCGAGACGGTCTACCGCGACTGGCGCGCCTACGAGGACATCGAGGAGGGGCCGCATGGCTGAGGAGTTCAGCGCGAACCGACCCAGCTCAAGGCGATGATCGACCAGCTCGTGACCAGCGACTTCGTCACCGAGCGCGCCTCGGGCAAGTTCCAGCAGGACTACGATCGGTGGAACAACGGCGCCCGCCAGGTCATGCAGGGCCTGGAGGGCATGAGCCACTTCCTCAAGACCGCCATCGCCAAGCACCGCGAACTGGACGCGTCACTGAGCGGCGGCGCATAGGACGGCCCTGAGTTTCGAAGAAGAAATCGTCCATGCCCCATTACCGGCGGTCGCCCCGAAATTCGCTCAGTTGGAGTTGCCGTGGCTGGGGTGGAGCACGGCCGGGGTCTCGGCCTTGGCCAGGCGGCGGATGGTGATCGTGGTGGGGGCCTTCCGCTCCTGCTGATTCTGCGGGGCAGGGGGGTTGCTCATGGCACTCCTTACCGGGCAAGTCAGGAAAACAGTGGGGTGACGGTATGATTCCCTTCGCATCCCCCTTAATAACAGAAATTACACCCGCTGCGGGTGGGATATCGCGCAAAAACATGCGTATCCGGGTCGAGCAATGACAGGCCGTGGAAATAGCCCGGCGGGGTGGCCGACAGGCCGGTCAGCAGTTGCACCACGTCGTACGCCACGAGCTGGCCCGACAGCCCGGCCGACATGCCGGTGACGCCGGGCCAGGCGTAGCCGCCGCCGGGCTGCGGCGGGATGCCGGCCCGTACGCACGCGAAACACGGACCGCCGGGCCCGAAGACGCCCACGCTGACCAGCGGCCCGTTGTAGCCGCCCGTCACCCACGGGATGCCCGCCCGCGCGCAGGCCCGGTTGGCCCACGTCCTGATGCCGTCCGGCTCGCCGGGCCGGTCGGCGCAGAGGGCCAGTACGTCGAAGCCGTCGATCAGGCGGGCCAGCGCGTCGGGGCCGTCCACGGTGAGCGGTTCGCCGGTGACTGAGATGTCGGAGTTGACCCGGCGCAGCCGCTCCACCGCCGCCTCCGCCTTAGGGCGGCCGACGTCCGGCTCGGTGTAGAGGATCTGCCGGTTGAGGTTCGACAGCTCGACGACGTCGGGGTCCACCAGGTGCAGCCGGCCCACGCCCGAGGCGGCCAGCGACCAGGCGGCGTGGGTGCCCGTACCGCCGAGGCCGATCAGCAGCACGCGCGCGGACTTGAGCGTGACCTGCGGCTCCCAGCCGTGGTCGCGCGGGGTGAGGTCCACCCAGCGGAAGTAGTCGCGGCTGCGGCTGTAGCGGTCCTTCTCCCGTTCGCTCAGCTCGTCGCAGGGGCCCGGCGACGTCTCCTCCACGTGGCCCGACGCCAGCAGCGCGGCCACCAGCTCGTCGGCCTCCTCCTGGGTGAGCGTCGCGAAGCCGGCGCGCAGCTCGGCGGCGATCTCGGCGGGTGCGCGGGTGCCGTCCATGAGCGTCAGGGCCGACCAGGCGTGGCCGTCGGCGTCCCGGATCTCCGTGGCCAGGCCGAACATCGCCCCGCCGAGCCGGACGGTCCCGTCGCCGAGCCGCTGCGGGGCGTGCTCGGGCTTGACGCGGGGAAAGCGCATGCCCCCGATCGTGGTCAGCGGCCGGCTACAGGGTCAAGGTCGCGAGCTGCACGAGGTCGAGGCGGCGGGACGCGGCCAGGTAGGCGCGGCTCAGCTCAGCGGGCGCGAGCATGTCCTGCAGCAGCGTGGGCAGCGTGTCGAAGCGATGGCCATCGCCACCGAATTGGGCAGCGGCAACAGCGACGAAAGCAGCGCCACCGCCTATTGCGCTGCGGCACCTCGTCGCGCGGCATCGTGATGCGCGCGGCGGGCGCGGGGGAGAAGGCCCGGTCGAAGTCGCGGAGCAGGTCGATGTCGGTACGCTCGCGGCCGATCAGGTGGCTGCCCGGCGTCAGCCAGACCACCCGGCCGGCGTCGGGGCCGGCGAAGGCGCGGATCGCGCCCGCCGCCGCGAGGGGCCGCCAGGGTTGCGTACGCTCAGGCTCGCCCACGCTGATCGTGACGCCCGGCACGAGCGGGCTCTCGGCCATGGGTGTCTCGGGCTCCGCCGTCACCTCGGCGTCGGCGGCGGTGCCTGCCGCCGGATCGCGGATCGTCAACCGAATGATCATAATCCCCTCTCCGGGGGACTGAAGCACGATTTAGCGGAATAATCTGGCTATGCGGCGAGGTTCGCAAAATACCCCACCCGCGCGGCGCGCCGTCGCTAGAGTGATATTTCCCAATATCAGCGTACCGAGTGCGGTATTTCATGATATCCGCAGCGCGAGGAGCCCGCCCGTGGTGAATCACCGCGTAACGGACGAGGCCATGGTCCGAGCCCTCTACCGCGAATACGGCGCCCCCCTGCTGGCCTTCGCCATCAGGCTGACGGGCGGCGATCGCCGCTGGGCCGAGGACGTCGTCCAGGAGACGCTCGTACGAGCCTGGCGCAACCTCCACGACCTGCGCACGGAATCCGGCTCGCTGATGCCCTGGCTCGCGACCGTCGCGCGGCGCGTCGT
Organism: Nonomuraea sp. NPDC049421; assembly: GCF_040677005.1. Classification (NCBI taxonomy): domain Bacteria; kingdom Bacillati; phylum Actinomycetota; class Actinomycetes; order Streptosporangiales; family Streptosporangiaceae; genus Nonomuraea; species Nonomuraea sp. NPDC049421. The sequence goes on from NZ_JBFAQA010000013.1 coordinate 98,450, forward strand.
CATCGACGACCGGCGCCGCAACAGCGCCCGCCCCCTCGACACCGTCGAAGACCTTTCCGACCGCGCCCAGCCCGTGGCCGCCGAGGACGAACAACTGCTGCGCGAGATCGTCGTGACCGACGCGATGATGTCGCTCTCCCCGGCGCACCGGCAGGTGCTCACCGAGACGTTCCTCCTGGATCGCACACTCCAGGAGGCGGCGGAGACGATCGGCGTGCCCGTCGGCACGGTGAAGTCCCGCGTGTACTACGCCATGCGCGCCTTACGGGTCGCGCTGGAGGAAAGGGGGGTGACGCTGCCGTGACCAAGGTGCGTCACGATGACAGGGGGGTGGCGCCATGACCGAGGTACATCACGAGGACGTGGCCGCGTACGCGCTGGGCCTGCTCGACGGGGATGAGCGGGCGGCCTTCGAGCGCCATCTGCACGGGTGCGGGACGTGTTCCGCCGAGGTGGGGTCGTTCGCCGCCATGGGAGAGCTGATCAAGGGGGTGCATCCGGACGACCTGCTGCCGCAACCACCGGATCCGCAGGTCGAATCGCTCCTCGTCCGCCGCGCCGCCACCGAGCGGCGGCGCCGCAGCCTGCACCGCGCGTTCATGACCGCGGCGGCCTGCGTGCTCGTCGCGGCCGGCGTCTATCTCGGCGTCAGCGCCACGACCGCAGGTCCCGATCCCGACAGCATCCACAGCCCGGCCCGCGCCCTGCTCATGACCGGCCGCACCTACTCGGTGACGGACCCGGCCACCGGCGTGACCGGGCTCGTCGGCGTGGAGGACAAGGGCTGGGGCACGCACGTCGCGCTGGAGCTCAAGGGCGTCAAGGGCCCGCTGCAGTGCCGGCTCATGGCGGTCGGCGACGACGGCCGCTCCGAGGTGGTGGCGAGCTGGGGCATCCCGGACAAGGGGTACGGCGTGCCGGGCTCACCCGACCCGCTTCTCCTGCACGGCGGCACCAGCCTCCCGCAGGACGAGCTCAACCACTTCACCATCCAGACCTTCGACGGCAGAACCCTCGCCACGGTGGCGGTCTGACGGGAGGCGGCTTCGCGCCCGGCGGGCCGCCGGCACCCTGCAGGGCGGGCGGGTCAGGGGACTTGCAGGAGTTTGCGTAGCTCCTCGACCTGTTTCGGCTCGGCGATGCCGTCCCATGGGTGGAGGGCCTTCAGGCCCTTCTCGCGGTGGTCGGCGGCCCGCTCCGGGCGGAGCCTGCTCAGGTGCAGGTGGGCGAGCGCGGTGCTGATGCCGGCGGCGGGCAGGCGGGAGGTGGCCTGGTCGAGCAGGCCCGCCACCGCGCCGGGCTCGTGCGCCGGGTCCGCCAGCAGGATCCCGGCCCGGTGCACCAGGCAGCGCCCGCGGCCGAACTCGTCGGCGGTCCCGGCGTAGAGGCGTTCGGCCTCGTCCAGGTGCAGGCCGGCGTCGTGACTCTGGCCAAGGTAGTGGTGGGCGAGCGCGAGCAGCTCGCGCGCGTGCGCCTCCGTCGCCTGGTCGCCGGCCTTCCGCGCCAGGTCGAGCGCCTCGAACAGCACCACCCGGGCGTTGGTGTGCAGGCCGCGGGCCTTGCCGGCGGCGCCCTCGTGGTCGTGCGCCTGGGCCTTGCGCATGAGCAGCGCGGCCACGTTCGCCAGCCTGATGGCCTGCCCGGCCACGTGCCCGCCGGTCAGCGCCTGCCCGTACCTGACCAGCGCGGACTCCACGGCCTCGTACTCGTCGCCGGCCGACAGCAGGATGGCCGCGTGCGCCAGGTGCAGGTCGGCGGGCCACGACTCGACCCTGACGCGCACCGCCGCCGCCCGGTCGAAGTGCCTGCGCGCCTCGCGCGGGTCGCCCGTGGTGAGCAGGATCGCGCACTGCCGCAGCTCGGCCATGGCCTGCACCTGCTCGTCCCCGAGCGATTCGGCGGCCCGCGCCAGCTCGGCCGCCGCGCGCAGCCGGTCCTCGTGCCGCTGTTCGAGCCGGAACCAGGTTTCCAGCGCGTCGCCGATCTCGGCCAGCGCCCGGCCGGTACGCGGCGCGGGCTCCTCGCGGGCCAGCACCTGCAGCAGCACCCGGTCCTCCATCGCGAACCAGGTCCGCGCCTCCTCGGCGGGCAGCCGCCCGGCGTACCCGGTGGCCTGCTCGGCGAAGTGCTCGACCAGCCGCCGCCAGGCCGCGATCTCCCTCGGCGGGCGCGCCGCCGTGCCGGTGCCGGGGTCCGCCGCGCCGCTGCCGCGGAAGGTCCCCGACACCCGCACCCGCGTCATCCGTACGTTCTCCACCAGCCCCAGCTCGGCCAGCTCCGCGATCGCGTCGGCCGCGGACGGCACGCCGAGCAGCGCGGCGGCCGCCTGGTGGTCGACCTCGGCGATCGGCAGCCCGGCCAGCAGCACGAACAGTCGCTTGGCGGTCGGCCGCAGCTGCCTGACGCTGCGTTCGAGCACGAAGTCGAGGGTGTCGGGGATGGACAGGTTGCGCAGGTCGTCCACCAGCGACTGGAGGGAGACGCCGGGGTTGCCGGCCAGCCAGCGGCCGACCCTGACCAGTTCGAGCGGGCTGCCGAGGCAGGCGTCGGCGAGCAGCTCCAGCGCCTTCGGCTCGCGGGTGACCCGGTCGTCGCCGATGTGCCGGGCCAGCAGCTCCCGCCGCGCGTCGGGGGCGAGCGGGCCGAGCTGGATGAGCTCGATGTGCTGCGGCGGCTGGTCGGCGAGCGTGCCCGCGATCACGATGTGCGCGCCGGGCACCCGGGTCGGCAGCCACTCGACCTGGCTCCACGAGCTGACGTTGTCCAGCAGCAGCACCTGGCCGGTGCCGGTGAGCGCCTCGATGACCTCCTCGGTGGCGTCCCCGGGCTCCTGGATGCCGCCGGGCGGCCGGTTGAGCGTGCGCAGCACCCGCTGGGCCACGCTCAGCGGCGTCTCGGGGCGGTCCCGGTCGGCGCCGCGCAGGTCGGCGTAGCGCTGCCTGCGCGCCTCGCCCTCCAGCTCCCACACCGCGTGGACGGCGACGGTGGACGTGCCCATGCCGATGGCGCCGTGCACGACGACGACGCCGCGTTCGAGCGCCTCCGCCTTGATCCGCCGCAGCTCGGCCGCGCGGCCGATCAGTTCGTCGATCCGGTCGGGGAACGGCATCGTGGCCGGCACCAGCCGCGGCGGGCGGGCGCGCTGACGCCGGATCCGGTACGTGACCAGCCCGGCCACCACCGGCACCACGACCACGAACACCGCGAGCAGCCCGGCCACCGCCCAGATCGGCAGCAGCTCGACGAGCTTCTTGGCCAGCTCCTCCTGGAGGATCAGGATCGCGCCGCCCACCGTCAGCGCCCCGCCGACCCCCAGCTCCGCCCAGTGCGCCGCGGCCAGCCGGTAGAGCCGCGACAGCCGGAAGCCGAGCCGCTCCCTGCGCGAGATGTCCGTCACCGGCGCACCCCCCGCGTCAGGCCCCGGTACAGCAGCCGCGCGGTCACGGCCAGCACCAGCACCGGCACCGCCGTCGCGAGCACCGCCTGGGCCGCGAGCGGGCTCGCCGCGCTCATGAAGTGGCGGGCCTGCTCCAGCAGGATCAGCGGCAGGTGGTCGCCGGACGGCCAGTTGAGCAGCAGCCCGACGATCGCATCGTTCCAGACCAGGACGAACGTCAGCACTCCTGCCAGCACCACCGCGGGCCGGGCCTCGCGCACGAAGTGCACCAGCTCCCACCGGTCGCGCGCGAGCATGGGCGCGGGCACCCGGACGAACGCGTTGTGCAGCACCAGCACCGCCAGCGGCAGCACCAGCGCCGCGTGCACGATGGTCAGCGCGGGTGCCGTGCCGATCGGGCTCAGCGTCTGCTGCAGCGGCACCGCGAACGCCTGTGGCGGCAGCACCGCCAGGGCCACCGAGACCAGCAGGACAGGCCGCCAGGTGCGGCGCGGCAGCAGGTGCTCGTGGGCCAGCACGTACGCCGCGGGCACCGCGGCCAGCAGCACCACGCACACCACCGTGACCGCCCGCAGGAACGTGGTGCCGAGCGCCCCGGTGAACGCGCTGTCGGTCAGCGCCTCCGCGTACGAGCCGAGCGTCCACGGCTCGCCGTTCCACCACCCGCTCCGCGCGGCGGCGACCGGGTCGCGCAGCGAGGTGATGAGCAGTGCCGCGAACGGCAGCAGCCACAGCACCGACACCGCGCCGCCGAGCGGCCAGAGCCGCCGGCCACTCGTGGCGGGCGGCTGCGCGGACGGCGTGGAGCCGGCCCAGGTGACCCGCCCGCGCAGGCCGAGCAGGGCGGGCGCGGCCAGCCCGGCCACCAGCAGGGACATCAGGACGGCCAGCGCGGCGGCCCTGGCGTACCCCAGGTCGTCGTTGTGCCGCCACCAGTACAGCCCGCCGCCCTCGACCAGCGCCTGCATCGACCCGGGCACGCCCATGAGCACCAGGTCGAACACGCGGGCCGCCGCCACCAGCGCGAACAGGTACGCCAGCGCGGCCGGCCCGGCCAGCGCAGGCAGGACGACGGACCACAGCCGGCGCCCGCGGCCCGCGCCGAAGGCCCTGGCCACGCGCAGCAGGTGGGCGGGCAGCCTGGCGAGTGCCTCGTGGAAGACCAGGAAGGCGACGCCCGCGTACTGCCAGACGAAGGCCAGGCCGAGCACCAGCCAGATCCAGCCGGGGCCGAGGAAGGCGGTGTCGCGGCCGAGCACGGCGGCGGCCATGCCGCGCTCGCTGCTGGTGTCGAACAGCAGCCGGAAGATCGCGCCCGTCGTCAGCGGCGACACCACGGCGGGCAGCACCAGGATGACCCGCATGACCAGGCCGAGCGCAGGGCCCGCGGTCCTGACCAGCCAGGCCAGGCCGAGCCCCACCGCGCACACCACCACGACCAGCACCCACCAGATGAGCGTGTTGCCGACCGCCTGCCACGCCTGCGGGTCGGTCAGCACCTCCGACCACGCGCCGGGCCGCGAGAAGCTGATCAGCACGGTGCCGAGCAGCGGCGCCAGGATCACGCCCGCCGACAGCACCACCGCGAGCAGCAGATAGAGCGCCGCCCGCCACCGGCTGATGCCGCGCGCACTCACCGGCCCCCCGGCATCGTGATGCGGCGCCACCTCGAACAAGAACGCGTCTGGCCCGCTCATGGCGCGCTCACCCCGGACAGGAGGGCGTGACGTCCGCTCGTTACGGCGCTCGTTCGCCCGCTCATCGGCCGATGCCCTTCGTGAGGCTGGTGACGATCTTCTCCCGGGCGGCCTGGGCGGCGCCGGCGGGGGCGGCGGTGCCGGCGGCGACGTCGCCGAACAGCTCCGTGAGGACGCGCCACAGGCCGCGGCCGTCGCCGCCCTCCAGACGGCCGATCAGGCGGTCGGACAGGTCGTAGCGGCGGCCCTCGCGCCCGCGCAGCGCCAGCGCGGGCTCGCGCAGCAGCGGGTGAGAGGGCTCGCGGTCGAGGGTGAGGAACCCGCCCTCGTCCACCCAGTCGGTCAGCGCGTCGTGCTCGTCGCTCCCGCGCGGCCTGGTCAGCCACTCCACGAAGTCGAGCGCGTCCTGCCCGCCGCCCCGCATCGCCACCGCCACGTCGCCGCCGGCCACCAGGGGCGGCGGCCCGCCCGCGTGGCCGGGGAAGGAGAAGTGGCGGGCGACGTCCTTGCCGGCGTAGCGCTCGATGACGGGCAGCGCGAAGTCGGGCGCGGCCACCACGTCGGCGCCGCGGTAGCGGAAGACGTCGAGTATCGAGTCGTGGAACTGCAGGGTCAGCGCCCGCCTGCCCTGGTCGGGGGTGAACGCCTCGCGCCAGATCAGCGCCAGCACCGTGAGCGCCTCGGCCACCTCGTTCCTGCCCCACCACTCCGGGTCGCCGCGCGTGGCCGCGGCGAAGAGGCCGTCGTAGACCTCGGGCGCGTAGGCGAGCAGCACGTTCTCGAACCAGTCGCTGAGCACCCACCCGTCGGCCGCGCCGATGGCCACCGTGCCGGGTCGGGGCATCCATGAGGTCAGGTTCGCCGGGGCGTGCCGCTCATCCTTGCGGTGCCAGACGAGCGACTTGTTGGCGAGCTTGAACCAGGTGCCGAGCTCGGGCCCGCCCTCGTACGGCGTCACGAGCCCCCGCCAGAACGCGTCCTGCACGTGCCCGCCCACCCTGGGCTGGATGCGCGGGCTCACCAGCGGGTCGAACAGCAGCCCGAGCCTGGGGATGACGGCCACGTCGGGGATGACGTTCTCGGCGGGGCCGCGCAGCAGCGCGCTGATGTTGTCGCCCGCCGAGTAGACGCTGACCGGCCGCCGGGAGCCGGCCGCGTACGCGTCCACCACCCGCAGGAAGCGCTGTAACTCCGCGCCGCTCCACACCACCGCGACCCGCAGCGGCGGCTGACCCGCGCAGGCCGTGGCGGCCAGTGCCGGCACCCCCAGCAGGAACGCCCTACGGCTGATCGGCATCGGTGATCTCCCAGACGCGCGCGGACGAGGCGAGGCTGGTCACCCTGGTGCCGTCGTCGGTGACGATGAGCACGGCCAGCTTGCTGTGCAGCGCCCGGCTCACCGCCGCGTGGCACGGCTCGCAGCCCGTACGGTCCTCGACCACCACCACCTTCGGCGGCATCGGCCGGCACATGACCCGCGCGAGCGCGACGGTCAGCCGCTCGTCGTGGGCCAGCTCGTGTGGTTTGGCGCGCATGAAGCCCTGGATGTCCATCCACCCCGACATGTACGCGACCTGCCCGTGCGACACCAGGGCCAGGTCCTTGCGGGCGGCCAGTTCGAGGTTGCGCCTGACGGTCAGGTGCGGCAGCAGACCGCCGCCCGCGGGCACCAGCCCGATGGCGCGGTCCGCGGTGGACAGCGCGGTGACGTCGCGGTCGTCCAGGCGGAGCCGGCCTTCGTGCGGCGACTCCAGGCCGAGCAGGACGTCGGCGAACGCCTCGCCCGCCGCCGGGTCGCCGGCCACCACGACCGCGGCCTGCTCGGCGTCGAGAGTGAGCGGGCCGGGTGACAGTCGCTGCCGGACGCCGTGCGTGAGCCAGGTGAGACCGTCGATCTCCAGCAAGGGCACGTGTGCAACCATCCGTCACGTCGGGATGCCGTCCGCCACCTGACGTTCGCACAAACGACGATCTACTTCAACGTGGCCGGGCGACTCCCGCGCGTGTTCATACGGCGGTACGGGCGCCGCTGAAGTGGGTGACGAACCAGCCGCGGGCATGCTCCGCCACGGCGTCCAGCGCGCCCGGCTCCTCGAACAGGTGCGTGGCTCCCGGCACCACCGTGATCCTGGTCTCGGCGCGCAGCCGCCGCGCGGCCTCCTCGTTCAGCTCCATCACCACCGGGTCCCTGCCGCCCACGATGAGCAGGACCGGGGCGCGTACCGCGGCGAGCCGGTCGCCGGCCAGGTCGGGCCGCCCGCCGCGGGAGACGATCGCGGCGACCGGGTTGTCCGGCTCGGCCGCCGCCCACAGCGCCGCCGCCGCTCCCGTGCTCGCGCCGAAGTAGCCGACCGGCAGCCCGGCCGCGCCGGGCTGCTCCCGCACCTGCGCCGTACGCTCCAGCAGCCGCCCGGCCAGCAGCTCGATGTCGAAGACGTTCGCCCGGTCGGCCTCCTCCTCCGGCGTCAGCAGGTCGAACAGCAGCGTGCCGAGACCCGCCTCGTTGAGCGCGCCGGCCACGTACCGGTTGCGCGGGCTGAACCGGCTGCTGCCGCTGCCGTGCACGAACACCACCACGCCCAGCGCGCCGTCAGGAACGACCAGATCTCCCGGCATGTCCACCCACTCCCCTCACCGCAGCCTGCCGCTACCCGGTCACGCCCGGCTCTATCCGCCCCTGAGCTGGGCAGTGGCCTGGGGAGGGGGACGGGGACATGAAGACGGAACCGGGGCGCAGGTTCGAGCCGGCCGGTGACCCGCTCGAACGCATCTTCGCGGGCGGGGCGTCGGCGCTCACGCTCGTCCGCACCATGGGGATCGGCCGCTGGCTGCGCATGGAACGCGAGGCGCTGGCCCAGACGGTCAAGGTGACGGCGGCGTGCGCGCTGGCCTGGTGGCTGGCCGCGTACGTGCTCAAGGTCGACCTGCCGGTGCTCGCGCCCATCGGGGTGCTGCTGACCGTGTCGGCGACCGCGTACAGCACGGTCGTGCGCGGCGCCCAGCAGATCCTGGCGGTGATCGTGGGCGTGGCGGCGGCCACCGCGTTCATCTGGCTCATCGGCCCGAACGTGGCCACGCTCGCCGTCCTCGTCGTGGCCGGGCTGGTGCTGACCAGGCTGCTCAACCTGCCGGCCCAGAACGTGCAGATCCCCATCACGGCGCTGCTGGTGTTCGCGCTCGGCAGCACGTACGGCTTCGCCCGCCTCGCCGACGTGCTGCTCGGCGCCGCCATCGGCATCGCGGCGAACCTGCTCGTGCTGCCGCCCCGCTTCGTCGACCACGCGGGCAAGGAGCTGTGCGGCCTGTCGGGGGAGTTGTCGGACCTGGCCGAGGACATGGCCGAGGGGCTGCGCGGCGCGTGGGACCACGAGCAGGCGGCCGAGTGGCTGGACCGGGCGCGTACGCTGTCGCAGCGCCTTGAGGACACCGAGGAGGCCGCCGAGCAGGCCGCCGAGTCCGTACGCCTGTCGCTGCGCCGCCGCCGCTACGACCGCCGGCTGCGCCAGGTCGCCGAGGCGGCCACCTGCCTCGACCACGCCTGCCACCAGCTCAGGGGCGTCGCCAGGGGATTGGTGGACCTGGTCGCGGGGGTGCGCGGGCTGCCCGGCGAGCGCGGCGCCGACCTGCCGGAGCCGCTCGCCGACGAGCTGTCGGCGCTGTCGCGCATCTTCCGTCACTTCGGCATGCTTCAGGTGAGCCCGGGCAGCCGCGAGGACATGGAGGACCTGCGCGCCGCGCTGGACGACGGCGAGCGTCAGCACCGGCGGATGGCGGGCACCTTCCACCGCACGAGCCACCCTGAGCTGCGCTTCCTCCAGGGCGCGCTGCTGGACGACTGCGCCAGGATCCGCCACGAGTTCGATCCCGACGACGGCCCCCACCGCGCCGCCTTCCCGAAACCCGACCGCCCGGCGCACCCCGCCGCGACCACCTCCGACTGACAGTGATGACGGAGGGGAGTGCTTCCCGCCAGGGTCTGACCCACGGAATGACAGTGACCCGAAAAACCGGCCGCGCGGCTTGCGGCTGATTCCCGCGATCACCCCGCCGACCTCGGAAGAGGTTTGGCATACTGCTCGGATGTCCGATTTCTCCGAGTTCCGCGAGCGGGGGCGGGCGGCCCTGCTGGCCGGTGAGGCCACCCACGACGTGCCCATGGTGGAGGGCGGCGCCCGCTGGGGCGCGGCGGCCGTGCTGCGGCCGGCCGGGGAGGTCGTCGGGCGGCTGACGGACCTGGCGGCCACCGTGCACGCCCCCGGTCACTGGGTGCACGGCGGCCCGGCCCTGCACGTCACGCTCAGGTCGCTGGAGCCGTACCGGAGCGTGATCCCCGAGGACGACCCGCTGCGCCGCGCGTACGCCGCGGCGCTGGCCGAGGCCGCGGACGGCCTGCCGCCCGCGTGGGTCTACCTGGCGGGCGTCACCCCGCACAAAGGCGGTGTCCTGGTGGGGGCGCATCCCGTGGACGAGACGCTGGAGACGCTGCGCAAGCGCTTCGCCAGTGGCCTGGAGTCGAGGGGCGTGCGCGACCTGGAGTACGGCAGGGTCCGCGACCGCTGGTACGTCAGCCTGGTCCACTTCGCCGGCCCCCTGACGAACGCCGAGGAGCTCGTGGCCTGGTGCGACGCCCACGCGGACACCGACTTCGGCCTGGCCGAGCTGCCGGTGGCGGAGCTCGTCCAGTTCGTCCACACCGGCGCGGCGATCAGGGTGGACGAACTGGACCGCGTCCCGCTCAGCTCATCACCAGCGCGGTGAGGAACTGCAGCAGGTGCCAGGCCACGTACGCGCTGAGCGAGCAGAACGCCCACTCCTTGCCCAGCCCGATCCGCGCGACCCAGCGCAGTTCCTCGGCCGGCTCGCGGCGCACGCGCAGGCTCCTGCTGACGAAGAACGCCGAGACGAGCCACGCGGCCCCCGACACCAGGACGAGCGCGGCCGAGAGCGCGAGCAGCACCGGTGACGGGTTCCCGCCCTGCACGTCGGAGAGCTGGCGGGCCCAGGCCGCGAGCAGCCCGCCGAGCACGGCGAGTGTGATCCGCCGGTCCTTGCGCGCCTGTCGCTTGAGCCATTGAAGGTCTTGCCGCAGATGGTTCTTGAGCATCCGGATCACCTCCGCTTGTGAATCGGCCGGTGAGTCCAGGAAACGAGAAGCCGCGCGAAAGATCTGCGACCTCAGAACCGAGATTTCACGACTTTTATCGGTGTTTCACGTGAAAAGCCGGAGCTCCTCCGCGGCCCGCCGCGCCTCCACCAGATCGCCCACCTCTTCGAGCGTCCGCACGGCCTCCCGCAGATGCGCGACCGCCGCCTCCTGCCGCCCCAGCCGGGCCGAGACGAGGCCGAGCGCCCGCGAGGCGCAGCCGAGGTCGCGGCGCGTCCCGCAGTCCTGGTGCACGTCCCTGGCCTGGCGGGCGTACGGCAGCGCCTCCTCGGCCCTGTCGAGGTCGAGCAGGATCATGGCGAGCGTGGTCAGCGCCGCCGCCCAGCGGTCGCGCGTACCGCTCTCGTGCTGCAGCTCGACCGTCTCCCTCGCCGGCTCCAGCGCCGCCGCCGGCCGCCCTGCCGCGTGCAGCGCCTGCGCCACCGACAGCAGCGCGCTCGCCCGGTTGTCGCGCAGCTCCTCCCTGATCGCCAGCGCCGCCTTGGCCGCGCGCAGCGCGGGCCGGTGCTGTCCCAGCGACAGGTACGTGTACGCGAGCGTCTCCTGCACGTCCGCCTCGGCCCGCCTGATGCCCTTGCCCTGCACGATGTCCAGGGCCTCCAGCGCGTACGTGAACGCCACCTGCGGCCTGCCCTGCCGCCGCCGCACCCGCGCCAGCCGGTTGAGCATGCGGGCCTCGACCGGCTCGTCGTTGATCACCCGGCTGATGGCCAGGGCCTGGTTGAGATAGTCGTCGGCGCGCCGGTAGTCGGCCAGCCGCCAGTAGACCAGCCCGATGTCGCCCAGCGTCTCCGCCCTGCCCTGCTCGTGGTGCAGCTCGACCTGCACGGCCAGGGCCTGCTCGTAGCAGGACAGCGCCTCGTCGTAGCGGGAGCCGTTGCGCGCGATGCGGCCGAGCGCGCACAGGGCCCGGCCGCAGCCGTACTGGTCGCCGGTCGCCGTGTAGCCCGCGAGTGCGCGCTCCGCGTCGCGCCGCGCGTCGTGCGGCAGCCGCAGCAGGTCGTAGATCTCGGCCAGGCAGAGCAGCGTCTCCGCCTCGGCGTGCTCGTCGCCCAGCTCGTGGCAGATCGACAGCGCCTCCAGACCCTCCGACAGCGCGGCGTTCGGCTCGCCCAGGTTGCGCTGCACGGTCGCCAGGATGATCAGGCTCTGGGCGGTGCCGCGCCGGTCGCCGAGCTGCTCGCGTACGTCGAGTGCCTGGCCGGCGTAGTGCAGGGCCAGCTCGTGGCGCTCCTGCGACAGGTGCAGCCGGGAGAGCGTGTGCAGGCAACTCGCCACCCCCGCCTGGTCGCCGATCTCCTCGTACAGGGCGAGCGCCTCGGAGGCGTGGCGCAGCGCCTGCTCGCTGTTGCCGGCGATGCCGTGCACCTCGGCGAGGTCGTTGAGCGCCCGTGCCTGGCCCTCGCGGTCGCCCAGCGAGACGTGGTCGGCCAGCGCCTCCCCGATGAACCTGGCCGCCAGCGTGGACGGCCCGATGTCGCGGTGGATCGAGCCCAGGTTGCCGCGCATGAGGGCGATGGCCCTGCGGTTGCTCACCTGCATGGCCGAGGCCAGCCCGCCCTGCTGCACCTCCAGGTCGTTCTCGTAGTAGCGCAGCCGCCTGAACGGCTCGAACACCGCCGCCGCCAGCCGCCACGCCATGCCGTGCGCGCCGCTCTCCCCGGCCATCCGCACGGCCGAGACCAGCGAGCGCCGCTCGGCCTCGAACCACTCGCCGGGCGTCGCCGGGTCGTCGGCCACCGCCAGGTAGTGGTCGAGCAGCCGCGCCCTGGCCTCGCGCACCCCGGCCTCCGCGTGCCTGCCCAGCTCCCTGGCCAGCCGCTTGACCAGGTCGTGCACCCGGTAGCGCGAGCCCGGCAGCGGCTCGACCAGGTACGCCCTGTGCAGCCCCGCCAGCGCGGCCACCGCGTCCTCGACCGGCGCGCCGAGCGCCGCCGCCAGCACCTCGGGCGTGAAGTCCCGCCCTGGCAGCAGCCCCACGTGACGGAACGCCCGCCGCTGCGCCGGGCCCAGCGACTCGTACGCGAGGTCGAGCGCCGACCTGAACGCCTCCTCCGGGTCGCCCACCAGCAGCCGATCGGGCTTGCGCAACTCCTCCACCCGCCCCCGCACGCTGAGCCCGGGGTCCTCGGCGAGCTTGGCGGCCGAGATCCGCAGCGCGAACGGATGGTACGAACACACCCGCGCCAGCTCGGCCAGCGCGTCCCTGTCGGCCGCCCTGGGCGAGTCCTTGCCCAGCACCGCGATGAGCAGCGCCACCGCGTTGCCCGGGCCGAGCACGCCCAGGTCCATGAGGTCGGCGTGCCCGGTGGCCCGCAGCGGGCCCATCCGCGTCCTGCTGGTCACCAGAGCCACGCAGTCCTTGCCGCCGGGCAGCAGCGCGCGTACCTGGGTGGCGTCCGCGGCGTTGTCGAGGACGAGCAGCAGCCGCCGCCCGGCGATCCTGCTGCGGTAGAGCAGCATCAGCTCGGCCTCGTCCGAGGCCGGCATGTGCTCGCCGACCCCGAGCGAGCGCAGGATCTGCCCGAGCGCCTCCGCCACCGTCATCGGCGGCTGGCTGGGCGACTGCCCGCGCAGGTCGATGACGATCTGCCCGTCGGGGAACCGGTCGGCGTGCTGGTGCGCCCAGCGGGTGACCAGCGCGGTCTTGCCGACGCCCGGCAGGCCCTGCACGACCATGGTGTTGGTGCGCCGCGGCCGGTCGAGCCAGTCGGTCAGCAGGTCGAGGCTCTGCTGCCGGCCGGTGAAGTCGGAGACGTCGGCGGGGAGCTGGCGCGGCTTGGGCATCTCGCGTACGGGGACGGCGCTGTTCGGAGCGGGCCCGCCCGGCCGGGTCAGGAACGGCGTCACCCGCCCCTTCCACGGCGCCGACAGGTGCTCCCAGCTCCCCGCGGCGGCCCGCAGCGCGACCGGGTCGGCGATGCGCAGCCGCCGGTAGCCCGGCCTGACCAGCCAGCCCCGCTGCGTCCACTGGGTGAGCTGGCGCTGCACCACGTCGGGCGAGCTGCCCACCAGGTCGGCCAGCGTCTCCATGGACAGCGGCGGCGCCGACTCCGAGGCGAGCCCGTAGCGTTCGTCGAGGTGCAGCAGCCAGACGGCCAGCCGGGCCGCGACCGGCGCGCGGGCCAGCGCCTCGTGCCTGCGGGCGGCGAGGTTGCGCGCGAACAGCTCCTGCACCAGCGCGGTCGCCACGGCGGGCGCCGCCGCGGCCTGCTCGCGCAGCCGCCGCAGGTCGATGGGCCAGGCGCGGACCTCGGTGAGCGCGTCGACCTTGACGCGGTCGGCGGGGCTCCAGAAGGCCAGCTCGCCGACGATGTCGCCGTCGCCCCGCAGGTCGTGGACGGCCTCGCGGTCGCCGGCCGGGGTGTACTCGCGGGCGTAGCCGTAGTCGATGAGATAAACGCTGTGGGCCGGCCGGGACGGCGAGCACATCGTCTCGTTACGGTGGAACACGTGCGGGCGGGCGCCCTCGTCGACCAGCGCTTCGAACAGACCCACCGTGCACACCACCCCTGGGCGGGACGGCGGTGTCCCTGACATGACAGGCAGCAACGGCCTGTGCGACGACCTGTCACATCAGTTGACGACAGCGGGCTGCCGCTGTCAATCGGGGATCAGACGCTCGCGGTGTCGGCCTTGTCGGTGTCGGCGCGGTCGGGGACGAAGCGGTAGCCGACGTTGCGGACCGTTCCGATCAGCGACTCGTACTCGGTGCCGAGCTTGGCGCGCAGCCGCCGGACGTGCACGTCGACCGTCCTGGTGCCGCCGAAGTAGTCGTAGCCCCAGACCTCCTGCAGCAGCTGGGCCCTGGTGAAGACCCTGCCGGGGTGCTGGGCGAGGTATTTGAGCAGCTCGAACTCCTTGAACGTGAGGTCGAGCACGCGCCCGCGCAGCCGCGCGGTGTAGGTGGCCTCGTCGATCGACAGGTCACCGCTGCGGATCTCGTCGGGCACCTCCTCGGCCGCCGCCTGCGAGATGCGGCCGGTGGCCATGCGCAGGCGCGCCTCCACCTCGGCCGGGCCCGCGCTGTCGAGCAGGACGTCGTCGACGCCCCACTCGGCGGTCATGGCGGCGAGCCCGCCCTCGGTGACGATGACGAGGAGCGGGCAGTCGATGCCGGTGGTCCTGATGAGCCGGCACAGGCTCTTGGCCTGCACGAGCTCCTTGCGCGCGTCGACGAGGACCGCGTCGGCGGGCGGGGTGTCGATGAGCGCGGACGCCTCCGCGGGCGAGACCCGGACCGAGTGGAGCAGCAACCCCAGCGCAGGCAGCACCTCGGAGGAAGGCTCGAGGGCGTTGGTCAGCAGCAGCAGGTTGCTCATTACGGCCTCCTCAAACACGCAAGGACCCGGGGGCTACGTCGCCCGAGTCCATGTGAGTGAGGATATCCCACGAGTTAGTCGCGTCCATTGCGCGTCCAGCGGGTGAACAGCGCGTCTCCTGAAACAAGCTTGTTAAGGAGAACGCACAATAGGGCTGAAACGATTGTGAGGAAGGCATGGCCACAGGAAAAATACGTTATTGGGCGGCGGCGAAGGATGCCGCCGGAGTCGCGGAAGAGTCGTTCGACGCGGTCACTCTTGGTGAACTCATGACCAAAATCACACGCGATCGTGACGAACTGGCCAGGGTGGTGCTGCGCTGCTCGTTCCTGGTGGACGGCTCACCTGTGGGAAAGCGCGCGCACGATCAGGTGGTGCTCGCCGACGGCTCGGTCGTCGAGGTGCTGCCGCCCTTCGCCGGCGGCTGATCCGCTGGTGAGCAACCGCTTTCCGGGGGAATGAGTCATGCCGGATCGATAGGCTCTTGACCCCCGCCCAAGACAGGGAGCCCCATGCGCAAGCTGATCGTTTCGCTGATCGTGCTCGTCATTCTCCTTGTCGCCGCCGACCGGGTCGCCGTCGCGGGCGTCGAGCGCGATCTCGCCAATCGCATCGCCGCCTCCGCCGACCTGTCCGGCACCCCGACCGTCACCATTACGGGCATCCCCTTTCTGACCCAGGCCATCTCCGGCCACTATCCGGAGGTGCGGTTCGACCTCGGCACGTTCACCTACGGCGGCGTCCCCGTGCGCAACCTGCACGGCGCCGCCCACGACGTGACCGCGCCGCTCGACGGCATCCTGCAGAACCGCCCCGACGTCAGGGCCCGCCGCGTCACCGTCGCCGGCACGCTCAGCAGGGCCACCATCGACAAATACGCGCCCCAGGGGGTCAAGATCGGCGGCAACGGCGACAGGCTCACCGCGTCGGGTGAGGTGACGGTGGGCGCCCAGAAGGTGAAGTTCGACGCCGAGATGCGGGTCGAGCTCGTCGACGGCGGCATCAGGGTCCAGGCGGAGAAGATCGAGGGCGTGCCCGACCAGGTCGCCAGGCTGGTCTCCTACACCATCCCGTTCAAGGGCGAGCTGCCCTTCGACGTGAAGGTGACCGGGGTCAGGAGCGTGCCGGGCGGGCTCGAGTTCTCGGCAGAAGCGTCTGACGTGCCGATCCGTGGATGAGCGTGAACCGTCGCGTCGCCGCGTACGTGATGAGGACGTGACAGCAGCGGACACCGCCGACGAGGAACTCGTGAGGACCCTCTTCGACGAGCACGCTGGGCCACTCTACGGTTACGTGCTGCGCATGACCGGCGACTCGGGCCGGGCCGAGGACGTCGTCCAGGAGACCCTGTTGCGGGCCTGGCGGCATCCCGAGGCCATGTCCGGGCGGCCGATCCGCGCGTGGTTGTTCACGGTGGCCCGTAATCTCGTCGTGGACCAGCATCGCGCCAGGAAGGCCAGGCCGCCGGAGACCGGCGACGAGGCGCTGGCGGTCCTGCCGGCCGACGACGAGCTCGAGCGTGCCGTCGAGTCGTGGGCGGTGGCCGAGGCGCTCGCCGCGCTGCGGCCCGAGCACCGCGACGTGCTGCTGGAGGTCTACTACCGGGGGCGATCGGTGAAGGAGGCGTCGGCGACGCTGGGCATACCGCCGGGAACGGTCAAGTCCCGTACGTACTACGCGTTGCGCGCCCTGAAGCTGGCGCTCGAAGAACGGGGGCTGGCGCCGTGATGACGTGTGAGGAGGTCCGGATCGCGCTCGGCGCGCACGCCCTGGGCGCACTCGACCCGGAAGAAGCACTGGAGGTCGACCACCACCTGGCCACCTGCGAGGCGTGCGGCGCCGAGCTTGAGGAGCTGGCCGGTCTCACGTCGTTCCTCGGGAAGGTGTCAGAGCGCGACGTCGAGGTGGTGACCAGCCCGCCGCGGCAGGTGCTCGACCGGCTGCTCAACGACCGCGCCAGACGGTCGCGGCGCGGCCGGATCCTGACCGCGGTCGCGGCGTGCGCGGCGGTGCTGGTGGTGGGCGGCACGGTCTGGACGTCGATCCAGGTCACGTCGAGCCACGAGGCGACGACCGCCGAGGCGCCCGCGGCCGCGCGGTCCCAGGAGTCCGGTCCGCGGGTCCTGGCCGACCAGGGCGCGTCGGAGGAGAGCGCCGGCGACCGTCCCATGGTCGAGCCGCGGCGCTCCGACCAGTCCGACCAGTCGCGTCAGTCCGACGCCGCCGAGCAGGCCCCCACCGAGCAGCCGTACGGCGCGGTGACCACCCCGAGCCCCAGCCGAGCTCTGAAGACCCCGGCTCCGACCGACGCGGAACTCCGCGCTTCTCCCGCGCCCCGCAAGGCGCAGGAAGGACGCGAGTTCACCGGCACGAACCGCTCGGACGGCTACCGCGCCACGGTCCAGGCACTCCCCGCCGAAACCGGCACCGAGCTGGGCGTCCGCGTCACGGGCATCCCCGTCGGCACCACGTGCGGCCTCGTCGTGGTCGCCGCCGACGGCCGCCGCGAAACCACGGAGACCTGGCAGATCGCCCCCGACACCTACCGCGAAAGAACGGTCTTCTCCCGCCGCACCTCAATGGCGCTGCCGGAGATCACCTACTTCGAAGTGGTGGACGAGTCAGGCAGGCCCCTGATCGAGATCCCCGTCCACAAGTGACCCGAGAGAGCTCGGCCCGCTCACCGCGAGGCCCTGCGGCTGGGCGAGTCGTCCGGCGGGGCTTGCCCCGCCGGCGCTCCTCTCCCTGCTCCAGCCGCCGACGGTGGGAAGGAAACGTGGGGGCGGGAGGTTGCAGTGGGGGTTGGACCGGAGGGCGTCGGCCGCGGCGCTCGGCTTGTTGATCGGGGTGAGTCACCTGCGTCGGGACGATCGCGCACATGAGGCCGCCTCCGAGCGTCTTTCCGCGGAGGAGCTCGGGGAAGGGCTGGGAGAGCGGGCGACGCTCGTGCAGTTCTCGACGGCGTTCTGTCAGCCGTGCCGGGCGACCCGCAGGATTCTGGCCGATGTGAGCGCGCTGGTGCCGGGGGTGCGGCACGTCGAGGTGGACGCCGAGTCGCGCCTGGAGCTCGTCCGCAGGCTGGGGATCACCGGCACGCCGACCGTGCTGGTGCTCGATCCGGCGGGGACGGTGGTGAAAAGGGCGTCTGGGCTGCCCAGAAAGGCCGAGGTGCTGGCGGCGCTGGCGCGAGCCGTACCGGAAGTGTGACCGGAAAGTGTGACAGGCGATGTGTCTCACATGTCGTCTCACCAACCGGACGAGATGTGACAGATGACGAGACGCCGAGTAGTGTCTTGTTCATGAACCCATCGACAGAGCTGCTGACGAAGCGGCGCGCGGTTGATTTCTGCCGCGTCGCCACCGCGCTCTGTCGCGCTGCCTGAGGACGATCTCGCGCGGATTCGCCATCCGCCTCAAATCGACCCTTCAGGAGCATCCTGCGATGCGTGCCGATCCCAGAATGCTGCGCTTCGGCGCGGCCGTCACCACCCAGATCCTCGCCTCCGTCCTGATCTCCGAGAGCCTCCGGCTGCTCGCCGTCAGGGCGCTGAGTCACGCACTGGGTGTGGTCCGT
Organism: Nonomuraea sp. NPDC049421; assembly: GCF_040677005.1. Classification (NCBI taxonomy): domain Bacteria; kingdom Bacillati; phylum Actinomycetota; class Actinomycetes; order Streptosporangiales; family Streptosporangiaceae; genus Nonomuraea; species Nonomuraea sp. NPDC049421. The sequence goes on from NZ_JBFAQA010000013.1 coordinate 116,604, forward strand.
CGCTCACCGCACACGATGCTCCGCCCGGCGCCCGGCGCCGGGAAGGACCCCGGACTCCTCCGGCCGGTCCTCGCGGTCGTGGGGCCGGCCGGATTCGCCGCCGTGATCACGTCGCAGGCCCTTTCGGCCTCGGCCGCGGCCACCCTCGCCGCCTTCCTCATCGCAGCCTGTGGATTCTGCCTTGGCTGCGCGATGTACCTGCTCATTCGCCGACTACTGCCCGCCGCCAACATGGAGGTATCCCAATGAGCCGCTCCGCCGCCCTGGTGGACGCCGACTGGGTCGAGGCCAACCTCGACACGCCCGGAGTCGTCCTCGTCGAGGTCGACGAGGATGTCAGCGCCTACGACAAGGGCCACATCCGTGGCGCCGTGAAGGTCGACTGGCGTCAGGACCTGCAGGACCCGGTGCGACGCGACTTCGTCGACAAGACCGGTTTCGAGGCCCTGCTGTCCGACCGCGGCATTTCCAACGACGACACCGTCGTGCTCTACGGCGGCAACAACAACTGGTTCGCCGCCTACGCCTACTGGTACTTCAAGCTCTACGGCCACGCGAACGTCAAGCTGCTCGACGGCGGCCGCAAGAAGTGGGAGCTCGACTCCCGTGAGCTGGTGCGCGACGTGCCGCAGCGGCCCAAGACGCAGTACGTCGCCAAGGACCAGGACACCGCGATCCGCGCCTTCCGCGACGACGTGGTGTCCGCGATCGGCAAGCTCAACCTGGTCGACGTGCGCTCGCCCGACGAGTTCACCGGCAAGCTGCTGGCCCCCGCCCACCTGCCGCAGGAGCAGGCGCAGCGCGGCGGCCACGTGCCGACGGCCCGCAACATCCCGTGGTCCAAGGCGGCCAACGACGACGGCACCTTCAAGTCCGACGACGATCTGCGCGCCCTCTACCAGGAGGCCGGGGTCGACTTCGGCAAGGACACCATCGCCTACTGCCGCATCGGCGAGCGGTCGGCGCACACCTGGTTCGTGCTCCACGAGATCCTGGAGCAGTCCAACGTGAAGAACTACGACGGTTCGTGGACCGAATACGGCTCGCTCGTGGGCGTGCCGATCGAGCTGGGGGAGGCCCGCTGATGAGTGCACAAGGGTGCGGCGCGCCGGAGCAGACCGTGGCGCTGCCCGCCGGCATCGATCTGTCCAACCAGGCCGTCATCCAGGGCGTCGTGACCGGCGCCGGCACCGCCTACGCGCGGCTGCTCGACCACTCCGGTGAGTTCACCGGCGAGGTCGTGGTCTCCGACGACGGCGTCTTCCGATTCTTCGCCGCCCCCGGCGACTGGACCGTCCGCATCATCGCGGGCGGCGGCGTCACCCGTGACGTCCAGGTCCAGGCCAAGCTGGGTGAGGTCGCCCAGCTCGCGGTGGCCGTCTGACACATGACGAAGGGCCCGCGTCCGGCTGACGGACGCGGGCCCTTCGCATGCCTCACGGCGGTGGGGTGGGGTAACGCATGAGGAGCGTGGCGCGTACGACGTCGGGACCGTGCGCGCGGTAGCCGTGCGGCACGTCGGACCGCCACGAGATGTGGTCGCCAGGGCCGGCCGTGAGCGGCGCGTCGACGGGGCCGGCGCTCAGGGTGCCGGTGAAGACCGTGACGTGCTCGCTCACCCCCTCGTGATGGGCGGGTGAGGTCTGGGTGAGGCCGGGCGGGACGCGTACGCGGTAGAGCTCGTACGTGACCCGGTCGTCCTCGAAGACCTCGAGCAGCTCGGCCTCGATGGCCGTGCCCCGCATGACCTGCGGCTCCGGCGGCGCGTCGAGGATGGCCCCGATGGGCACGCCCAGCTGCGCGGTGATCGCCCACAGAGTTTCGAGCGTGGGGTTGCGGGTGCCGGTCTCCACGCCCGACAGCGTGGCCTTGCCGATGCCCGCCCGCTTGGCCAGCTCGGAGAGCGAGACGCCGCGCGCCTGTCGCAGCCGCCGCAATCGATCGCCCACCACGCGGGGATCGGTGTCGATCGCGGGTTGCGGTTTCATACCGCAATGGTGCCGTACGGGAGGCGGGTCGTGACCCCGTTCGCCGGGGGGAAACCTTTGTCACCGCCGGGGGAAGGCGTCGCTCACCTGGCTCTTGATCGCGCAGCGTCTTCAAGGGTTGCGGCTGCGTCACATGGGACAGAACGCTACGATTCCACAGATGTCCGGTTCGACAGGTGTGACGGCGCCGCCGCAACCAGGGCCCACACCGGCTCAGCAGATGCCGTCGCCGTACTCACTGCCCCTGCACGCCCTGCGCCTGGCGGGCACGTGCGCCGCGCCGCTGATCCTCTGGTACGCCGCGGGCCAGCTCGTCCGTTTCGTGCTGCTCTACGCCGCCTCCGAGGTCGCGTACGGGGACTACCGGCAGGTCCGCCTCGTCGCCGTCATGACCCTGCTGACGCTCATCGTGCTCGCCGCGATGACCGTCACCGCCGGCATGCTGCACAGCCTGCGCGGTGCGCTGTGGGAGGTGCGCGCACGAGCCGGGGACGGCGTCACGGAGGAGAAGTTCTTCCGCACCCTCGACCGGATCGCGCCCGCGTTCGCGGTGCTCTATCTGGCCTGGGGCTTCCAGAAGGAGGACGCCAGGGACGTCTTCCAGATGGACATCTTCCACCACCTCTACGATCAGCAGGACGCGTCCTTCTTCGGTGAGCAGAGCGACGTCGGCCGCGGCCTGGTCGACCTGGACTGGCGGGTGTCGCTCGGCGCCATGGCCGTCACCTTCGGGCTCAAGTGGCTGTTCTCCAAGTTCGTCGAGCAGAACAAGGGCAAATTCTTCGGCTTCCTCGCCGCCTTCTCCGAGTTCGCCTTCGTCTTCTACGGCCTGAACGCCACCGTCGCCTTCAGCGACGCCCGCTCGGAGTGGGTGCAGCACCGCAAGGCCATCGCCGGCACCGAGGAACTGCTCACCCAGGCCAAGGAGAACGTGCCGCTCTGGGACACCGTCACCAGCTGGTGGGGCGAGGTGTGGCCGCTGTTCCTCGACGGCGTGGCCGTGCCGCTCGCCTGGCTCACCGTGGCCATGCTGGTCTTCGGCGCGTTCTCCGACGAGGCCCGCACCCTGCTCAGGGGCACCCGCCTGGAGCGCGGCATCGATCGGCTGGAGGGCAGCCACGACCTCACGCAGAAGTCGTTCGACCAGCTCACCGGCGGGTTCAGGGACCGCTGGGTGCCGCTCGCCAACTCGCTGCGGATGATCTTCAACGGCGGGATGCCGCTGTTCGGCATGATGTGCCTGTGCTACGCCGCCCTCGAGATCGGCGGCCAGTACGCGCAGCGCGGCGTCATGATGCTCATCGGCGCCCGGGACGAGTGGGTCGGCGTCTACCAGGCGGTGCCCGTGTCGTTCGTCCGGGACATGGTGGTGACCGTGCTCACCATGGCGCTGCTGGCGGCCACGTACGATCTCGCGGCCACCCGCGCCCGCCTGGCCGGCCGCCCGCTCGACGAGGGGTGACCGGCCGGCTCAGCGGCGCCTGAAGCGCAGCACCTCCACGTCCGGCACCAGCTTCTCCGCGCCCTCGCGGGTGAACAGCTCGTCCGTCGGGGTGTCCGAACGGTAGTTGCTGGGCCGGAACGACAGCTCCACCTCGTCCGCCACCGGCGTCGGCACGATCGCCAGCCCCTGGATCTTGTACTCCCTGCCCACCACGAGCCGGTCCGTCGGCCGGTCGCCCACCGCCTCGATGGGCGCCGTCCAGATCCGTCCCGCGCGGTCCTGCACCTGCACGTCGGTGGGCTCCGCCACCATCGTGGCGCTGCCCTTGTCCACGACCTTCCGGCTGATGTCCACCTTGAGCCAGGTCACCTCGGGGCCGTGCGAGCTGTCCGGGGGCGCGTCGGTGCGGGACAGTGCGGCCTTCCACTCGACGCCGTTCACCTTGCCCGCCTGGCCCGCCGCGACGAGGATCTCCTTCGTCTCCTTCTCGGTGGTCTTCTCGTAGAAGACGTGACCGTCGTAGGTCTGTGCGGCGGTCGTCAGCAGGCACGCCAGCACGGCCGCCGCGGCCACCAGCGCCGTACGCCGCTTCGACCTGCCCCCACCCTGGGCCCCGGTGCTCTCCACCGGCCCCTGCCCGCTCGCTTCGGGGCCGGGGAACGGCTCAGCGCCCGGGGCGCCCTGCGCGAAGGACTGTCCCTCTCCGGCCGCGAGACCGGGCGCTCCCACCGCCATGGGCGGGGCGACGGGCGGGGGGATGGGCGGTTGAGCCGGGGCGCCCGGCCGGTACTGCGGCGGCGGCCCGGCCGTCCTGACAGCGGGAATGGGCTGCGTCGCACCGCCGACCGGCTCCCGGGGAGCGGGCGGCCACACCTGCTGATCATTGGTGGCCCGCCGCCCCCGCACCTCACCGGCCTGCGGCCCGGCCCCCGGCCCAAACCGCCGCCCACGCCCGGACCCCCGCTGGTCGCCGGGCCCTTCGCCGAAGCCGCGCCCGTCGCTCTGCCCGAACGCCGCCTCAGAACCTTGCTCGCCGTGGGCGGGCCCACCGGAGTGCCTGCCGCCGCTCCGCCCGGCGCCGGCACCACCCGGCACCGCCGGCGCGGCGCCGGGCCCGAACGCGGGGTCACCCGCCGGCGCCTGGGCAGGCCTGGGCGCTTCAGCCGGAGCGCCGCCCCAGCCGTGCTCGGGGGCGTAGGCGGGCGTGCCGGCCCGGCCCTGGTGAGGGGTGGGGGGAGGGGTGTCGGTCGGTGGGCCGGCCCAGGGTTGCTGAGGGGCGTCGGGGTGTGCGGCGCTCCAGGCTTGGTCTGCGCCGTAGGAGGGGCCGCTTGGCTGCGGGGGGCGGGGGGCCTGTGCGGGCGCTTGTGCGGGGTCGTAGGCGCCTCTGGGAGCCCAGCCGGCGGGTTCGGCCGGATGGCCGTGGGGTGCAGAGGGGTCAGGGGCGGCGTGGCGGCGGCGGGGCTGGGGTGTGGGGGCGTTCCCGGGAGCCCAGTCGTGTTCGGACGGGGACCAGTCGTAGGCGGACGGGGCGCCCTGGCCGGACGCGCGGCCGGGGAGGCCGCCGCGCATGCCGGGACCCGGCGGAAGGCCCTTGCCAGGGGCCTGCTCATGGGCCGACTGCGGCGGGACGTCGGACCCGGGCCCGACGCCGGGCCCAGCGCCAGGTCGAGTGCCGAATCCAGCGCCAGGCTCAATGCCACCAGGCCCAGGGCCGGGCCCAGCGGCGGGCCCGACGGCGGGTCCTGCGGCGGGGCTTGCGGTGGGTTCTGGGTCGGGGTCGGGCTTGGGGTCTTTGCGGGGCGAGAACCAGTCGTTCGTGCTCATCCTGAGATCACTTCTTAACGATCGAGTAGACGTCCTGCGGCGAGTCGGCGAGCTTGCGCGCCGCCGCCTCGTCCAGGCCGAGATCGATCTCGACCTCAGGCCGGTACGGTTCCTGAGCCCCCGCCTGCGGCGGCAGCTTGAACACCACGCGCGCCCCCGGCAGCGCACCGGCGGGGACCTCGAAGAAGAACGGCCCGCTGACCCAGATGTCCGGCTGCACCCACACGTTGGCCAGCGTCTTCTGCCTGTCCACCCGGTCGGTGGCGGCGAACCGCACGCCGTCGGGGGTGAGCAGGTCGGGCTGTCCCAGGTGGTACGGCTTCATGCTGGACTTGGCCGACGCCCGGACGACGAGGAAGACGTTCCCCGTCTCGATGGTCTCGGTGTCGGAGAGCTGGATCTTCCTGGCGGTGGTGAACGAGTCGAGCCGTACGGAGAACCGCTGGGCGTCCACGACCTCGCCCTTGCCGCCCGTGTAGCTGAGCGGGTCGTTGACGGTGCCCCCGAGCGCCTTGGTCTGCAGCCCGACAGCGGCGAGCAGCATCACGAGCCCGGCGGCCACGCCGGCGACCCCGGAGCCGCGGCCACGGCGCCGGCCGCCCCGCCTGGACTGGCGGCCGGGGACGGCCTCCGAGCGCTGATCCGTGAGGGTCATGCCGTGCCGCCCTTCTTCACCGGCAGGGTCACGCGGGCCTTGATGACGGGCCGCAGGGATCGCTCGCCGGCTTCTTCGGTGACCATGGTCCACTCGAGCCGGGCGTTGTTGAAGCTCTCGCGCTCCTCGAAGGAGGCCACGTCGAGGGTGACCTTGTCGGGCACCTGCTCGCCGTCCTGCAGCCGGTACCTGACGACGACCTCGCTGGTCACGCCGGGGTGCAGCTGCCGGGTCTCGCCGCCCTTGCTGAGCGCGAACACGGACGGCCCCCACTCCTCCTTGAACGCCGGCGTGATCTTCACGAGTGACCCGGCGAAGGTGGTGGACGTGAACGCCTGCTCGGGCTTGGCGGGCGGCGAGCCCACGGGGAGGGTCTCGTCGCCCTTGTTGGTGACGTCGAAGACGAGTTCGAGGAAGCGCTTGTCCTCGTCCCACGTGTTCTGGGCCCGCTCGACCCTGAAGCGTGACCCGACGAACTTGGTGTCGTACAGGCCCTGGTCGAGCACGGCGCCCGGGCTGAGCGGCTCGACCTCCTCGGGAGCCTCGCCGAGGCCGCCCAGCAGGGCGGTGATGCCGATGACGGTCAGAGCCGTCAGGGCGATGGCGGGCACCACTACCGGGCGTCTGGGCTTGTCAGTGCGGTCGCCGGAGGGTTCCGTCATGGGTAAGGATGGTAATAGCTCCCGTTCGTCTCATCTGCCGCAATGCTCCCATCGGACTGGTCAAATTGCCGAGAACCCTGCCGCTACGGTGGTTCTAGCTCATACGCTGTCACGGAGCGGGAATGGGCTGAGCCCTACACCTAATGACATATCGGCGGCCGGAGGGTCACGTGGCGGACGTGCATCCCGAGCATGCCCAGCTCCAGGCGGACCGCATCTACCTGGGCTGGCAGTACATCCTGCTCCATCCCGACCCGGGGCCGCCGCCCAAACGCCCCTCGCCGGGCGAGGAGGCGGCCGCGCAGGAGCAGCCCGACCCCGCCGCGTCCGAGCTGCTGCGCCGCGAGCGGCAGCTGGAGGACATGCTCAACCGGCCGGTACGCCACGTCCGCCTGTTCATGCTCGTCCTCACCGTGCTCATCCTGGGCGCCGCGCTGTCCGGCTACCTCGCCTGGCCCTTCGCCCTGCTCGGGCTGGTCGCGGCCGGCGGCGTGGCGGGCATCTGCAGCTACGCGCTGCTGCAGGGCGACCGCGCGGTCAGGTACCGGGTCCTCGAACAGCAGGCCAAGGACGAACGCCGACGTCAGGAACGTGACAAGGAGCTGTTCCGCGCGCAGGAGGAGCACGCCCAGCGCTACCGCGAGTGGCAGGAGTCGAAGGAGCGCCACGACAGGCAGCTGACCTGGTACGCCGTCTCGGTGCCCGACGAGATCGACCGCATCGACGTGGCGGGCGGCACCTTACCCGGCTGGTCGGCGCTGGTGACGCTGATCGGCGCGACCCGGCTCTACAGCGGCGGCCACCTCACGGTGCTCGACCTGTCGGAGGGCGCGATCGCCAAGGACCTGATCGAGCTGGCCCGCAAGGGCGGCGACGACCCGCTGGTGTGGGTGCTGCCGGTCGACCTGCCGCGGCTCGACCTGGGCGCCACGCTCAAGCCTGAGGCGTTCGCCGACGTCCTGGCCCACGTGGTGAGCGTCAGCGAGGAGCACCGCACCACCCGCGACCTCAGCTTCGACAACGCGATCCTGGAGCGGGTGCTCGAGGTGCTCGGCGAGAACGCCACCATCAGCCAGGTCACCGCCGCGCTGCGGGCCCTGGCGCAGGTGGGCGACCCGCGCGACGACCTGCGGTTCGGGCTGATCACCGCCAGCCAGCTCGAACGCATCGGCACGTTGTTCGGGCGCGGGGTGAGCGACCGGGTGGTGATCGAGCGGGCCTGGGCGCTGGAGTCGCAGCTGCGCAAGCTGGAGTCGCTCGGCACGCAGGCCGTGCGGCTGCCGCCGGCCCGGCTGCGGGTGGTGAGCATGGACCGGCAGGCGGGCGTGTTCGGCAACCGGGTGCTCGGCACGTACGTCGCGACGGCCCTGACCCACATCCTGCGCCAGTCGCCCGCCTCCGACCGGCCCTGGTACCACACGATCATCGTGGCGGGCGCGGACAAGCTCAGAGGCGACGTGCTCGACCGGCTCATGGACGCCTGCGAGACCTCGCGTACGGGACTCGTCCTCACCTACCGCTCGCTCACCCCCACGGTCAGGGAGCGGCTCGGCAGGGGCCACGCGGCGGTGGCGTTCATGCGGCTCGGCAACGCCGAGGACGCCCGGGTGGCCAGCGAGCACGTCGGCACCGAGCACCGGCTCGAGCTGGCCCAGCTCACCGAGACGATCAGCGACTCGCTGCCGGGGCTCGACGGCGGCTACACCTCCACGATCGCCCAGGTCGACGACGAGCACGAGGACCGCGACGAGCACGCGCCCGACCTCGCGGGCGACATCACCGAGTCCACCGAGTGGGGGCGCACCGCCGACAAGATCTCCGAGAAGGAGCGGGTGCTGCAGCGCTCGCGCGAGTTCCTCGTCGAGCCGCACCAGCTCCAGCAACTCCCCACCACGTCCGTGATCGTCACGGACGCCACCGCCGAGGGGCGCCGGGTCCGCCTGGCCGACGCGAACCCGGCCATCCTCACCTTCCCCAAGACCACGCTCGGCGAGCTGGAGGACGTCCGCGAGGCGGTGCTGGCACTCGACCCCAGGGCCGGCGACGGCGACGGAGAGCCGCCGCCGAACCTCGGGCCACCACCGCCGCGCCTGGACTGGCGCAAGGGCAGGCAATGACATGGTCAATGTCAAGGTGACGAGCTGACGGTTGGCGGAATTTAACTACGAACCGTCTGTGGGGGATTGAAATGCAGCCGAGCGTCGCGTTGAGCGGGCCCTGGTATCGAATTCAGTCGATCGCAGCACCCTCGCGAAGCTCGTCGGCGGAATGGGATTTCGTCACCGTGCTTCCCGCGGTGTTGTCGGCGGCGCAGCGTGACCGGCCTTTCGTGATCGGGTGGTTGTCGCGTGGATCGGGGGCGCCGCTCGAGCTGATCACGAACGCGGGACCGCTGTCGCCGCCGCGCCAGCCGCGCAGGTCCACCGACCTGCCCGACCATCCGAGCGGGCCGCAGCCGCTGCTGTTCCCAGGGGGAGCGCGCGGGATGCGGCTGGACGAGGAGTACCTGGCCGACCTGGCCGACCTGGTGTGGACGCCGTGTCCCGGACGTCAGGCGCCGCCGTTGGGCAGCAGAGGGCGCGAGTTCGACCCCGACGAGCTCAGGCGGCCCACGTTGTTCGAGTCGACGCTGGTCACGCTCATGTCGCGGCCGTTCGCCTGGCTGGTGGTCGCCGAGCCGACCGATCTGCTGGACGCCGAGGTGGCGCACCTGCGTACCCAGCTCAACGTGCTGCGTCAGTACGGCGACGCCTCCGAGCGCTCCCGGTTCGACGCGGAGCGAGCCGAGCGGCGCATGCAGGAGCTGGACGCCTTCCGCGAGGCGGGTCTGTGGAACGTGCGCGTGCTGGCCGGTGGCGCCACCGCCGAGGAGCTGCGGCAGATCGCCCCCGTGCTCGTGGGGTCGGTCGAGATGAGCCATCATCCGTACCGGCTGCGCAGCTCGCACGGGGCCGCGTACGCGCTGCCCGAGGCGCTCGCCATCACCATGCAGGACCCGGCCGACGGCGCCGCGGCCCCCTTCGCCGCGACGGCGGGCGCGCTGGCCGCGCTGGCCGGGCTGCCCCGGCGCGAGGTGCCGGGCGTGCGGGTGCTGGAGTCGGGCTTCTTCGACGTGACGTCGGAGTCCGACGGCAACGGGGACGGCGGCGAGCTGCTGCTCGGCGAGATCCTCGACGGCCAGGACCGGGGGGTCGGCATGTTCCGGGTGCCGCTCGCCACGCTCAACCGGCACGCGTTCGTCACCGGCGCGACCGGCTCGGGCAAGTCGCAGACCGTACGCCACCTGCTGGAGCAGCTCAGCCGCGCCCGCATCCCGTGGCTCGCGATCGAGCCCGCCAAGTCCGAGTACGCCGCCATGGCGGGCCGCGTCCCCGACCCGGTCACCGTCATCAACCCCTCGGCCCCCGACGGCGTGCCGTTCAGCGTCAACCCGCTCGAACCCGAGCCCGGCTACCCCGTCCAGGCCCACATCGACATGGTCAGGGCGCTGTTCATGGCCGCGTTCGACGCCGAGGAGCCGTTCCCGCAGATCATGTCGCTGGCCCTGCAGCGCGTCTACGAGGCCACCGGCTGGGACGTCGTCACCGGCGGCGCCGTGCCGGGTTCCGACGTCCCGCCCAGCGTCCCCACCCTCGAACAGCTCCAGCAGCACGCCATGGACGTCATCAAGGAGATCGGCTACGGCCGCGAGGTGCAGGCCGACGTCGAGGGCTTCATCTCGCTGCGGCTGCGCTCCCTGCGCGTCGGCTCCGCCGGGCGCTTCTTCGAGGGCGGTCACCCCGCCGACATCGGCGGCCTGCTCGAACGCGACGTCGTGCTCGCCATCGAGGACGTCGCCAACGACGAGGACAAGGCGTTCCTCATGGGCACGCTGATCATCCGGATCGTCGAGCACCTGCGCATGCGCGCCCGCCGCGAGCGCTCGACCGGGCTGCGGCACGTCATCGTCATCGAGGAGGCGCACCGGCTGCTGCGCGACCGCGGTCACGGCCGGGCCTCCACCCACGCCGTCGAGCTGCTGGCCGGGCTGCTCGCCGAGATCAGGGCGTACGGCGAGGGCATCGTGGTGGCCGAGCAGATCCCCACCAAGCTCGTCACCGACGTGGTCAAGAACACCGCGCTGAAGGTCGTGCACCGGCTGCCCGCCGAGGACGACCGCCGGCTCGTCGGCGCCGCCATGAACCTCAGCGACGAGCAGTCACGCCACGTGGTCTCGCTGCAGCCGGGCTCTGCGGCGGTGTTCGCCGACGGCATGGACCGGCCGCTGCGGGTACGGGTGCCGCTGGGCGAGTCGCGGGAGAAGGTGCTGCCCGGGCCGCCGCCGCCCATCAGGGGGCGCAGGTCGGCCGCGTGCGGGGCGCAGTGCCGTACCGGGCAGGCGTGCACGCTGGTCGAGCTGCGCGAGGCCGACGTGCTCGCCGGGGCGCAGGAGTGGGCCTGGCTGCGGATCTGGTGCGACACGGTGGTGCTGGCCTTCGTCAGCAACCGGCCGCTGCCCGGTGTGCCGCGCGCGTTGTCGGCCGCCTGGGGCGACCTGCCGCCCCGGCGCAGGGAGTGCCTGCTCGCCACCCTCATCGAGCGCTGCGTGCAGCGCCGCGCCTGGTCGCTGCGCACGTGGTTCGACCCCTCGCTGCTCACCGAGAAGGCCGCGGAGGCCGCCGGCCGGCTGCTCGGCGGGCTCGACAGCGGCGGCGAGCGGCCGGGCGCGTCGTGGGTCATCCCGCAGGTGCGCTGGCTGCACGAGGTGGAGCGGCTCTTCCCGTACGGCCACCCCGCCCCGAACCTGCGCAGCCCCGCGCCGCCCATGGAGTACGCCCTGTTCCGCCCGTCCGCGGGCACCGGCGACCTCGGCCACACCGAGCTGCTCGGCCACCGGGCCAAGGCGCTGCGCCACCACCCGCTGTCCATGGAGGTGGACCACAACAGGGAGCTGGCCTGGCGGGTGATACTCGGCGACGACGAGCACGAAAGCGTGCAGGGCGACATCCTGACCGTGGCCATCGGGGTCGAGGCGGCGGCCAGGATCCGGCACGTCGGGCAGACCATGGGGGCGGGCTGGCTGGAGGGCGTGCTGTCGTGGCCGCGCCGGTTCGTGCTGCCGTTCGAGCAGGGCGGCGCCCCCGAGATCACCTTCGCCGAGCCGACCGGGGCGCCCTTGAACGCGGCTCCCGCCTACAGCACCCCGTCCCCGTGAGCTCTGCCGGACGCCGCTGAGTGCCGCGTCCGGCCCCGGCACAGGGCGCCGGAGGCCGGCCGCCTGCGGCACACCGGGGATCGCGCAGGGTGAACCTTCGCATGGGCGGTCAAACCGGGCGGGGTTTTCGCGCGCCCCTCCGAACCAGGCGGTAACCCGGACTAGGATCCATGCACATGACCCAGCTTCCTCTGCGGGCCCAGCTCGCCAGCGCCCTGGGACGCAGTGCCGCCACGCTGTCCAGGATGACAGGGCGCGGTGACGGATCGGTGATCGGCGGGCGGGTCGGTCTGCTCCTTGAGCCCGACCTCCTCCGCAAGCTGGCCCGTGACCGCAAGCTGGCTCTGGTCAGTGCGACCAACGGCAAGACCACCACGACCCGGCTGATCACCTCGGCCCTGCTGGAGCTCGGCGAGGTCGCCACCAACGCGTTCGGCGCCAACATGCCGGCCGGCCACGTCTCGGCGCTCTCCCAGCACAAGCGCGCCCCCTACGGCGTGCTGGAGGTCGACGAGAAATACCTGCCCGAGGTGCTCGACACGACGGGCGCGGGCGTCGTCTGCCTGATGAACCTCAGCCGCGACCAGATGGACCGCGCGGCCGAGATCTGGCTGCTGGCCCAGAAGTGGCGCAGGGCGCTGTCCGGCAAGCCCACCCACGTCATCGCCAACTGCGACGACCCGCTCGTCACCTGGGGCGCCTCCACGGCCGCGAAGGTCACCTGGGTGGCCGGCGGCCAGCGCTGGAAAGAGGACTCGTGGTGCTGCCCCGAGTGCGGCGGCCCGCTCGACCGCAAAGACGCCGACTGGGCGTGCCGCGAGTGCACGTTCCACCGTCCTGAGCCGCAGTGGGTGGTCGACGACGACGCGGCGATAGACCCGCGCGGCCAGCGGTGGCTGCTCGACATCCAGCTTCCCGGTCAGGCCAACCGCTCCAACGCGGTGATGGCGCTGGCCGTGGCCGAGGCGTTCGGACTGCCGGTCGAGCAGGCGCTGCCCCGGCTGCGCGAGGTCACCTCCGTCGCGGGCCGCTACACCACGGTCGAGCGCGACGGCCGGCACGCCAGGCTGCTGCTGGCGAAGAACCCCGCGGGCTGGCTGGAGGCGTTCGACGTCGCCGACCCGCAGCTGCCGATCATCCTGTCGGTCAACGCGCAGGGCCCCGACGGCCGCGACACCTCGTGGCTGTGGGACGTCGACTACCGCATCCTGCGCGGGCGCCCGGTGTTCGTCACCGGCCAGCGCCGGCTCGACCTGGCGTTGCGGCTCGACGTGGCGGAGGTGCCGTTCACGCTGTGCGAGTCGTTCAACGAGGCCCTGGCCATGCAGCCGCCCGGCCGGGTCGACGTGATCGCCAACTACACCGCCTTCCAGCAGATCCGATCGGAGTTCGGCCGTGCCGTCTGACAGCGCCCTTCGCATCGTCTGGATCTATCCCGACCTGCTGAGCACCTACGGCGACCAGGGCAACGTGCTGGTCCTGGAGCAGCGGGCGCAACGGCGGGGCATCGAGACGGAGACGATCCACGTACGCTCGGCCGACCCGGTGCCCGAGACCGGCGACATCTACCTCATCGGCGGCGGCGAGGACCGCCCGCAGATCCTGGCCGCGGGGCGCCTGCGCAAGGACGGCGGCCTGCACCGCGCCGTCGCGCGGGGGGCGTCGCTGCTCGCGGTGTGCGCCGGCTACCAGATCATGGGCAGCACGTTCGGCGGCGAGGAGGGGCAGCCGGTCGACGGCATCGGCCTGCTCGACATCTCCAGCGTCCGCGGGCCCGCCCGTGCGGTGGGCGAGCTGGTGGCCGAGGTGGACGCCGCGCTCAACATCCCCACGCTGACCGGCTTCGAGAACCACATGGGCGTCACCCGCCTGGGCCCCGGCGTCAAGCCGCTGTCGAAGACGATCGTCGGCACCGGCAACGGTGACGGTTTCGAGGGCTGCTACGCCGGCCACGTCGTCGGCACCTACCTCCACGGCCCCGCCCTGGCCCGCAACCCCGGCCTGGCCGACCTGCTGCTGTCCTGGCGCGTGGGCGACCTCGCCCCCCTCGACGACACCCGCTACGAGGCCCTCCGCCAAGAACGCCTCACCACGGTCCTCCAGCAGCAACACTGATTGATCAGCTCGACGCTCGGCCCGGTTCCCGCTGCCTGGGAGCCGGGCCGTCGTGTGTCCTCTGTTGACAGGCAGCTATCTGGCTGCCTATTTTGGTGATAGGCAGCCGAACGGCTGCATGTCAGGATGGCGAAACGATGGACGACGTGTTCAGGGCGCTGGCCGACCCCAGCCGCCGCCGCCTGCTCGACAGCCTCAACGCCCGCGACGGGCAGACGCTGCGCGAGCTGTGCGCGGGGCTCGACATGGCCAGGCAGTCGGTCAGCAAGCACCTCGCCGTGCTGGAGGAGGCCAATCTGGTCACCACCGTGCGGCGCGGGCGGGAGAAGCTGCACTTCCTCAACGCCGTACCGATCAACGCCATCGCCGAACGCTGGATCAACCGGTACGACCGCCACCGGGCAGGCGCCCTGGCGGACCTCAAGACGGCCTTGGAGGAACGTCCCATGGATCAGGACGTCGTCTACACGACCTACATCCGCACCACCCCCGAGCGCCTCTGGCAGGCGCTCACCGACCCCGCCTGGACCCGGCGCTACTGGGGGGTCGAGCTGGAGTCCGACTGGCGGGAGGGGTCGGCGGTCACCTGGACGTACAAGGGCGTCAGGATGGCCGACCCCGACCAGGTCGTGGTGGCCTCGGAGCCGCACCGGCGGCTGGCGTACACGTGGCACTCGATCACGCCCGAGTTCGCCGAGCTCGTCGGCCTCAGCCCGGAGGGGCGGGAGGAGATGGCCAAGGAGGCGCGCTCGACGGTGTCGTTCGAGATCGAGCAGGCCGGCGAGCTGGTCAAGCTGACCGTCGTGCACGGCGGGTTCGAGCCGGGCAGCTCGATCAGGGAAGGCGTCGGCCAGGGCTGGCCGGAGATCGTCTCCAGCCTCAAGACCCTGCTGGAGACCGGCGAGCCCCTGCCGTCAGGCGACCAGTAGCCGACTCAGTAGACGAGAGCCTGGACGCCCTCGGCCGTGACCTCCTCGACGAACGCCGGCGCGCCCGCGATGCGGATGCCGTCGATGAGGTCGTCGACGGTGATGTTCCTGCGGGCGGCACACTGTGTGCAGAGCGTCACCCGCCCGGCCGCGAGCAGGGCGTCGAGCAGGTCGGTGAGCGGCGCGGCGTGCGGCAGGCTGAACTCCTTGGCCCGGCCGGGCAGCGCGAACCACGACGACTCCCCGGTCAGCCACAGGGAGACGGGTACGCCGCTCGCGAGCGCGGCGGCCGCGACCGTGAACGCCTGGTTGCAGCGCTCGGGGGCGTCGGCCCCCGCGGTCACCTTGATCACCAGTGATCGTGCCATGCCGCCACCCTAACGCCCCGCACCGCCGCCGCCACCGGTCGCCGCCACTAGTCTTGGACACCATGGAAGAACCTGAGCTGCACCCCGGCCTGGAGCCGATCGCGTTCCTGCTGGGGCGGTGGGAAGGCGCCGGCGTGGGCGGCTACCCGACGATCGAGAGCTTCAACTTCGGTCAGGAGATCGAGTTCGGCCACAACGGCAAGCCGTTCCTGACCTACGTGAGCCGCACCTGGCTGCTCGACGACGCGGGCAACCGCGTCAGGCCGCTCGCCACGGAGACCGGCTACTGGCGTTCGCTGCCCGAGCGGCAGATCGAGGTCGTGCTCTCCCACCCGACGGGCATCGTCGAGATCTACATCGGCGAGGTCGTCTTCCACAAGATCGAGCTGCGCACCGACGTCGTCGCCCGCACCGCCTCGGCGAAGGAGTACACCGCGGGCCACCGCCTCTACGGCCTGGTCAACGGCAACCTCATGTGGGCCTACGAGATGGCCGCCGTGGGCCACCCGCTCACCGACCACATGTCGGCAGAGCTGAAGAAGGTCGCCTGATGAGCACGCCGTTCACCCCTGACGTGGTCGAGGCGATCAAGCGGCACATGAACGACGACCACGCCGAGGACGGCCTGCTCATCGTGCGCGGCCTGGGCGGCAGGCCCGACGCGGGCACCGCGGTCACGAGCGACGTCGACGCCGAGGCGATCACGTTCACGATCGACGGCGGCGAGCGGGTGCGGGTGCCGTGGGGCGAGACGCTGACCGAGCGCGCCCAGGTGCGCAAGGCCGTCGTGCGGCTCTACCGCGAGGCGTGCGAGAAGCTGGGAATGCCCGCCCGCGGGGAGCACTGAGGCTCCGGCCGAGGGCGGGCATGAAGAAGGGCCCCGGACAACACTCCGTCGCGCTGTGCGGCGGGCCGGATGGACCAATGGCCGGGATCAGACGTCCCGCCCTCCGGCTGTCAGGGGCCCCGGTGGTTGCCTCGTATTCGCTGACGTCACGAGACAACAGTCCGCGAGGTCAGCGGACAACCACCTCGCTAGCCCGACTATGACTAACCATTATTCGGACCACCTCCTTTCCGCGTACCAACGAAGCTATGCGGTCCGCCGCGAAACGGGCAAGTGAATATCGTCGCGGCATAGACTCGGTGCATGACGGAGACGCAGTGGCACGAAGAACTCCGCGCCAAGGGCTACCGGGTCACCCCGCAGCGTCAGCTCGTCCTCGAGGCCATCAAGGAGCTTGAGCACGCCACGCCGGAGGAGATCTGCGTCAAGGTGCGCGAGACGGCGCGCGGCGTGAACATCTCGACCGTCTACCGCACGCTGGAGCTGCTGGAGGAGCTGGGCCTGGTCACCCACACCCACCTCGGCCACGGCGCCCCCACCTACCACCTGGCCGCCGAGGCCGACCACGTGCACCTGGTGTGCAGGGGCTGCGACCAGGTGTTCGAGGTGCGTCCCGAGCTGGCCGAGGGCCTGGTGAAGGGGCTCGACCAGGAGATGGGCTTCGTGGCCGACGTCCATCATCTGACCGTGTTCGGCCGCTGCCGCGACTGCCGCTGACCCGGGGAGAACGCGACCGGCCGGGCGGATAGCCTGGAAGGCATGCGTAGCCCTCTGCTCGATCTCCCCGGCGCAGTCGCCGCCGACGCGCCGGACTCCGACGTAGCCGCCCACTACGGCGACCTGTTCGCCGAGCAGCGCGCGCTGGCGAAGGGAGAGGCGGTCGTCGACCGCAGCAACCGCGAGGTCGTCCGCATCTCCGGCGCCGACCGGCTGAAATGGCTCAACGACCTGACCTCGCAAAAGCTCGACACGCTGCGCCCGGGCGAGTGGACGCAGACGCTCGACCTCGACCTGCAGGGCCGCGTGCAGCACCACCTGACGCTGGTCGACGACGGCGAGACCATGCTCGCCCACGTCGAGCCGGGCACCGGGCAGAGCCTGATCGACTATCTCGACCGCATGCGGTTCATGCTGCGGGTCGAGGTGTCGCGGGCCGACGACCTCGCGGTGCTCTCCACGGCCTCCGAGGACTTCCTGGTGCCGCGGTCCGAGCTGGCCGAGCATCTCGGGCGGCCGCTGGCGGGGCTGTGGGCGTACGAGGCGCTGCGCATCGAGGCGCACCGGCCGCGGCTCGGGTTCGAGACCGACCACAAGACGATCCCCCACGAGGTGGGCTGGATCGGCGCGGCCGTGCATCTCAGCAAGGGCTGCTACCGCGGCCAGGAGACGGTGGCGCGGGTGCACAACCTCGGCCATCCGCCGCGCCGCCTGGTCTTCCTGCACCTCGACGGCAGCGTCGACACGCTGCCCCCGCACGGCGCCCCGGTGATCTTCGAGAGCCAGGAGGTCGGCGTGGTGGGTTCGGCGGCCCGCCACCACGAGCTGGGCCCGATCGCGCTCGCGGTGGTCAAGCGCACGGTGCCGATCGACGCGCCGCTGCTGGCCGGTGGGGTGGCGGCGGCCCAGGAGGTCGTCGTGCCGCCGGACGCGGGGCGTAACGTCAGCATCGATCCGTCGCTGCGCCGCCGCATCCGCTAAAACTCGAGGACGACCGTGATGGGGCCGTCGTTGACCAGGGACACCTGCATGTCGGCCCCGAACACCCCCGTCTCCACGTGCGCGCCGAGTGCCCGCAGCTCCTCGATCACGGCGTCCACCAGCGGCTCGGCCACCGGTCCTGGGGCCGCGGCCTGCCAGGTGGGGCGGCGGCCCTTGCGGGCGTCGCCGTACAGCGTGAACTGGCTGATCACCAGCAGCGGCGCCGACACGTCGGAGCAGGACTTCTCGCCGTGCAGGATGCGCAGCCCCCACAGCTTGGCGGCGAGCTTCGCGGCCTCGGCGCGCGTGTCGGTGTGCGTGACCCCCACCAGGACCAGCAGGCCGGGCTCCGCGATGGCCCCGACCGTGCGTCCTTCGACCTCGACCGAGGCCGACCTGACTCTCTGTACGACTGCTCGCATGGGATCCCATTCTGGACCAGGTCAAACGCCTCCATACACTCGTGTCGAAAGGGGTTAAGAACATGTCGATGGTTGTGGAAGTCGTCCGGTCCGGGTTCGTGGAGTCCACTCACCTGGCCCGCATGCTGACCGTGGACGCCGCGGGGCGCCCGGTCGAGACCAGGGGAGCGGTGCACGTGCCGGCCTCGCCACGGTCGTCGATGAAGCCGCTCCAGGCGCTCGGCATGCTCCGGGCCGGCCTGGACCTGGAGGACGAGCTGCTGGCGCTGGCCTGCGCCTCCCACTCGGGCGAGCCGTTCCACGTGGAGGGCGTCAGGAAGATCCTGGCGGGCGCGGGGCTGGACGAGTCGGCTCTGCTGTGCCCTGAGGACTACCCGTTCGACCGCGCGGTGACCGAGCGCGGGCGGGTCTACATGAACTGCTCGGGCAAGCACGCCGCCATGCTGGCCACCTGCGCGCTCAACGACTGGCCGCTGACGACGTACCTGGAGCCGGCGCATCCGCTGCAGCGCGCGATCAGGGAGACGGTGGAGGAGCTGACCGGCGAGCGGGTCGCCGCCTCGGGCGTGGACGGGTGCGGGGCGCCGCTGTTCTTCGTCTCGATGCTCGGGGTGACCAAGGCGTTCCGCGCGTTCCCGATGTCGTCGCCCGACGCGTACGAGCGCAAGATCTTCGACTCGATGCGCACCTACCCGGAGTGGACGTCGGGCACCGACCGGCCCGAGGCGAAGCTGATGCGGGCGTTGCCCGGCCTGATGCTCAAGGCCGGGGCCGAGGCGTTCGACGCGTTCGCGTTCGAGGACGGCCGGGCCGGCACGGTCAAGATCGAGGACGGCTCGGCGCGCGCCCGCGTCGCGGTCACCGTGGCGGCGCTGCGCTCGCTCGGCCTGGACGCGCCCGAGCTGGCCGAGCTGGGCGCCCCCGCCGTGCTCGGCGGCGGCCGCCCGGTCGGCGAGTTGCGGGTGCGCTAGAGGCTGCGGAACTGGCGGGTGGCGGAGATGGCCCCCGAGGTCGTCGTGGTGAACGTACGCATCGACCCGGCGAACTTGGACAGGTCCCACTCCGCCGGCCCGTGGTACCAGTAGAGGTTGTCGGCCCGCTGCCCGTTGCCGGTGACGGAGGCCACCACCCGCGACCAGTGCTCGACCCCGTCGAAGATCACAGCGTAGGGCAGGTAGCGGGAGAACAGCTCCACCCGGTGCTGCTCGGGCACGTCGCCCAGCTCGCCGGAGAACAGATATTGGCGGAAGCGCATCGTCTGGGCGAGCGCGGCCGAGCCCTTGGCGGTCTTCGCGGGCATGTACTGCCCGCCGGCCGCCAGCGCGCCGCCCGCGATGACGACGGCCAGGCCGAGCAGCCCGTACGTGGTGAACCAGGCCAGCGCGACGGTGGCCAGCAGGCCCACCCCGATGAGCACCACGCCGAGCGTCGTCCAGCGGGTGCGCTCGGTGTCGGGCCTGCGGGCGAACCAGCCCTGCTTGACCACGTCGGCGTAGAGCGCGTCGCGCACCTCGCCGAGGTGGCTGGCGAACGAGCCGGACAGCTGCGACAGCAGCACGTGGTCGCGGCCCTCGAAGACGGCGTCGTAGAGCGCCCGCTCGTAGGGCAGGAGCGCGTCCACGGGCGCGCTGGGCAGCTTGACGAGCATCCAGTCGGGCGCGTCGTACGTCTGCCGCGGCTGCTCGTCGATGCGCAGGTAGCCGCGGACGGCGAGGTCGACGATGGTCGCGGTGACGTCGACGACGTCGGCCTGCTCGTCCACCAGCGTGCCGATCTGGCCGGGCCGCACGCCGTCGGGCGGGGTGAAGTGGCCGTTCTGCACCGCCGCCATGGGGCCGCCGTCGTGGCCCGCGGCCCTGGCGTCGCGCCCGCGCGTCCAGTAGAGCAGCCCGATGCCGCCGAGCAGCAGCACCAGCAGGCCGGTCAGGGTGCCGCCGGTGATGGCGTCGAGGGTGAAGGCGGCCGACAGGGAGAAGCGCCGGTCGAGGATGGGCTCGGCCCCCGTGACGCCCTCCGGGTAGCCGACGACGACGGTCAGCGTCTCGCCTGACGCGAGGTCGTCCTGCTCGAAGTCGGCCTGGGTGGCCTCGTGGTTCATCGAGGCCGAGGTGCAGCCGACGGCGGAGGTCAGCTCACCGGCGAAGCACGACAGGCTCTGGATCTGGCCGGGGCCTTGGACGTGCACGGTCGCCTTGGTGACGGGCTGGTTCCAGCCGCCGACCGCGAACCAGCGCAGCTCGTCGACGTCGCCCGAGGGGGTCACCGCGCCCTTGACGTCGTACTCGACGGTCTGGCCCGCCACGGTGAGCACGTCGCCCGACAGGGTGCCGCCCTTGACGTTCGCGATCTGGTACAGGCGGTCGCTGGTGTCGTCGTAGCGGGTCCTGGTGAGGAACGTCCGCTTGAGCTCTCCCGACGCCCCGCCGATCTTCTCGACCACGTGCAGGGTGCCGTCCTTGCCGAGGGTCATCGTCACCTCGTCCGTGATCCCGGCCTGCGCCGCTGCGGCCGGGGCCGCGGCTGAGGCTGCGGTCAACGTCAGAGCGGTGGCCGCGAGGGCGGTCAACGTGAGTCTGAAACCCGTCATGGCGGGACATCGTAGCGGTTTGTACCGTCAGTCCAGCGTGATGGCGTTGGCCGCCCGCTGCACGCTCTCCGGGGAGGCGGGCCCGCCGGGGTTCTCCAGGGCGAGCGCCTGGTTGGCCGCGACGAACGGCCGCAGGCGCCGCTCGTACCGCTCCCAGGCGCCCAGCGGGTCCGCGATCAGCTCCTCGGCCAGCACGTACGCCCCCACCATCGCCAGGCTCGTGCCCTGTCCCGACAGCGGCGAGGCGCAGTAGCCGGCGTCGCCGACCAGCGCCACCCGCCCGGTGCTCCAGCGGTCCATCCTGACCTGGGCGATGGCGTCGAAGTAGAAGTCGTCGGCCTTCCACATGGCGTCGAGGAGCCTCGGCGCCTCCCACACGTGGGCGCAGCGCTCCTGCACCAGCCGCTTCTGCCCCTCGACGTCGCGGTGGTCGTACGGGAAGGGCTCGGCGGCGAAGCCCAGGTTGACCAGCATCCGCGCCGGGTCGCGATCGCTGAACACGACGCCTCCCGCCTCGCCCTCGGTGAACCAGGTCTGCCAGTGGTCGAGGCCGAGGAAGTTGTCGGCGGTGAAGATGGAGATGTACTGGCCGAGGTGGTGCACATACCGCGACTCGGGGCCGAAGGCCAGCGCGCGCACCTTCGAGTGCAGGCCGTCGGCGCCGATGACGACGTCGTAGCGGTCGTGGCCGCCGCTCTCGTACGTCACCTCGCCGTCCTCGGTCAGGGTGGCGATCGAGTCGCCGTGGACGCGGCGGGCCGGGCTCGCTGCGGTGAGCGCGGCGACCAGGTCGCCGCGCATGATCTCGACGTCGGGGCTGTCGAACCGGCCGCCGCTGACCGTCTGCTCGGTGTCGCGCATCAGCTCGGTGCCGTGGCCGTCGACCATGGACATGCCGCGCATGGTCGTGCGCAGGCCCCTGATCTCGTCCAGCACCCCCATCCGCTCGGCGACGGTGAGCGCCGCGCCCCTGACGTCGATGGCCTGCCCGCCCTCGCGCGGGGTCGGCGCCCGCTCGACCACGGTCACCTCCGCCCCCGCGCGCCCGAGGAAGTGGGCCAGCACGGCACCGCCCACACCCGCACCGGAAACGAGGACTCTCATGGTGTCGCTCCTTGCTGTTGACGTTGTACGCAAACGTGAATGTACGCAGTACATACAGCAGGTAGCAAGCTATAGTAGGGAGAATCTGTACTAGTACAGGAGGAGAGCCGATGGCCGACGCGGTCCCGCCCCACGCCCGCATCGCCGCCGACATCAAGCGGCGCATCGCGGAAGGCAGGCTCCGCCCAGGCGAGCGCGTGCCCTCGACCAGGCAGCTCGCCAGAGACTGGAACGTCGCCCTGGCCACCGCCGCCAAGGCGCTCACGCTGCTGGCCAGAGAGGGCGTCGTGGTCGCCGAGCCCAGGGTGGGCACCGTCGTGGCCGAGAGCCGCACCCCCAAGCTCAGGCCGGCGTCGCACGAGCACGACCTGACCCGCGAGCGCATCGTGCGGGCGGCCGTCGAGATCGCCGACGAGGACGGGCTGGAGGAGCTGACCATGCGGGGCCTCGCCACCCGCCTGGGCGTCGCCACCATGTCCCTCTACCGCCACGTGGGCGGCAAGGACGACCTGGTCATGCTCATGGTGGGCGCGGTGATCGGCGACTTCCCGCTGCCGCGGGAGGCGCCCGAGGGCTGGCGGGCGGCGATGGAGATCTCCGCCAGGACGCAGTGGGCCGTCTACCGCGCCCACCCATGGGTGGCCGGCACGACCTCGCTGACCCGGCCGATGCCCTCACCGGCGCTGCTGGAGCACACCGAGTGGGCGATGCGCGCGCTCACCGGCACGAGCCTCGACCCGGTGACCAAGATGCACGTGCACACCCTGCTCTTCAGCTACGTGCAGGGCATGGCGGCCAACCTGGAGCTCGAACGGCGGGCCCGCGCCCACACCGGCATGAGCGCCGAGGAGTGGATGGACGCGCAGTCTCCGGCCCTGCTCGGTCTCGCCGCGTCGGGCCGCCATCCCGCCTTCGCCCGGCTCATCGAGGAGTTGGGCGACGACTTCGACCTCGACCTCGACCTGCTCTTCGAGTTCGGCCTGACGCCGCTGCTCGACGGCCTGGAGAAGGTGGTCGGCTAGTCGGCGATGCGGATGCGCAGGCGGCGGAAGCCGCGTCCCTTGCTCTCGACCTTGGCCACCTCGATGCGGCCGATCTGCTTGGTGGAGGCGACGTGGGTGCCGCCGTCGGCCTGGGTGTCGAGGCCGACGATGTCGACGATGCGGACGTCCTGCACGCTCTCGGGCACGAGGTTGGTGGCCGTGCGGACGATGTCGGGGATGGCGAACGCCTCGGCCCTCGGCAGCACCCGTACGTCGATGCGCCGGTCGGCGGCGATCTCGGCGTTGCAGGCGTGCTCCACGGCCTCCTTGAAGCCGGGCGGCACCTCGGGCAGGTTGAAGTCCATGCGGGCGCTCAGCGGGTCCATGTTGCCGCCGGTGACCAGGCAGCCGTAGTCCCTGAACACCACGCCGCACAGCACGTGCAGGCCGGAGTGCGTACGCATGAGCGCAGAGCGCCGCTCGTCGGCCACCGCGGCCCTGACGACCGTGCCGGCCGGCGGGATCGGATCGTCCTCCGCCGGAATCAGGTAGAGATCGTCGCCTTTGCGCACTCCGACGATGCGGGTTTCGACGCCTTGCCAGATCAGAACGCCGTGATCCGCCGGCTGGCCGCCCCCACCTGGATAGAATGCCGACCTGCTCAGCACGATGCCCTCGGGTGTGGCGTCCAGGACGACGGCCTCGAAGTCACGCAGACTCTGGTCGGACAACTCCAGTCGTTGCGTGCGTCCGTGGAGATCGGTGCTCATATCGGCAGCCTAGTGCCCTGGGGTGGTCATGCGGAGCCTGACGCGAAGCGCCGCGGTCCTCGTGCTGCTGGCCCTGCCGGCCTGCGGCGACGTCGCCGACCCGCCGCTCGGGGCGCGGCTGCCCGCGCCCGTGCTGATGTTCGTGGGCGACAGCTTCGCCGTGGGGTCAGGGCCGGTGCCGCGCTGGGAGAGCTACGCGTCCCAGACCGCCAGGCTCATGGGCTGGCAGCCGATCATCGCCGGCGCGAGCGGCACCGGCTTCTGCAACGCCGGGCGGGCGGGCCGCACATTCCAGCGCTCGTACGAACTGGAGCTGGCCTGGCGGCCGGCCCCCGACCTGCTCGTCATCTCCGGCGGCCACAACGACCGCCGCTGGAGCCCCGACCACGTGCGTCGCGCCGCGACCGCCCTGCTCGCCCAGGTGCGCACCCACTGGCCCGAGACCAGGACGGTCATGGTGGGCCCCATCTGGCTGGAGGACCCGCCGCGCCGCGCGTACGGCGTGCGCGACGCCCTCGCCCAGGCCGCCGCGGCGGGGAAGGTGCCCTTCCTCGACCCCATGCTCAGGACGTGGCCGCGCGAGGCGGTGCTGCCCGACGGCATCCACCCGACGCGCGCCGGCCACGAACGGCTGGCCGCCTGGCTGGCCGGCGAACTGAGAGCCCACCAGAGGGCTTACCAGGGGCCGTAGGGGCCGCTGTTGCCCCGGCCGCCCATGCCCTTGACGGCCGGCTTCACGTCGACGATGTAGACGGTGGCCGCGATGACGGCCGCGATGGAGAAGATGCCGAGCCCGATGCCGAGGAACCCGCTGCCGCCGACCATCGTGAACGCCTGGAAGTAGCTCAGCGCGCCGGCGGCGGAGAACAGCGTGGCCAGGGCGAGGATCAGCAGCCACAGGTTCTTCTGCAGCTTGCCCGCCGCGACGAAGGCGTTGGCCGGCACCCGCAGCGCGTGCACCAGCGCGTAGACCGACATGCCGAGGATGGCCACGGCGAGCACCAGGAAGAGGAGGTTGAAGACCCCGTAGATCATGTTCATGTAGTCGTCTCCGCCCAACGCCGCGAACCAAACGGCTTCAGCCTAATAGGCACCCCCGACCCGCGGGCACCCCGGAAAGGAAAGGCCCGCCTCCGCGCTGGGAGACGGGCCGCGGGCATGGGTCAGGCCTTGGGGGCCTTGCCCGTGCCGGACGTACGGGTCGCGCGCGGCTTCTTGACCGGCTCGACCGGCTCGGCGACGGGCGGCTCGGCGGCCACCGACACCTCCTCCAGCTCAAGGGCGGCCTCGCCGGTGGTCTTGCTGACCACGCGGCGGCCACGGGTGGCGAACTCCTCGTAGGCCTCGGTCGCCTTGTGGGTGAGCGTGTCGGCGTACGTGCGGGCCTTCTCGGGCAGCTCCCTGGCGATGCCCTCGGCCTTGTCGGCGTACTCGCGGGCCTTGACCGGCAGGTCCTTGGCCAGGTCGTAGCGGCGGGACTGGAGCTTCTGCAGCTGCTCGGGCAGCTCGCGCAGCTTCTCCACGGCGAAGTCGCCGACGCCGGCCACGGCGTAGAACGGCTTGGACTCGGTGAGCTTCTTGACCTCGGTGGCGAGCGTCATGGGTTAACCTTCCTTGGTTTCCTGGGTGACGTTGCCGTTGCGTGAGGTCGCCGCATAGGGCTCAAGAGCGGCGAGAAACTCCTCGGGCAGCGGCTCGTCGTCCGAATCGGCGTCGCGCCGGGGGCGGGCATTCTGGGAGGTCTGCTCGTCCTCGGCGGGATGCTCCTTGCGGAACGACTCATAAATGTCGATCAGCACCTGGCGCTGGCGTTCGCTGAGATGCGAGTCGGCTCTGATCGCGGTGAGCACGTCGCTCGGCGGCTCACGGTCCTCGATGAGGCCCGCCTGCACATAGAGCGCCTGCGAGGAGATGCGCAGACCTTTGGCGATCTGGTTGAGGATCTCCGCGCTCGGCTTGCGCAGGCCGCGCTCGATCTGGCTCAGGTAGGGGTTGGACACCCCTGCCGCCGCGGCGAGCTGGCGCAGCGAGATCTTCGCCTGCTGCCGCTGATCGCGGATGTATTCACCGATCGAGCCGACTTTGGGTAGTGCCATGCCTCATAGTCTGCCTCGCCCTGCTTGCAATTGCAAACAGAGTGGTTAACACCTGCAAGCGTCAGAGCTGGAAGAACCAGAGCAGCGGAGCGCTCGTGACCAACGTCACAGACAGGGCGATGTAGCTGGAACGGACCGTCATGGTCAGCTCGGGCAGCGGCTTGACCAGGCGATCGACCCTGGCCATGACGTTGTGGACGTGGACGCCGAGCATGCCGTGGGGCGTCGGCATCGCCCCTGACGCGCCGAAGCGCAGCAGCGCCGTCGCCAGCCGGCGCGGCGAGCAGTAGCGGCGGGCGCGGTCGTCGGCGGCCATCTCGATCAGCAGCTCGACCTGGGCCTGCGCGTCGGCCACCACCTTCGACCAGGGCAGCGCCCTGCGCAGCGCAGCGAACGGCAGCAGCACGAGGTCGTGGCGCTCGCGTACGTGGGCCGCCTCGTGGGCGAGCACGGCGGCCAGCTCGTCCTCCGACAGCAGCTTGAGCGCGCCCTCGCTGACCACGACCTGCGAGCGCAGCCCTGGCACGCAGTAGGCGGCGGCGCTGGGATGGTCGAGCACCCGCACGCCCGGCACGCCCGGGTCGTCGTGGGAGATCAGCGCGAGCAGCATGCGGTGCCTGCGGCGGGCCCGCAGCGCCTGCACGCCCGCGGTGAGCAGCACCGCGACCAGCACCGCGAGCGCGGTGAGCCCGGCGATCAGCGCCAGCACGTGGAGCGGGTCCCACGCCTGCGCGGGCGTCTCCCCGCGCGCGAACGCGACGAGCCCGGGGATCACGCCGGTGCCATAAGGCTGGACGGCGAAGGCGAGCATGGCGCCCGTGGTGGCGAGGCCCCAGGACACGCCGAGTGACTGCCAGACGATGATGGCCAGCCTGGGGGCGCGGGAGGTCCACCGGGCCGTGGTGAAACGCCAGGAGCCGACCGCGCACGCCAACGCGAGCGCTGCCAGCACCGCTGCCGTGATCACTCGTCCTCCAGCTCCGTAAGGGCTCTGCGCAGGATCTCCGCCTCCGTGCCCGACACGGCTTGGGCGAAGCGGGTCAGGGCGGCCGATCGGTCGCCCGTCAGGTCCAACGCCTCCAGCATAAGCTCGGCGATGTATGCGTCGCGGCTTTCGGCCGGCTGATATCTCCACGCGCGGCCGTCGCGGGTGCGCTCGAGAAAGCCCTTGCGGGTGAGGCGGTCGAGAACGGTCATGACCGTCGTGGGTGCGAGATCGCGGTCGGCGATGAGTTTGCCGACCTCGCGGGCGGTCAGCGCCGTGCTCTCCGCCCAGAGGATGTCCATGATGCTGCGCTCAAGCTCGCCAAGACCCTTCACGTCTTTCAGAGTAGCTCTACAACGTGTCGAGCTGGCATCCGGGGCGCAGGACTCCCTAACGTTGCTACGGTGTCACCGTCCGTAACCGACAAAGGAGTACGCCGAGCGTGGACCTGGAAGACGAGCGGCGGCTCGACCAGCTGATCCGGCGGCTGGAGACGTGGGCGGTCTTCGCCCGCGAGCCGGGCGTCACCGCCTCCGTCCAGGCCGCACTCCAGCGGCACTGCCGGATCGACCACGCCGCCATCCTCATGTTCCCCAGCGGGCTCGACGACCTGCGCGCCTCCCTGCGGATGCGCGGCTTCGAGATCCTGCGCACCTGCCCCAGCACGGTCGTGCGAAGTCGGCTGGCCGAGCGCTACGACCTCGACCTGCCCGTCCTCATCGCCTACGCCGTGCGCGCCACCGGCCCCGCCCTGGAGGTGTTCGTGCCCGAGCACGGCCCCGGCATCGGGCGGGTCGCGGTCCGCGAACGCGAGCGCAACGAGGAGACCCACCTCGCGCTCGAAGTCATCAGGCCCGACGAGATCGTGGTGCGCGGCCTCGGCAGGCTGCTCACCTCGGTGCTCGGGTTCGCCCCCGACGGCGGCGGGTTCAACCCGTACGAGGACGAGAGCAGGGGAGGCCGCACGGTGCTGTACTTCGGCCGGCCGGTCGCCTGGCCCCGGCGCGTCGAGCTGGCCTGCGCCGGCCACTATCCCCACGTCCTGCGCTCCCACCTCGACCGCACGCCCGCGCTGGTGGCCGATGGCTGACGACGGCGCGCACCGCGAGGTGCTGGCCAAGCTGACCGGCGCCTGGCTCACCCAGGCGGTGGCCGCCATGGCCGAGCTGGGGCTGGCCGACCGGCTCGACGAGCGCCCGCTGACCTGCGGCGAGCTGGCCCGCGCGTGCGGTGTGCACGCGGGCGCGCTGTTCCGGCTGCTGCGCCTGCTGGAGAGCCACGACCTGGTCGAGCAGGGCACGGGCGGCGCGTACGCGCTGACGCCCACCGGCGCGCTGCTGTCCAGCCGCCACCCCGACTCGCTGGCCGACCTGGCCCTGTTCTACGCGGGCCCGTTCTACGCCTCGTGGGGCGCGCTGCCGTACGCGGTCAGGACCGGCAGGCAGGGCTTCGAGCACGTCTACGGCAAGCCGTTCTTCGACCACACCGCCGAGCACCCGGAGATGGGCGCCGCCTTCGACCGGGCCATGGCCTGCGGGTCGTCGTTCTTCACCCAGCTTCCGCAGGTCTACGACTTCACCCGGCACCGCCACGTCGTCGACGTCGGCGGTGGCCGCGGCGCGCTGCTCGCGGCCGTGCTGGCGCAGGTCGAGGGGGTGCGCGGCACGTTGTTCGACGGTCCTGGAGCCGTCGAGCGGGGCCGCGCGGCGCTCACCGAGGCGGGGCTGGCCGATCGGTGCGACTTCGCGGCGGGCGACTTCTTCGCGCAGGTGCCGTCCGGCGGCGACGTCTACCTGCTCTCGCGGATCCTGCACGACTGGGACGACGAGCCCTGCGCGCGGGTGCTGGCCAACTGCCGGGCGGCGATGCCCGCAGGCGGGCGGCTGCTCGTCCTGGAGCGGCTCGTCCCCGAGCGGCCGCACGACGCGCCGGGCGCGCTCGCCATCGCGTGGGACGTGCACATGCTCGTCAACAACGGCGCGGGCCGTGAGCGCACCTACCTCGAGTACGAGCGGCTGCTGGCCGGCGCCGGGTTCGCGCTGGAGGACGTACGCGGGCTGCCCCTCGACGTGAACGTGCTCGTCGCCCGCGCCTGAGCTGGCAGGCTGGGCGTCATGGAAGTGACGCTCGTCCAAGGCGACATCACCGAGCAGCGGGTGGACGCGATCGTCAACGCCGCCAACTCCTCTCTCATGGGCGGCGGCGGCGTGGACGGCGCCATCCACCGGCGTGGCGGCTCCGAGATCCTCCAGGAGTGCAGGAACCTCAGGGCCGGCCACTACGGCAAGGGCCTGCCGACCGGCCAGGCCGTGGCGACCACGGCCGGCCGGCTGCCCGCGCGCTGGGTCATCCACACCGTCGGGCCCGTCCACTCACGCTCGGACGACCGCTCCGCGCTGCTCGCCTCCTGCCACGTCGAGTCGCTGCGGGTGGCCGACGAGCTGGGCGCCGCCACGGTGGCCTTCCCCGCGATCTCGACCGGCATCTACGGCTGGCCGGTCGACGACGCCGCCCGCATCGCGCTCGACGCCGTGCGCGGGGCCCCGACGTCGGTGCGCGAGGTGCGGTTCGTGCTGTTCGACGCGGTCGCGTACGCGGCCTTCGAGACCCTGCTCTAGGGCGCCCACGGGGGCGCGACCGCCCACGTGGCGTCCTCGTCGTAGTGCGCGGGGTCGTCGAAGGCGTGCGGGCCGCCCGGCACCGCGATGTGCACGGCCTCGGCGAAGTGCCTGACCGCGTGCCCCGCGATGTTGTACGACGCAAGCGTCACCCCCGACGAGCCCGCCCGCGGCGGCTGCGCGCAGAAGGTGGCGTCCTGGTCGAACAGCGCCGTGCCGTCGCGGGCGTCCTTGCGCACCCTGAAGTCGGCGTGGCGCAGGTAGTGGCCGGCGAAGTTGCGCGACTCGAAGGAGTAGCAGCTGCCGTCGGCCAGGCCCCGCCGGACGTGGAAGGTGGCGTCCTCCTTGAGCAGCTGCGCGCTTGAGGCGGTCACCACGTCGGTGCGGGCGAGCCCGTCCCGGTGACGCAGGTAGCGGTCGGTGAAGCCGGGCGTGGTCACCCGCAGGCTCAGCGCCGACCCCACGGTCAGGTCGGCGCCGCTGCGCCACCACGGCGTGGCCGGCAGCCAGGTGACGTCGGCGGCGAAGCTCGCGGGGGTGTCCCATGTGTTGGGGCCGCCGCTGCGCGCCACGTAGACGGCGTCGGCGTAGTGGCGCAGGAAGTGTCCTGGCAGGTTGAGCGACTCCAGCGCGACGCCGGTGCCGGCCTGGGCGTCGCGGGCGCAGAACGTCGCGTCCCTGTCGAACAGGGCCGAGCCGTCGCGGGCGTCCTTGCGCACCCTGAAGTCGGCGTGGCGAAGGTAGTGGCCGGCGAAGTTGCGCGACTCGAAGGAGAAGCAGGCGGCGTCGGCCAGGCCGGGGCGGACCCGCCAGGTGGCGTCCAGCTTGAGCCCGTCGGCGCTCGCCGCGCCGACCACGTCGGTGCGGGCCAGGCCGTCCTGGTGGCGCAGGAAGCGGTCGGTGTGTCCCGCGGTGGTGACGCGCAGGGAGACCAGGCCGTCCGCCGTCAGGCCCGTGGCGGATCGGATGACCGCCCGGTTCGCGGCCCGTACGCGGGCCGCGTCCATCTTGAGCACCCGCCTGTCGTACGTCCACAGGCCGTTGACCTCGTTCTCCACGTCCGTCGGCTGCGTGTAGATGGACGCGGACAGGCCGTTGTTCACGATGAGCGGTTTGAGCTGCTCGTTGATCGCCACGTAGCGGTCGGTCAGCGCGGTGGAGCTGGTGGTCATCTCGTACGCGAACCCGGTGCCGGGCCACTGGTGACCGGGGCTGAGCAGGCCGAGGCCGCCGAACTCGCCCAGCACGGCCACCCTGCTCGCGCTCGGCCGCTGCGGGGTGCCGGGGCCGACGTAGATGTGGTCGTCCACGACGTCGCCGTTGCCGCCGTCGAAGCCGCAGCAGTTGGAGCCCGAGTTGTTGTTCACCAGGCGGCTCGGGTCCCAGCCCTTGACCAGGTCGGCGATGCGGGCCGGGTCGTACTCGCCCCAGCCCTCGTTGAACGGCACCCACTGCACGATCGAGGTGAACCCACGCAGATGGTCGATCATCCGGCGCAGCTCGCTCTCGAAGTTCGACCGGTCGGCGGCCGAGGGGGTGGCGCCGGTGCGCATCGACGGCATGTCCTGCCAGACCAGCAGGCCGAGGCGGTCGGCCCAGTAGTACCAGCGGGCCGGCTCGACCTTGACGTGCTTGCGCACGGTGTTGAAGCCGAGCGCCTTCTGCTGCTCCAGGTCGAAGCGGAGGGCGGCGTCGGTGGGGGCCGTGGAGATGCCGTCGGGCCAGTAGCCCTGGTCGAGGGTGCCGAGCTGGTAGACGAACGTGCCGTTGAGCGTGGGGCGCAGGACGCCGCCGACCATGGCTTTGCCCACCGACCTCATGCCGAAATATCCGGACACGGTGTCGCCGCCGCCGGTGCCCGTCAGCGTGACCCTGAGGTCGTACAGGAAGGGGTCGTCAGGCGTCCACAGCCGCGCGTCCGGCACCGGGATCCGCAGGTGCGCGCCCGGCGCGCCCGTCGCCGTGCCGACCACCGTCCCGCCCGTCATGACCTCGGCCCTGACCTGCTGCCCCGAGACGCCGGTCGCGTGCACCACGAGGTCGAGTTGCCCGGCGGGCACGTCGGGGGTGGTGTCCAGGCGGGTGATGCTCGCCGCGCCGACCGGCTCCATCCACACCGTCTGCCAGATGCCCGAGTGCGCGGTGTAGAAGATGCCGCCGGGGGAGCGGCGCTGCTTGCCGATGGGGGCGCCGGTGGCGTCCACGGGGGCGTGCACGCCGACGATCAGCTCGTTCGCGCCGCTGCGCAGAGCCGGGGTGATGTCGAAGGAGAACGGGTCGTAGCCGCCGGTGTGGGTGCCGACCGGCACGCCGTTCACCCAGACGCGGGTCTCCCAGCTCACCGCGCCGAAGTTGAGCCGCACCCGGCGGCCCGACCAGCCGGCGGGGACGGTGAAGGTTCTGCGGTACCACATGCGGTCCTCGTGCCGCTGCACGCGCGACAGGCCCGACTCGATCGGGTACGGCACCAGCACCTCCCCGGCCAGGTTCTGGCCCACGGGCGGCGTGGTGAGCGATCCGGTGCCGGCGAACTGCCACAGGCCGTTGAGGTTCTGCCACTCGGGGCGTACGAGCTGAGGCCGCGGATACTCCGGCAACACGTTGCCCGGCGTCACCTCGGCGGTCCAGGGGGTGGTGAGCGGGGGCGCGGCCAGCGCCTCCTGCACGGGTAAGGCGACGACTGCTCCCGAGAGGACCAGCACCGCCGTGAGGCGGGCGGCCCAGCCGGAGAATCTGCTCATCTCGGCTCCTTGACGCGAGGACCGGTGCTGACTCCCCCCGACAGGTTGCGATCGAAGCTGAACGACTTCGACCGCACCGTGACCATATAACGGAGTTAACGTGCGCGAAATAGACCGTTTCCAGCGGAAACCGACCGGTGCTCCGAGTGCTTCAGCGGGAGTGCTTCAGCGGGGATCGATCGCCGACCACGGCAGGGTCAGCTCGCCGAGCCGCCACCGGGCGACGCCGCCGAGCGGCGGGTGGGCGGGCACGGGCCAGGTGCGTGACAGCTCCCCGATGGCCGCCAGCCACCGCTGCCGCCGCCCGTGCGCCCCGTAGGGCGCGCTGACCGCCCAGGACCGGTCGAAGTCGCTCAGAAAGGCGTGGATCCGCTCACCCGGCACGTTCCGGTGGATGAGTGTCTTGGGCAGCCGGTCAGCGAGGTCGGACGGCCGCTCGAAGGCGTCGAACCGGGCGGAGAAGGTGATGGTCTCCGGCCCCTCGGCGGTCAGCCCCACCCAGACCGCCCGCCGCCCGTTCTCCGACGAGGTGCCCTCCACCAGCACGCCGCCGGGCGCGAGGCCCGCCCGCAGCACCTCCCAGTAGTGCCACGCCTCGTCCTCGCCGTACTGGCGCAGCACGTTGAACGCGCGGACGAGGGCCGGCCGGCGCGGCACCGGCAGCTCGAAGCCGCCCAGCAGGAAGCTCAGCCCCTCCCGCTCGTACGGCCTGGCCAACGCCACCCGCGCGGGATCGATCTCGAGCCCCACCACCTCGACCTCCGGCGCGACACCGCGCAACCGGGTGAACAGCTCAAGCGTCGTGGTGTGCGAGGCGCCGTAGCCGAGATCCACCACCAGGGGCCGCTCGGCGGCGCGCAGCAGCCGGCCGTGCACGGCGGCGATCCAGCGGTCGCCGCGCCGCAGCCGGTTGTGGCCCGTCGTGCCCCTGGTGATGGTCCCGACCGGTTTAGCCACTGACGCGGTGCACCTTGTGCTGCGCCGCCTGGGCGCGCGGCCTGATGACCAGGCGGTCGATGTTGACGTGGGCCGGGCGGGTGACGCACCAGGCGATGGCGTCGGCCACGTCGTCGGAGCTCAGCGGGTCGGGCACACCCTGATAGACGCGGGCCGCGGCCGACTCGTCGCCCCTGAACCTGGTGACCGCGAAGCCCTCGGTCTTGACCATGCCGGGCGCGATCTCGACCATCCGCACCGGCTGCCCGACCAGCTCAAGACGCAGGGTCTCGGCCATCGAGCGCTGGGCGTGCTTCGCCGCGACGTAACCGCCGCCGCCCTCGTACGCGACGTGTCCCGCCGTCGAGGTGAGCATGACCAGCACGCCGTCGCCCGACTCGACGAGTTTGGGGATCAGCGCCTGGGACATGCGAAGGGAGCCGAGCACGTTCACGTCGTACATCCGCTGCCAGTCTTCCATCCGGCCCTCGGCCACCGGCTCCATGCCGTACGCGCCGCCCGCGTTGTTGACCAGCACGTCGCACCGCTCCAGGCCGGCCACCAGCGCGTCAACAGAGTCCTGTGAGGTCACGTCGAGCGTCACCGGCCTGATGGAGGGCACCTCGGCGGCCAGCTTGTCCAGCCGGTCGCGGCGTCGCGCGCCCGCAACCACGTCATAACCTTCGGCGGCGAGCCGCCGCGCGGTCGCCTCGCCGATTCCGCTGCTAGCACCCGTCACCACAGCCGTTTTCCGCATGGCCCCCATCCTGCCAGGAGCCCGGAGGCACGACTTTGTACCCCCACAAATGACCAGTTGTCGGGAATGTCAGAAATGTTGGGACAGTTGTACTCGGTCTGGAGGTGGTGTCGAGTGAGGCGACGACGGGTCAGCCGGGTCGCGACCATCAGCATGCACACGTCGCCGCTGGACCAGCCCGGCACGGGCGACGCCGGTGGCATGAACGTGTACATCGTCGAATGCGCCAGGCGACTGGCCCGGCTCGGCGTGGAGGTGGAGATCTTCACCCGCGCCACCGCCCGCGACCTGCCACCCGTGGCGGAACTCGCCCCCGGCGTCCTCGTCAGGCACCTCACGGCCGGTCCGTACGAGGAGATGGACCGCGCGGAGCTGCCCGGCCAGCTCTGCGCCTTCCTGTCCGAGGTGCTGCGCACCGAGGCCATGTACGACCCCGGCCGCTACGACGTCATCCACTCCCATTACTGGCTGTCCGGCCAGGTCGGCTGGCTGGCCAAGGAACGCTGGGGCGTCCCGCTCGTCCACACCATGCACACCATGGCCAAGGTCAAGAACCTCCTGCTCGCCCGCGGCGACAGGCCGGAGCCCGCCGCCCGCGTGATCGGCGAGCAGCAGGTCGTGGACATCGCCGACCGCCTGGTCGCCAACACCGCCGACGAGGCCGGCGAGCTGATCGACCTGTACGGCGCCGACCCCGCCCGCGTCGCCGTCGTGAACCCCGGCGTCAACCTCAACGTCTTCACCCCCGCCTCCCAGGGCGCCGCCAGGCACCGGCTCGGCCTGCCGCAGGACGCCCACGTGCTGCTGTTCGTCGGCCGCATCCAGCCGCTCAAGGCCCCCGACGTGCTGCTGCGCGCCGCCTCCAGGATGCTCATCGACGAGCCCGCGCTGCGCGAGCGCCTGGTGATCGCCTGCGTCGGCGGCCCGTCGGGCAACGGCCTGGCCAGGCCGTCGTTCCTCACCGAGCTCGCCACCGAGCTGGGCATCGCCGACGTCGTCCGCCTCGTGCCGCCGGCGCCCCAGGAGGAGCTGGCCGACTGGTACCGGGCCGCCACGGTCACCGTCGTGCCGTCGTACAGCGAGTCGTTCGGCCTGGTCGCCCTAGAGTCGCAGGCGTGCGGCACCCCGGTGGCCGCCGCGGCCGTCGGCGGGCTGCGCACGGCCGTCCGCGACGGCGTCTCCGGCCTGCTCGTGGACGGCCACGACCCCGCCGACTGGGCCATCGCGCTGCGCCGCCTGCTCTCCGCGCCGCGCAGGCGCGAGCGGCTGTCGGCCGGCGCGCGCGAGCACGCCGCCGCCTTCGGCTGGCAGGCCACCGCCGCCCGCCTCATGGAGGTCTACGCCGGCGCCATCGCCCATCTGCACCAGGTGCCGGTCGCGCTGCCGGGGAACTGACCGTACTTTGTTCTGCCGCCTCTTAAGGTGAAGGGCATGCGCGAAGTCGTCGAAGCAGCACTCAAAGCAGCGGACGTCACCTACGACGAGCCCCGCCCAGGAGCGTTCCTGGCCAGGCTCCCCGGCCAGCACAAACTCGCCACCATGACCTGGCTCATCGTCGGCGAGCGGGTGCTGCACGTCGAGGCGTTCTTCTGCCGGCAGCCCGACGAGAACCACGCCGAGTTCTACCGCTGGCTGCTCGGCAAGAACGGCTCCATGTACGGCGTGCACTTCTCCCTCGACCCCGTCGGCGACGTCTACCTCGTCGGCAGGGTCCCGCTGGCCGCCGTCACGGAGGAGGAGGTGGACCGGCTGCTCGGGTGCGTGCTGACGTACTCGGACGACTGGTTCGACCGGGCACTTGAGCTCGGCTTCGCCTCCTCGATCAGGCGCGAGTGGGAGTGGCGGGCCAAGCGCGGCGAGTCCCTGGCCAACCTCCAGGCGTTCGCCCGCTTCGCCGACCCCGACCGGTAGAACCATAGGATTGGCCGCATGGCGACTTTGGTGCTGCTTAGGCATGGCGAGAGTGACTGGAACGCGAAGGGCCTGTTCACCGGCTGGGTGGACGTCAGCCTGTCCGCCAAGGGCGAGGACGAGGCCCGCCGCGGCGGCAAGCTACTCCAGGAGGCCGGGCTGCGCCCGGACGTCGTCCACACCAGCCTTCTGACCAGGGCCATCCAGACGGCCCAGCTCGCGCTGGCGGAGGCCGACCTGCTCTGGCTGCCGGTCAAGCGAAGCTGGCGGCTCAACGAGCGCCACTACGGCGCCCTCCAGGGCAAGAACAAGGCCCAGACCCGCGAGGAGTTCGGCGACGAGCAGTTCATGCTGTGGCGCCGCTCCTACGACGTGCCCCCGCCCCCCATCGCGGACGACGACGAATACTCCCAGGCAGGCGACCCCCGCTACGCCCTGCTGCCGCCGGAGCTCATGCCCCGCACGGAGTGCCTGAAGGACGTCGTGGACCGCATGCTGCCCTACTGGTACGACGAGATCGTCCCCGACCTCGCGGCCGGCCGCACGGTGCTGGTCGCCGCCCACGGCAACTCGCTGCGCGCGCTGGTCAAGCACCTCGACGGCATCGGCGACGACGAGATCGCCGGGCTCAACATCCCGACCGGCATCCCGCTGCTCTACGAGCTCGACGCCGACTACCGCCCGACCGTCCGCGGCGGCCGCTACCTCGACCCCGACGCCGCGAAGGCCGCCATCGAGGCCGTCGCCAACCAGGGCCGCTGACAGCAGGGGGGTGCGAGAGCACCCCCCTTTTTCCGTCGTGCGCGTCAGTCGGGGCGCGACCCGGTGACCAGGTAGACGACGGCCTGCGCCACCCGTACCGCGTGGTCGGCGTACCGCTCGTAATAGCGCCCCACCAGCGTGATGTCGATCGCCGGCTCCACCCCGTGCGCCCAGTCCTTGGCCAGGATCTTCGAGAACAGGCGGCGGTGCAGCCGGTCCATCGCGTCGTCGTCCTGCTCGAGCTCCAGGGCCGAGTCCACGTCGCGGGACGCCACGCAACTGCCGGCCTTGGTGACGAGGTTCTCGGCGATCTGCCCCATTTCCAGAAATGTCGGGCGCAGCCCCGGCGGAATGGCCGAGTCGGGGTGCCGCAGCCGCGCCACCTTGGCCACGTGGACGGCGAGGTCGCCCATGCGTTCGAGGTCGGTGCCCATGCGCAGCGCCGTGATGACCATGCGAAGGTCCACCGCGACCGGCTGCTGCCTGGCCATCAGCTCGAAGATCGACGCCTCGAGGTCCGCGAAGGTGGCGTTCACCTCCTGGTCGCGGGAGATCACGCTCTCGGCGAGCTGCAGGTCGGCGTCAAGGAGGGCCGTGGTGGCACGGGAGATGGCCGAGCGGGTCAGCCGGGTCATCTCCACCAGCTTGTCGGTCAGCGAATCGAGTTCTTCGTGGTACGCGTCGCGCATGCCGTCACCGTACGGCGGGGCCGATGAACGAACTCCGACCGCCAGATGAACTTTCCGGGAAAGAGGCGTTCATCCCCTGATGAGGGGGTCTGTCCCTGCAGGAACGCCACCTACCATCGAAGGCATGAGTGAGATGGCCATGAGCTTCGCGGCCCTGGCCGGGTTCGTGGTGGGCGCGCTGGCGGTCCTCTTCTACCGCAACCAGATCGAGGCCCCCAGCCGCACCACCACCGACGGCGTCGAGACCGGTGCGGCGCTGCCCCAGGGCGTCGCGTCCGTGCTGGCCGTGCTGCCCTCGTCCGCCGTCGTCCTCGACGCCCACGACCGGGTGCTGCGGGCCAGCTCGGCCGCACGCGCGTTCGGGCTCGTCAAGGGCGACCGGCTGATGGCCGCCGAGCTGCTCGCCCTGGCCCGCCAAGTGCGCCGCGACGGTGAGATCCGCGAGAGCGAGATCGACGTGGCGGGACACAAGTTCGGCCAGGAGACCACCAACTTCGCCGTACGCGTGGCGCCGCTCGGCTCCTACGGCCAGGTGCTCGTGCTGGCCGAGGACCAGACCGAGCGGCGCAGGGTCGAGGCCGTGCGCCGCGACTTCGTCGCCAACGTCAGCCACGAGCTGAAGACCCCGGTCGGCGCGCTCAGCCTGCTGGCCGAGACCATCCAGGACGCCGCCGACGACCCCGAGGCGGTCAGCCGCTTCGCCGGGCGCATGCAACACGAGGCCGCCCGGCTCAACTACCTCATCCAGGACCTGATCACGCTCAGCCGGATCCAGGGCGCCGAGCCCATCCCCACGCCGGGCCAGGTCTCCATCGACGAGGCCGTCAACGACGCCATCGACCACTGCAACACCAGGGCCGTCGCCAAGGACATCACGCTGGTCTCCGGCGGCACCGAGGGCCTGCGCATCTGGGGCGACGCCGAGCTGCTCGTCACCGCCCTGCGCAACCTCATCGACAACGCCATCGTCTACAGCCCCGAGCACACGCGGGTCGTGGTCAGCGTGCGCCCGGCCGGCGACTCCGTCGAGATCAGCGTCAGCGACCAGGGCATCGGCATCCCCGAGGAGGCGCTGGAGCGCATCTTCGAGCGGTTCTTCCGCGTCGACGCCGCCCGCTCACGCGTCACCGGCGGCACCGGGCTCGGCCTCGCCATCGTCAAACACGTCGCCGCGGCCCACGCCGGCGAGGTGTCCGTCTGGAGCAAGGAAGGGTCCGGCTCCACCTTCACCCTGCGTCTGCCCGCCTTCGGCGGCACGGCGCTGGCAGTACCACCCTCGATCCCCATGGAGGCAGCCTCGTGACCGCACGAAGCGAAACCACCGTCGGACGCGCCGGCCGCGTCATGAGGCCCGCAGGAGCACGCGCATGACCCGCGTCCTCGTCGTGGAGGACGAGGAGTCGTTCTCCGACGCCCTGTCCTACATGCTGCGCAAGGAGGGCTTCGAGGTGTCGGTCGCGGCGACCGGCCCCGAGGCGCTCGACACCTTCGACCGCAACGGCGCCGACCTGGTGCTGCTCGACCTGATGCTGCCCGGGCTGCCCGGCACCGAGGTCTGCCGTTCACTGCGGCAGCGCTCGAAGGTCCCCGTCATCATGCTGACCGCCAAGGACAGCGAGATCGACAAGGTCGTCGGCCTGGAGCTGGGCGCCGACGACTACGTCACCAAGCCGTTCTCCTCGCGCGAGCTGGTCGCCCGCATCCGCGCCGTGCTGCGCCGCCAGGGCGACGTCACCGAGGAGCTGGAGAGCGCCGTGCTGGCCGTGGGGCCCGTGCGCATGGACGTCGACCGCCACGTCGTCGCCGTCCGCGGCGAGCCCGTGCAGCTGCCGCTGAAGGAGTTCGAGCTGCTGGAGGTGCTGCTGCGCAACGCCGGCCGGGTGCTCACCAGGGGCCAGCTCATCGACCGCGTCTGGGGCGCCGACTACGTGGGCGACACCAAGACGCTCGACGTGCACGTCAAGCGGCTGCGAGCGAAGATCGAGTCCGACCCGTCCAACCCGCGCTGCATCCTCACCGTGCGCGGCCTCGGCTACAAGTTCGACGCCGTGGAGGAATGACAGACCCCGGTACCGATCGTGCGGGTACCGGGGTCTTCTCATGCCCTCTGAAGGCTCTAGTGCGCCTCCTCCTCCGCCTCTCCCGTCGGCGACGGCGTGGGCGTCGGGGTGGCCGCGGGGGTCGCGCCGGGAGCCGGGGGGTACGACGCGTATTCGCGGCTGCGCGTGACCACAGGGACGTTCATGGACACGACCCCGGCGTTGGCGAACTGGAGGTCCAGCTTGATGCTCTCGCCGCCCCTGAGGCTCTTGGGGATCGCCTCGAGGACCAGCTGAGGGGACGGCTTGCCGGTGTTGACGAGCTGGTTGCTCGGAAGCTGAATGGGGGCGGTGATCTTGACCGTGCCCATCTCGCCGGCGTTGACGGCCTGGAGAGTGTCGGGGGTGCCCGAGGTGTTGAGGATGTTCAGGTAGATCGGGGCCGAGCCGCGCCAGGCGAGCTGGGCTCCCGAGTCCGGGCCGAGGATGAACGCCTGAGGGATGTGAATGCCGCTCTTAGCGCCGTACTGACCGTTCTCGATCAACACCTGGGCCTCGTTCGGCGCGTACGGCATGTTGGTGGTGGCGTCGAATCCTGCCCCGCAGCCCGCGAGCACGGGGGCTGCCAAGAACGCGGCGGCTACGACAATCCAGCGACGGCTGGTCACGGGCGGGTTCTCCTTGGTTCTGCGCAGGTGTCGCGCGTGCGTGATGTGCAGCGCCCACCATATCCACCCCAATGCAAGGTCATATCCGCACCCCCGCAGGTCATTCGCTATGTCCGGAAATGCGATTCATAGAGTTGAGCGGTTGTCAACCCCCAATATGCGGCTTTGACCTGCAGTTATGAGGATTTCACTGTTCCGGGAGGCTGTGGATGCGTGGTACCCTGGAGTACAGCGGAAGGGGTACTTGTCACATGACTTTCCAGGTCGGCGACACTGTCGTCTACCCCCACCATGGGGCTGCTCGGATCGAAGCAATCACGACGCGATCCATCAAGGGTGAGGAAAAGACCTACCTGGTGCTCAAGGTCGACAAGGGCGACCTTACCGTCCAGGTGCCAGCTGAAAACGCAGAACTCGTCGGTGTGCGCGATGTTGTCGGCCAGGAAGGCCTTGAGCGGGTTTTCGACGTCCTTCGCATGCCGCACACGGAAGAGCCGACCAACTGGTCTCGTCGCTACAAGGCCAACCTCGAGAAGCTCGCGTCCGGCGACGTGAACAAGGTTGCCGAGGTGGTTCGGGACCTGTGGCGGAGAGACCGCGAGCGTGGCCTGTCCGCCGGCGAGAAGCGCATGCTCGCCAAGGCGCGCCAGATCCTGGTCAGTGAGCTGGCCCTGGCCGAGAAGACCAATGAGGACAAGGCAGAGGCCCTGCTCGACGAGGTTCTCAACTCCTGAACACGAATCTTCCACGGGTGGGCGTCGGAGTCGACGTCCACCCGTTCGCATCACCGGGCTCAGGACGCGAGCTCAACCTCGCCGGTCTGCACTGGCCGGGTGAGCTGGGCGTCGAGGGCCACTCCGACGGCGACGTCGCCGCCCACGCGGCCTGCGACGCGCTGCTGTCCGCGGCCGGTCTGGGCGACCTCGGCAAGCTGTTCGGCACCGCCGACCCGCGCTGGGCGGGCGCCTCCGGCACGGTGCTCCTCGAAGAGACCGCCCGTCAGGTGCGGGCGGCCGGCTTCGAGATCGGCAACGTGGCCGTCCAGGTGATCGGTAACCGGCCGAAGCTCGCGCCCCGGCGCCTGGAGGCCGAGAAGGCGCTCAGCGCCGCTCTGGGGGCGCCTGTGAGCGTCTCCGCCACCACGACCGACGGCCTGGGGCTGACGGGGCGTGGGGAGGGTGTGGCGGCCGTGGCGACCGCTCTGGTGGTCGCGCTCTGATCGGACTTCGCGATCGTCGGTTCTCGCGGTCACGGCGCTCTTGTCGCGGCCGTGAGGCTCTGTCGCGGTCCTGAGGCTCTATCGCGGGTCGTGAGGCCGTCCGCGTGAACCGATCCCGTGTCCGGCGCGTCCTCTTTGTGGGATACGTGAGGGTGTCCTGGCGGGTCGTCGCCAGCCCGCCGAAAATGCGGAGGCGGCGGTTCGTCACTGGCGCGGTACGGACCGCCGCCTTCCCTCATGGGTAATTCGCCAGCTCAGGGGGTATGTGTCCCGCCAAGACATGTGAACGTCTTCGGGGGGAGCTCCACATGATCGGCGCGATCGTTAGCGCAGTAGTCATCGGCGCCATCGTCGGTGCGCTGGCCAGACTGCTGGTGCCGGGCAGGCAGAACATGTCCATCGGCCTGACCCTCATCGTCGGCATCGTGGCCGCCCTGATCGGCACTCTGATCGCCCAGGCGTTCGGCTGGGCCGACACCAGAGGCATCGACTGGATCGAGCACATCCTGCAACTCGTCCTGGCCGTGGCCGGTGTGCTCCTCGTGACCCGGATGGGCATGGGACGCGGCGGCCGAGGCGGCCGAACAACTACCTGACCTGCACATTTGCAAAGCCGGCGCATAATCGCCGTAGATCGGGTAGCGACCATCCCGTGAGGGTGAACCGCTCAGCCTCACGGGGAGGTTTCATGTCATGACCATCGAATCCATCCTCGGCGCCATCGTGATCGGCGCCGTGATCGGCGCAATAGGCCGTCTGCTGCTTCCCGGCAGGCAGGCCATCGGGTGGATCCTCACCATCGTCGTCGGCATCGTCGCCGCCCTCCTGGGCACGCTGCTCGCGCAGGTGCTGGGCGTGGAGACCACGCCGGGCATCGACTGGATCGAGCTGGTGATGCAGGTGGTGCTCGCAATCGTCGGTGTGGGCCTGGTGGCCGGACTTCGCCGCGGCAGCGGCAGAAGCATCTGATCCACGCCGTACGCAACTGGCGGGATGGAAGGGCCCGCCCGGGATCGTGTTCCCGGGCGGGCCCTCTTTCCTGCTTCTTCGTCAGTCCTCGGGCGGGCGCGGGGTGCTGCGGAGGCGTTCGGCCGGGGCCGGGGAGTCGTCGGCGATCACCCGGTGCGGGGCGGTGTCCTCCATCTCCTCACGCGTCTCCTCGCTGCGTCGTCGCTCCTGGTCGTCGGCCAGTTCGGGGCCGTGGTGCGGGTCGGGGGCGTCGTCGTCGAAGACGGGGTGGGGCTGGGTGTCGGCGTCCTTGTCAGCTGACTCGGGCGAGGGGCGCGGGTGGACGAGCACGTCGGCCGGCTTGACCCGGTCGCCCCAGCGGACGGGGCGGGTCAGCGGCTCCTCGTCCGGCTCGCTCGCCGCCTCTTCCGGCACGTCTTCCTGTACGTCGTTCCGCGGCTCTTCCCGCAGCCCTTCGCGCGGCTCTTCCCGCGGCTCTTCGCGGAGCTCTTCCCGCGGCTCTTCCCGCAGCCCTTCGCGCAGCCTTTCGCGCGGCTCTTCTTGGGCCTTTTGCCGGGTCTTTTCTTGGGCTGTGGCCTCGGGCTCCGGCCGGGCCCGTACGGGGCAGGTCTCGGGCTCGGGCTCGGCTGCGGGGCGGTTCAGGGGCTTGCGGGCCGGCTGGGGTTCCGGGTCTTCCTCGTTCTGGACCGGCCACTCGGTCACGCGGCCCGACACCGGGGGCGTCTCGGCGGCGGCGGTGGGGCCCACGACCGGCGTGGGCTCGGACAGGGGCTCGGGCAGGGGCGCGGGCGTCTGCGTCGCGAGCGGGGGCGGCTCATCGGCGCGCGACCCCCGGAACGGCACCAGGTCCTGCTCCTCGTCCTCCCGGTACGCCGGCGCGCGATGGGCCTGCACGTGCTTGATCAGCAGTAACCACAGCCACAGCGCCAGGGCCAGCATCACCCAGGGCGCGAGCGCCACGCCGATGGCCGTCTGCCGGACGTCGAAGGTGACGCGCACCGCCGTGGCCACGTTCGCCGCCGCGGCCGCCGCGATCAGCAGGACCAGCACGAACGCCGCCTGCACGCGTACGAGCATCTTGGCCGAGCGCAGCAGCAGGACGCCGACCAGCGCGACCACCAGCAGCGCGTCGAACGCCGCAGGGTAGAGGAAGGCGAGGTCCTGCCTGGCCTCGCCGGTGACGGCCAGCGCGCGCAGATCGTCGAAGGAGAGCGCGCACGCGGCCCCGGTCAGGGCGGCGACGGCGAGCCCGGCCAGGGCGAGGCCCAGGCGGCGGAGCAAAGAGGGGGGAGTCACGTCCATGGCGTCTTCGAGACTACAGAAGAATGGGGATCACGACCGATCAAGGGAGGCCGCATGACCAAGTTGTCGGAAGATGTCCGCAAACTTTTGGACGCGCCGAATTATGCGACGGTGACCAGTCTCAACGCCGACGGCGGGCCGCAGTCATCCGTGGTCTGGGTGCGTACGGACGGCGACGACGTGCTCTTCTCCACCGTGAAGGGCCGCGTCAAGCCGCGCAACTTCGAGCGCGACCCGCGCGCGAGCCTGCTGGTCATCGATCCCGACAACCCCTACAGGTACGTCGAGGTGCGCGGCCGGGTCACGATCACGGCCGACCCGGAGGGCGCGCTGATCGAGGAGCTGTCGCAGAAGTACCGAGGACGCCCATGGGAGGACAAGCCGGGCACCGAACGGCTCATCGTCCGCATCTCGCCCGACAGGGTGTACCTGCGGGGCTGATTTATCGGCCTGACGACGCCGCCGAGGCGTTAGCCTTTCTTTCGTGAGCCTGCACATCTACGACACCAGCACGCGCGCCATCCGTGAATTCGTTCCGGTCGAAGCCGGCCGGGCGTCGATTTACCTGTGTGGGGCCACCGTGCAGGCTCCTCCGCATATCGGGCACATCCGCTCGGGTGTCAATTTCGACGTGCTCAGGCGCTGGATGGCGCGTTCCGGATACGAGGTGACGTTCTGCCGCAATGTCACCGACATCGACGACAAGATCATCAGGGTGTCCGCCGAGGAGAGCGTGCCCTGGTTCGTCGTGGCCGAGCGCAACCAGCGGGCCTTCGCCTGGGCCTACGACACGCTCGGATGCCTGCCGCCGACCGTCGAGCCGCGCGCCACCGGCCACGTGCCGGAGATGATCACGCTGATGGAGCGGCTCATCGAGCGCGGCCACGCCTACGCCTCCGGCGGCGACGTCTACTTCGACGTACGCTCCTACGAGGAGCGCTACGGCTCGCTGTCCAACCAGAAGCTCGAGAACATGCGGCCCGCGGCCGACACCGACGACGAGTCGTGCAAGCGCGACCCGCGCGACTTCGCGCTGTGGAAGGGCGCCAAGCCCGGCGAGCCCACCTGGCCCACCCCGTGGGGCCCCGGCCGGCCCGGCTGGCACCTCGAGTGCTCCGCGATGGCGACGAAGTACCTCGGCCCGACGTTCGACATCCACGGCGGCGGCATCGACCTGATCTTCCCGCACCACGAGAACGAGATCGCCCAGTCCCAGGCCGCCGGCGACGGGTTCGCCCGCTACTGGATGCACAACGGCATGCTCAAGATCGGCGCCGAGAAGATGAGCAAGTCGCTCGGCAACTCGCTGCTGATCCCCGACATGGTGCAGAAGGTGCGTCCCGTCGAGCTGCGCTACTACCTCGCGGCGCCCCACTACCGCTCCTCGATCGACTACTCCGAGGAGGCGCTGCTCGAGGCGGCGGCGGCGTACCAGCGGATCGAGGGGTTCGTGACGCGGGCCGCCGAGGTGATCCACGACGTCGACGCCCACGCGCCGCTGCCGCAGGCGTTCGCCGACGCGCTCGACGACGACCTCGGCACGCCGCAGGCGCTCGCCGTCGTGCACGAGGTGGTGCGTGAGGGCAACGTGGCGCTGGCCCGCGGCGACAAGGAGGCCGTGGCGCGGCT
Source organism: Nonomuraea sp. NPDC049421 (assembly GCF_040677005.1). Lineage (NCBI taxonomy): Bacteria > Bacillati > Actinomycetota > Actinomycetes > Streptosporangiales > Streptosporangiaceae > Nonomuraea > Nonomuraea sp. NPDC049421. The sequence continues at coordinate 161,515 of NZ_JBFAQA010000013.1, forward strand.
GCTCGCCGAGACCCAGAACATGCTCGACGTGCTCGGCCTCGACCCGCGCTCGCCGCAGTGGCGCGGCACGGGCTCCGACCTGTCGCCCGTCGTCGACGCGCTGGTCGCGGTGGCGCTGGAGCAGCGCAAGTCGGCGCGTGAGCGCAAGGACTACGCGGCCGCCGACGCGATCAGGGATCAGCTCGCGGCGGCCGGCATCACCGTCGAGGACACCCCCCACGGGCCCCGGTGGGAGCTGAGCCGCTGATCAGGCCGCCGTCGCGTCCAGAGCGGCCGCGATCCACCTGAACAGCGCGGGGTCCCGCTCATCCGGGGCCGGCGGGGTCCCGTTGATCCGGGTCACGAGCGCGATGTACCTGCCGTGGGTGGCGTCGTACGCGGGGTCCTCGGGCACATCCTGCGCCACGAGGAAGGCTCTGGCCAGCCGCTGCCTGGACTCGGTGGTGGAGCGTCCGCCGGTCAGTCCTGCGGTGGCGTCCGCGAGGCGTACCACCAGCTCCTTGGCGCGAGGGGCCTGCGGCGGCAGGCCCGAGCGGTACGCCGTCACCAGCTCCTCGCCGATCTTCGCCCCCTCTCCGTGGATGAAGTCCCACGTCGGCGGGGAAGCCAGATTGCGGCCGGGGAACGTACCGTAGACCTCCTGGAGATAGGCGCGGACCGCGGCCCTGAACTCCTCGCCCTGCACCAGGTCGGCCAGCTCGATCCAGGCTTCGAGCTGCTCGGCGGACGGGTCGTCCGGCAGGCGCGGGTGCAGCGTGCGGAGCCGGTCCACGAAGCCGGGCGGCACGTCGAGTGACGCGCCGACCTCGGTCCAGAAGTCGTCGATGAGGCGCTCGCGTTCGTCGTCCTGCATGGAGACGAGGCGGTGCATCAGGGCCGCCTGGGCGGCCGTGCCGCGCTGCCTGACGAGCGTACGCAGCACCGCCCGCCTGGCCCGCAGGTCGCGCTCCTGCCGCTCCACCAGCTCCAGGTGGGCGGCGAGGAGATCGTGCAGCGACGTCTCGCCCGCGAGCAGCTGGCGGATGTCGAGCAGGCCCGCGTCGAGCTCCCTGAGCGTGCGGATCAGCTCCAGGCGGGCGATGGCGCGGACGTCGTACAGGCGGTAGCCCGCCTCGGTCAGCCGGGTGGGGGTGACGATGTCTGCGTCTGAGTAGTACCGGATGGCGCTGACGCTAAGGCCGGTGCGGCGCGCGACGTCCCCGATGGGGTAGAGGTCGTTGTCGTCCATGTCCGCCACTATGGACTCTCAAGCGGATCGAGACTCAAGCCCCCCTTTTTCCGGACGTCCTGAGAAGGGCGGCGGCCCGAGTACCCTTGGACGCATGGCAGCAGGCGGTAGGGCATCTGGCAGGCCCGCGAAGAAGAAGGGCCCGGCCAAGGGCACCGGTGGGCAGCGCCGCCGTTCGCTCGAAGGCAAGGGCGCGACGCCGCCTGCCGAGATGCGGCACTGGTACAAGGAGAAGGCGCGCGCCGAGCGCATCGCGCGGGAGGAGCGCGGGGGCGGTCGCCGTCCCGGCGCGGCTCGGCCGCAGCGGCGTTCGGAAGACACGCCCGAATACATCGGCGGGCGCAACCCGGTCCTGGAGGCGCTGCAGGCCGGGGTGCCGTGCAACGCGCTCTACGTGGCGCAGCGCATCGACAACGACGATCGCGTACGCGACTCCATCAAGATCGCAGCCGAGCGCGGCATCGCCCTGCTCGAGGCCACCCGCGACAAACTCGACCGCCTCACCGAGGGCGGCGTGCACCAGGGCATCGCGCTGCAGATCCCGGCCTACGACTACGCGCACCCGTCCGAGCTGGTCGAGATCGCCCACGAGGCCGCCGAGGTGCCGCTGATCGTCGCCCTCGACTCCGTCACCGACCCGCGCAACCTCGGCGCCATCGCCCGCTCCGCCACCGCCTTCGGCGCCCACGGCCTGCTCGTGCCGTCCCGCCGCTCGGCCGGCGTCACGGGCGGCGCCTGGAAGACGTCCGCGGGCACCCTGGCCACCCTGCGCGTGGCCCGCGCCGCCAACCTGACCGCCGCGCTGCGCGAATACCGCGACGCCGGCCTCTTCGTCGTCGGCCTCGACGGCACGGGCTCGACCGAACTCGCCGACGTCGACCTGCTCGGCGAACCCCTGGTAGTCGTCGTCGGCTCGGAGGGCAAGGGGCTGTCGCGCCTGGTCCGCGAGCAGTGCGACGTCCTCACCCGCATCCCGATGCGCGCCGCCGCCGAGTCGCTGAACGCGGGGGTGGCGGCGGGGGTGGCGCTGTACGAAGTCGCTCGTCACAGGCGTCCCTAGCGTCTACACTGGTAGGCCGTGCCGACGTAGCTCAATCGGCAGAGCATCTGTCTTGTAAACAGAAGGTCAGGGGTTCGATTCCCCTCGTCGGCTCTGCTAGCGAAAGGCCCCTGAACAGGCGTTACGCCGTCAGGGGCCTTTCGGTTTTCGATCTTCAACCGGTGTCTTCGGCGTCCTTGGGAGCCACCGGGGGCTGTTTCCCCAGGAGAGCGGTGGAGATGGCCTCCGTTGCCGCGCGCCGGTCGTCTTCGAGCAGGTGACCGTAGACGTCCTTGGTGATGGCGATGCTGGCGTGGCCAAGGACCTCGGACACGACGTGGAGCGGGGTGCCCTGGGCGAGCATGAGAGATGCGCCGGAGTGACGAAGCTCGTGCGGGTGCCAATGGCCGAGGCCCGCCTTCTTGGCCAGACGGGAGAACAGGTGCGAGAAGGTATCCGGGTCGGACGGGTTGCCGAAAGCTGTCGGGAACATCAGGCCGTGCGGGGGAAGGTCGCCGCGGGGGCCACCACCGCAACTGCCTGCCGGGGAGAGGCGCGACGAGACAAGGCGGCGGCGTCCTTACCCCCTCCGACAGGGAACGCGCTTGTCTCGCCGAGCCGGTCATCACCTGGCGATGTACTCAGCCAGGAGCTTCGCCGCACCCTCCGGATCGCGGGTGGGGTGCCGCTGCTCGGCGCTCTGCCAGGAGTAGTAAGCCCCGCCGAACCCGACGAAAACCCACACCGGCATCCCCGGCTCCCGCTTGTGCACCATGAGCGCGGTGTTGTTGTCCCGCAACTCGGCGTTGACACCGAGGTCGGTGAGGTGGTCGCGCAACCGGACGAGCATGTCGCCCTCTTCCTGGTTCGACGGGAAGCCGTTGGCCACCGCCTGCATGATCGAGTTCATTTCCCGTTCCCTTCGGCCTGGCCGCCTCCGAGGCAGTCGAGACACTCTCGCTCCTCACTAGGGGTCTGATCTGTGTCGCCATCGCCGATGAGGAGCGCACGGCGCGAGTCGCGCAGCTTGTTCCCGCGTCCCCGACATCCGGGGCACGGCGAGGTCTTGCTCGTCTCGTCTGGCCGGATCACCGTCGCCATCTCCTCGTTCATCCGGCGTTCCCTGTGGCGGGAGGCCGCGTGACGTACCGTGGTTGCTTGATGACAAGTCCACCGGCAACCGAGTCTGAGCAGGACCCCCGAACGGCCCCCTCATTTCCCCTTTCGAGCCCCCAGCCGAGAGGAAGACCCGAAGATGCCCGACTACATCCCAAACGTTCGCCTCCGCGCCTGGCGCAACCAGGAGCAGCTCTCGCGCGTTCAAATGGCCGACAAGATCAACACCACACCCATTGGCGTTGCCGAAAGATTGACCTGTGACGAGGAGCGCGTACGACGCTGGGAGGCTGGCGAGGTCCGATGGCCGCGCACACCGTACCGATTGGCGCTGACCCAACTCACCGGGCTGGAGCCGGAAGCGCTCGGATTCACCCAAACCAAGCAGACTGGCAGCGGCTTGATCGAGGCGCGCGTGATACCCGCCGACGCCCTACGAGCCGAGGCCGACCTGTACGGAACCATGCAGCTTGCGCAGCAACTGCAAGCATCGGACGTCGGGGCCGGAACCCTGGAGGCTCTTGCCGAGGCCGTCGATCTCTTGTGCCGCGCCTATCCCGTCGTGCCCGCAGGCACGCTACGAGACCGCACCCAAAAGCGCCTGGCGCAGATCAACCACCTACTTGGCGGACGCCTCACCTTGGACCAGCATCGCGAACTGCTCGTAGTCACCGGTTGGCTCACCGCCCTGTTGGGCTGCGTTCACTATGACTTGGGTGAGAGGGAAGAGGCCGAAACAGCTCGACGCGCCGCCTTCGAGATGGGCCGCCAGGTCGGGCACGGCGAACTTATGGGCTGGGCACACGAGATGTCAGCGTGGTTCGCCCTCGTTGAAGGCCGCTACGAAGACGTCGTCACCGCTGCCCGCATGGGCCAGGCCGTGGCCGGCACCAGTAGCGCCATGGTCCAACTCACCCTCCAAGAAGCCCGCGGGCTGGCACGAATCGGAGACCGCCGCGAAGCCGACCGCGCTCTTACTCGCGGAGCTGAAGTCCTTGGTGGCCTGCCCATGCCGGAACATCCAGATCACCACTTCGTCTTTGACCACGCCAAGTGGGTCTTCTACGCCGCCACCTGTTACACCTGGCTTGCTGATGACGACCGCGCCGAAGAACACGCCCGCGAGACCATCCAGATGCACACCCGCCCCGATGGCACCTCCAACGCCCCGATGCGCGTCGCCGATGCGCACATAGACCTTGGCATCGTCCATGCCCGGCGCGGCGATCTCGATGCGGCTGTTGACGAGGGTCTGGCTGCATTCGACATCGATCGACGATCCCTCACTGACCTCGTGAACCGCGCCGGAGATCTCGATCGCGTACTACGGCAGCGCTACCGGCGCGAAGCGCTTGCGGAAGACTTCCACGAGCGTTTCCTAACTGCCCGCAGAGCCTTGACCAGCCGTCGTCCGGACCTGCTCGATTGAGTGCAACGCGAGTTTGCCCGCAGGCCTGCGAAATTGCCGAGTTGTTCTCTTAGGTATCGAGTTGTTCTCTTAGGTATCAAGCGGCGGCGCGGCGCGCCGCCGTACCCCCGGCCCTCCGCCCGCCCGCCGCCCGGGCGTGCGGCCTGGGGGCCGGTCCCGGACGGCGGCGGGACACCGGGCCGGGCACCGCACGCCGGCCCCGCCGTACTGACCGGACGCTCCGGCCGGGGTTGCCGCGTCGCCGCACAGATGCAGCCCTACGATCGCCACTGCATGGCTGGACGCCGTACGTTCTTGGGGGCGATCGACGATCCAGGGTTCGTTCCTCACCCTGGCTCACCGAGCAGCGTGGCTGTATCGTCATGTTGTTTCTCCCGTGGCCGACTGAGCCGTCTCAGCGACGATGGAGGCCGTTACGTAGAAGCCGTCCGGGGCGATCTGTGTCACGGCATCAAGGTGAACTCCCTGCTCACCCGCAGTGATCACGTGAGCCTCGAAGTACGAGTATCTGAGATCCCGCAACCAGACCCGTTCGAGCTCCGCCGCGAGCTCCGCCATCGAACACCCCGGCACCGTCTGGCACGTAGCAGTGATCAGGTTGTTCGTATCGCCGGTACGGCGAACCGACACCTCCTTGATCAGCGGCGAGCGCCACAGGTGAGCATCGAAGTCAATCGCCATGCCGTCCAGGTCATCCCCGGCGCTCGGGAACGCCTTGCCCATCACCCGCTGCTTTGCCGTGGCGAACTCCGCAAAATCCATCGAGAAAGCGTCCCATCTCCACGTCACGCCGCATGACCTCGCTCATATCGCGCAGTCTGCCAGCCGTGTCGACTATCACCGTAACTGGGTTGGAAACGCACCGGCTGGTAATCGAGGCGGGCTGAGGCGTAGAAGTAGGCAAGGGTCGCGGGGCGATTTTTGGGAGCCACCTTGGGAGCCACCCGAGCGGACGATCATGAACGGCGGCGGACGGAGACGAACAGCGAGGATGCCAGCAGATGAGGCTGCGGACGACTACGGACGCTCACGAAGATCGTTTGTGGACCTTGTAAACAGAAGGTCAGGGGTTCGATTCCCCTCGTCGGCTCTGCAAGATGAAGCCCCTGAACTGGTGTTTCCGGTTCAGGGGCTTCGTGTTTGTCAGGACAATCTGGCGATCTTGCTAACACCCTTGCTGCCAGGAGGCCACCGCCTGGGCGAAGATGTCGGCGGCGGTCGCGGCCTGCTCGCAGGTGACGTGGGCGTACACGCGCCCTTCCTGGCCTTCGACGTCGAGATCCGCAAGGTCATCTGCTCCACCAACGCCATCGAAAGCGTCAACGCCCGCATCCGCAAGGACGTGCGAGCCTGCGGTCACTTCCACAACGCGACCGCCGCCCTGAAGTGCGTGTTCATGGCCCTGATGAGCCTCGATCCCACCGGACGGGGCCGCAAGAGATGGACCATGCGCTGGAAAGCGTCCTTGAACGCCTTCCAGATCGCCTTCGAAGGCCGCCTCACCCCTGCCAACCTCTGACCATTTCAACAACCAAAATCAGCCGTTAAGCTGACACTCCCGAATCACCGCCTTGCGCAGGCGGCATGAGGATGAAAAGCCGTCAGGGAAAGGTATTTTTCTGGATTGCTGCGGAGGTAGTCGGCGGTGAAGCGAAGAGTAGGATCGAAATCTGGTATAATTGGTGCTGCTCGGCATATGGATATGGGCCTTGCCACCGAATCCGAGGCTGAGGTCCCTTCCGCAGCAGCTAGTACAGCAACGGCGACACCCACAACCGCACGGTGACCATTCAGCTTCCTCTGTTCGAGCTGCATGCAGGCAAGCCGACAGTGTGCGATGGCCGGCAGTTTCTCGCGGGATTCTTCGTCTCCGTTGTGGACGGTTCTGGCGATGCGGGCATCTTCATCGACGGGGTGACCGGCCCGGATGAGACTGAAGAGCGGATTGCCTGGCTGAGCGCTGTGGACCGTGCTGGCGGCGCCATTGTCCTGGTGCGAACTCTCGTGATCAGGTGTCCGACTGGGTCGATTTGGCTGGCCGAGGGGAGGCGCGAGGAGGATTCATGCCTGCGGTGCAGTGCTCCGAGTGATAGCTCAGTGAATCCGAGAGCGCTTGAGAACTTGAGCCCTTCAGTTTCATGGATACGTGCTAACACTGCTGCTGACAACATCTCTGGAGCCGGTGATCGCGAGTGGCAGAAGAAACGTCTTCAGCTGCTGCGTGGTCCATACCGTGCCGGGTCAACTGATCTCACGTCGAGGGCGCTTGGCCTTCTCGACCGGCGCCGCCGCCGGCCCTCAGGTCCCGGTACAGCTTGGTGATCGTGGAAGCCCGAACGGCCTGCATCCGCAGAGTGCCGATGTCGGGCTTGACGTATCGCTCGATGATGTGCCGTGAGTCGGCGAGAGTCTTGGCGTACTTGGCGATGTAGCCGGCCACGGCCTGGTCGGTGAGGTCGCCGCCCATGGTGATGGGGCGGATGTCGAGCTGGTCGCCCCAGCGCAGGACGCGTTCCGGCTGGTCGGCGTAGGCCGAAGCTTTGGCCGTCACTGCACATGGGAGAAGATCCTGGGCGGGCTGCGGGCTGGATGTGACGAGGCCGAGGGTGAGGGGCATCGCCGCACAACCGCCGTGCCGTACCAGTCCGCTGTACCGACCAGCGGCACGCCGGGCCGGCTGCCCTTCACGAGATCGCGCGGAGTCGGCCCGGGAGGCGGTGGCGGAGTTGCTCAATGCCCTGGGCTGTTTTTTCGTCTGCGGGGAGGAAAACGAGCAGTTGTTGTGCATCCGAGGAGAGTTCGAGCGTCTCGCGGACCAGTCGAAGTTCGTCCCCAGACGGGTGGTTGAGTTGAAGAACCCCACGTCGCGGAACGACGTGACGGTTGAAGCGCCGTGTGAAGTCAGGGCCGGCGACAGGTGCGATTTCTGCGGTGAGCCACTCGGAGCTTTCGAGAGACGGCGCGAGCCACAAATCGAAGGCTTGCTCGTCAGCAACGTCATCCCAGTCGGTAAAGAACGTCCTGGCCTCGGGGTTGGTGAAGACGTAGCGCGTGAGGTTCGGGCTTTCGGCATCGAGCAACCCGGTTTCGCTCATCATCGCCGCGTAGCCGCTGGTGTAGCCGAGGATGTCGCCCAGCCGGTTCGTCACCACTGCGATCCCGGGCTCAAGAAGGCCGAGTGTCTCCAAGACAGACGGCCGGACGTCGCGGCGTGGCGGTGCGGGCCGGGTGTGAGCGGCACATTCACCGCCGCTGATCTTGGTGAGGTAGCGCAGGTGGCTGCGCTCCGAGGGATCGAGGCTGAGCGCATCGGCGAGCGCGTTCACCACCGCCACTGAGGGATTGCGGTCACGGCCCTGCTCGATCCGGGTCAGGTATTCCACACTGATACCGGCCCGAGCAGCCAAATCCGAGCGGCGTAGACCAGGTGCCCGGCGGCGTCCATGATCCGGTAGCCCCAGCATCTCTGGCTGGATGCTGTCACGCTTGGCGCGTATGAAGTCCCCCAACGGTGTACCCATGCGGTGAGCATACGGCGGTGCTCTCCCATCGGTAATGGAAGAGAGTGGCCCTCTGGGGGCCAGCCTGAGCACGGTCTGGTTACAGCCACTACGACACCCGATCGTGGTGGGCATGGATGACAAGCACAAGTTGGTGATCATCGTTGGAAGCGTCCGGGAAGGACGGTTCGGTCCAATGGTGGGCTCGTGGGTCGCCGATCAGGCTCGGACTCACGGTGCATTTGATGTAGACATTGTCGATCTGGCACGGGTGGAGATCCCGCTGGCCCTGCCTGCGGTACCGCCGAAGTTCGCCGGTGCGGACTACCCTCGTCCGGCTGGGATGGCGGAGCTGACCTCGGCGCTGGATGGCGCTGACGCGTTCATCGTGGTCACGCCGGAGTACAACCACAGCTATCCCGCGTCGCTCAAGGCGGCCATCGACTGGCACTTCACCCAATGGACGGCCAAGCCTGTCGCCTTCGTCAGCTACGGCGGCGCAGCAGGTGGCCGGCATGCCGTGCTGCACCTAGAGAACGTGCTCACCGAGTTGCACGCGGTGACGATTCGCGATGGTCTGGCCTTCCCGAACTACTTCACGACATGGCAGGAGGGCCGACCGCTCGACCCTGAGGCCTCCGGGTACGCCAAGACGTTGCTCGACCAACTGGCCTGGTGGGCAGGCGCACTCCGGTCGGCGCGCGAGACCGCTCCCTACCCGGCATGAGCGCGGCGACGATGGAATACGTCCCGCTCGGGCGCACCGATCTGCTGGTCAGCCGGATCGCACTCGGTTCTATGGGCTTCGCGGACCCGGCGCAAGGGGTCAACCCCTGGGCCCTGGACGAGGAAGCCGCGGCACCGATCTTCCGGCGAGCCGTCGAGTTGGGCATCACCCTGTGGGACACCGCGAATGTCTATGGCGGCGGTACGTCGGAGGAGATCGTCGGCCGCGCCGTGAAGGAGTACACCCGCCGCGAGGACGTCGTCATCGCCACCAAAGTGGGGCTCCCCATGCACAATGGCCCCGGGGGCTCTGGGCTGTCACGTAAGGCGATCCTCGACCAGGTCGACGCATCTCTTGTGCGCCTCGGCACGGACTACATCGATCTCTACCAGGTCCACCGGTTCGATCCGAGCACTCCGGTCGACGAGACGATGGAGGCCCTCCATGAGGTGGTGACGGCGGGGAAGGTTCGATACATCGGCGCCTCATCCATGTGGGCGTGGCAATTCGCCAAGATGCAGCACGCCGCCACGCATCACGGCCAGACCAGGTTCGTGTCGATGCAGAACCAGTACAGCCTCGTGCAACGCGAGGACGAGCGGGAGATGTTTCCTCTGCTCGCCGACCAAGGCGTCTCCAGCCTGCCATGGTGCCCACTCGCCAAGGGACGCCTAGCCCGGCCCTACGGCCAGGCCACGGACCGCTCGACGAGAGATCCCATCGGGCAGCGGTTCTTCGGTGACGTCGACCGCCCGATCGTCGACGCCGTTCACCGAATCGCGACAGTGCGTGAAATCCCCATGGCTTGCGTTGCTCTCGCCTGGGTCCTTGGCAACCACGCCGTCGCCGCCCCGGTCATCGGAGCGACCAGGGCATCCCATCTCGACGACGCGGTGGCCGCCCTGGCCGTGCAACTCGACGAAACTGAGCGCGATGCCGTGGAAAGCCCATATACGCCGCGCCGACCAACCGGATTTTGACGGCCGGTGGCCGCTGGGCAGCGTTGTGTCGGCACTGCCGCTCTGCTCGGGCTCTGTGCCCGCCGCGTGCTACGGGCCTGCGGTGGGTAGTGGTCGTCGGTTGCCGCAAGGGCGAACTGTTCCAGGATCCAGGCGGTGCGGCGCCGGCGAGGGCGGTGCCGACCAGCAGCTTGCGGATCTCGCTCATGGTGGGTGCTCCTGTGTGAGAGGCCGCCGCGGCCAAGGAGCATCTGATCGGCAGTGAGGGCCGGCAGTACGTCGGACTGGGCACCGAACCGTGCTGGGTGCCCATGGGGCAGTTACGGCAGCGGCGCTGATGATGGGATCGCCCCAAGTGCTGACAGTTCAGATAAAGCCGGACTCAGGTAGTTCACGCGGGCATGCGCCCATCCCCGGCGCACCGTCCCAGGGATGACCGTCCGTCCAGCCGAGGCTTCGTGTTTGGCATGACGTTTTCGCGATCTTGCTAATTGGAGGCCGCCGCTTGGGCGAAGGGGCGGCGGCTGTGGTGGGCTGCTCAGGGCGAAGGGCGGGGGTGTCGGCCGGCGGTGATGGTCGCTGCGATGAGGAGTACGGCGGGGACGGCGGTGAGGAGGAAACCGCTTGGTCCGATCAGGCTGACGGCCAGCGCTCCCCAGGCGAGGATCACCCAGCCGACATATCCGGGGACGTGTTGGCCCTGCCGACCCGCTCGCGCCACCAGTAGGCCTAGCAGCGCCAGCACTACGACGAATCCGCCGGGCAGCGCCCAGAACGTCGCCACCGAGTCGCTGTCCGCGGCACCGTTGCGGAGGTCGCCGGCGAGCCAGCTGGACCAGGGAGCGAGGCCGGCGAACACGGCGGTGTGCGCCACGGCGATGAAGATCATGGTTCGGCCGGCCCACATGGTGAGCCGGCTCGGGGGTGCGGACAATGCAGGTGGGCTGACCGCGGGTGTATTGCTCATGGTTGTCAGCTTCTCTGGGCATCGTTCGGTGTGGTTCCCCCTGCGGGGCGAAGCCGTTCCCTCGTTCTGGGGAGTGGCACGGGGGCGCCGAAGGCGGGCTCAGTGCCTGAACGCCTCGCCGGTTCACGGTAGGCGTCGGACCGGGTGACGGCCGTCCACTGTGGCGGGGCGGACGCACCGGCTCTTGTCGTCGGGTGGCTCAGTCAGGCGTGCCTACTCTGGCGAAGATCGTCAGCGAGGTGGCCTGTTTCATGGACCTTGCGATTCTGGCGGACGAGCGTCTGTTCGGAGTGGTGGTTGCTCCGCCCCGGACAATGTCCCCTTCGTACGGCACATCGGTGAACGGCTGGTCCGCGTTGGCGAGCGGTTCGGTGAGGGTGCGGGCGGTCCTGAGGTGAGGGGAGCGGAGTTCGTGTTCGAGTCGGGGAGTGTGGTCGCGGAGAATTGGGTGGCGATCTGCGGCTGATGTCCTGAGGGTGGCGCTTGTGCTCCTGCGGCTCGCTCGCCGTTCGGTACAAGGCCAGGGGTTCGGCTCCCCCGTCGGCTCCCCCGTCGGCTCCCCCGTCGGCTCCCCCGTCGGCTCCCCCGTCGTCGCCCGTCGGCTCTACCTGCTGATGATCCGGCGCGGCGACAGCGACGACCGGGACGGGCTTCGGATGGGCTGGTCGCGCCGTGACGGAATTCTCATGGCCTTCAACCGATCTTGAGGGGTGGCGGCCGGGGTGCGTGCGGGCGGCTCAAGTTCAACCCCTGGTTCGATGACGGAGCGGGCGGCGGGTCTTATGCTCCGAGCGGTGATCACGTTGTGGCACGGCCAGACGAACGGGCGGGGCAGGATCGACACGCGGGTGATCGACACCGCTCTCGCCGTGCTGCTCACCGTGGCTTGCTACGCGTCGGCGACGCAGTTCTCGGCGCCCGGCTGGCCCCCGCTCGACGCCCTGGCGCTCCTGCTCATCGGCCTCGGCAACCTCCCGCTGATCTGGCGCAGCCGCGCCCCGGTGGTCGTGCTGGCCGTCACGTGGCTCATCTGGTCGGTCTACCTTCTTCTCGGCTACCCGCCCATGGCCACGTGGGCGTCGCTGGTGGCGCTGTACACGGTGGCCGCGCGCAGGCCGGTGAAGGTGTCGGCGCTCTGCCTTGCGGCCGTTGCGCTCCTGGTGCTGGTCGGAGGGCTGCTGCTGGTGTCGGCCATGGCGGCCTTGGGCCAGGTCCTGGCGGTGATGGTCATGTGGGCGTTCGGCGTCGACAGGTACCAGCTCTCGGTGCTGAGCGCGCAGTTACGGCACGAGCAGGAGGACCGGGCTCAGCGGGCCGTGACCGAGGAACGGGTGCGCATCGCCCGCGAGCTGCATGACATCGTGGCCCATCACATGTCCGTGGTGTCGGTCCAGGCGGGTTTGGCCAGATATGTGTTCAACTCCGACCCGGCGGTGACGCGTACGGCCCTGGACACCATCGCCACCAGCAGCTTCGAGGCCCAGGAGGAGATGCGCAGGCTCCTGACCGTGCTGCGCACCAACGGCGAGGACCCCGGCTACGCCCCGGCACCGGGCCTGGCAGACCTGAACGAGCTGGCCGAGCGGGTCAGGGCCGCCGGAGTGCCGGTCGAGGTCAGCGTCAAGGGCATGCCGAGGCCCGTGGGACCGGGCGCCGACCAGTGCGTCTACCGCGTCGTCCAGGAGTCGCTCACCAACGTGATCAAACATGCGGGTCCTGCGAAGGTGGTCATCGCGCTCACGTACACCGCCGCCATGCTCATCGTGCGCATCGTCGACGACGGCGTCGGTCCGTCCGCTCGGAGGCAGGAGAACGTCGCGGCGCACGGCTTGCTGGGAATGCGGGAACGCGCGAGGCTGTATGGCGGAGCGGTGATCACGGGGCCTCGCCCCCAGGGCGGCTTCGAAGTCGTGCTCACCCTGCCTCTGCCGTCCGCGGGCGCGCAGGCCGGAAGCGAAGAGCGGGTGGAAGGGGCAGACCCGGAATGACCAGCGTGCTCGTCGTCGACGATCAGATTCTCATCCGCGCGGGTCTGGCCGCGCTGCTGCGGGCCGCACCGGGGATCGAGGTGGCGGGAGAGGCGGAGGACGGCGACGAGGCGGTGACGCTGGCGGCCGACACCCGGCCGGACATCGTGCTGATGGACATCCGCATGCCGCGCCTGGACGGCATCGAGGCCACGCGCCGCATCATCGCCCAGACTCCCAAGCGACCACCGAAAGTGGTCATGCTCACCACCTTCGACCTCGACGAGTACGTCTTCGCGGCGCTGTCGATCGGAGCCTGCGGCTTCCTGCTGAAGAACTGCCCGCCCGAGCGTCTGCTGGCCGCCATCGACATGGTGGCCGCGGGGGACATGTTGTTCGCCCCGAGCGTCACCCGCCGCCTGATCGAGGCGTACACGCAACAGGGCGGTACGGCCTGCCCGCCGTCCGACGCGCCTGAGCTCAGCATGCTCACCGGCCGCGAGCTGCAGGTGCTGCGGCTGGTGGGTACGGGCCTGGCCAACGCCGACATCGCCGCGCAGCTGGTCGTCAGCGAGGCGACGGTCAAGACCCATCTCAACCGGGCGATGGCCAAGCTCGGCCTGGCCAGCCGGGCCCAGGCGGTGGTCACGGCGTACGAGACAGGGCTGGTCATGGCCCGCGGCCACCGGACCATGAAGGAGCAGGAGGCCTAACGCCGCGGTCCTGGCCGTACCGCGAAGGTTTACGGGCGAGGCTTCGCTACCGCCATCGTTGTAGTCAAGAATCAAACCGCCGCCGAATGTTCTCCCGATCTTCCCTCACCTAGTTTCTGATCATCGGACAGGTCCTGGGGAACGGGGTCGCAATGGTCGTGGTGCTCGGTGGCAGGGGCCGATTAAGGCGAGCGGTGGCACAGGGTACGGCGGTGCTCGCCGTGCTGGCCTGCGTGGCCGCCGGCGGGACCGAGGCGGCGGCCGAGGCGGCCGCGGCCACCGACCCGCCACCGGGTAGCACGACGTCCCAGGTCACCGCGCCCGCCGACGGCGCGGTGACCGAGATCGAGGCATCCAGGCTGGCCCGCTCGTCGGGCCGCCCGGTAGAGCTGCTGTCGCAGCGGGGCGAGCACCACACGGTCAGGGTCATGCCCAACGGCCGGTTCGAGGTGACCGAACACCTGCGGCCGGTGCGTACGCGCCGCGACGGGCAGTGGGCCGACATCGACACCACGCTGCGCCGTGAAGGCTCCGGTCTCGTCCCGGCCGCGACTGCCGTCGAGCTGCGGTTGTCGGGCGGCGGGCAGGAACCGCTGGTACGGATGTCGCGGGCGGGCCGCGAGCTGTCCCTGTCGTGGCCGGGCCCGCTGCCGGAACCCGTCATCGACGGTGACACCGCCGTCTACCAGGGCGTTCTTGGCACCGATGTCGATCTCCGCGTACGTGCGCTGCCCGACGGCTTCTCCCACACCCTCGTGATCAAAACCGCGGCGGCGGCCGGCGACCCGCGGCTGGCCGAGCTGGCCTTCACCCTGGGGACCGATCGGCTGTCCGTGGACAGGGACGCCACCGGTGTGCTGCGGGCCAGGGACGGCGCCACCGGCGAGGCCGTGTTCGAAGCCCCTTCCCCGGTCATGTGGGACTCCTCGCGACCCGCCGCCGCCCGGGGGCCGGCAGCGCAAGCGCAGACGCAGGACCTGAGCAAGGGGCCGGGAGAGGGTTCGCGGACCGCCAAGGTAGGGGTCGGCCTGGGCGGCCGGCAGCTCGCGCTCACCCCGGACCAGGAACTGCTGACCTCGCCGGACACCACGTTCCCCGTCTACATCGACCCGGTGTGGCAGACCAGCGCCGCCTACTACTGGGGAATGGTGTCCTCGGGCTATCCGGATGAGAACTATCCGAAGTTCAACGGCAACGCCACGGAGGGTGTGGGCCGCTGCGAGGTCGCCAAGGACGGCCGGTGCGTCAAGAACCAGACCAAGCGGATCTTCTACCGGATGAAGCTGCCCTCCATCAAGGGCAAGTACATCGAGTCGGCCGAGTTCGTCGCCTACGAGACCGCGGCGTACGACTGCCACAACGCCACGTCGGTGCAGCTGTGGCGGGCCAGCGCGCTGACCTCCGGGGCGACGTGGAACAACACGAAGAACGACTGGCTGGAGCATCTGACCTCGCGCGACGTCGCCTACTGCTCGCGGGCGCCGGTCGAGTTCGGCGGGTCCAAGCTGCGTGCCCACGTGCAGAGCGCGGTGAACAAGGGTTACTCGACCAT
This sequence comes from Nonomuraea sp. NPDC049421, assembly GCF_040677005.1. Lineage (NCBI taxonomy): Bacteria > Bacillati > Actinomycetota > Actinomycetes > Streptosporangiales > Streptosporangiaceae > Nonomuraea > Nonomuraea sp. NPDC049421. The sequence goes on from NZ_JBFAQA010000013.1 coordinate 176,712, forward strand.
CACCTTCGGGCTGAGGGCCTACAGCGAGAGTTCGATGTCCTGGTGGAAGCGCTTCGCCGATGACGCCTACCTGCGCATCCAGTACAACCGGCCGCCGCACCAGCCCAACACCGGATCGATGTTCGCCAGCCCAGGCACCAAGTGCGTGGACAAGGCGGAGGCCCAGTGGGTCAACGACCTGTCCACCGTGTACGCCTACCTGTGGGACCCGGACACCGAGGACTCCAAGAAGGTACAGGGCCAGTTCACCCTGCACTGGGCCGACAAGGCCGACGGCTCGGACTGGGGCGCCAAGTGGACCGCGCCGCTGACGCCCGCGCTGACCTCAGGAAGCAGACATCAGATCAAGCTGCCGTCCACCATCCCCCAGAAGAAGCTCATCGGATGGGGCGTACGCGCCTGGGACGGCGTGCAATGGGGCCCGTGGAGCTACGACGGCGCGCAGACCGGCTGCTACTTCTCCTACGACCCCTCGGTGCCGGCCGCGCCTGTGGTGTCCTCCGCCGAATACCCGGGCGACCAGAGCTGGCACGGCGGTGTCGGCGACCAGGGCACCTTCACCATCAGCGATCCGGCCAAGGCCGCGGCCCGCTACGAGCTGAAGCTCAACGGCGTCCCCCTCACCACCGTCACCACGAGCAACGGCGCGGCTCGCCAGGTCGCCGTGGCGCCGAGCCGGTCGGGACCCAATCTGCTGACCGTGCAGGCGTTCACGCAGGCCGCCCAGAACAGCGCGCCGACCACGTACGAGTTCTGGGCCCGCGCGGGCGCGGACGCGGCGGCCAGGTTCACGCTGGACGAGGCGGCCGGCGCGAGCAGTGTGACCGGCCAGAGCGCCGGCACGCCCGCGTACGTCCGCGGCGGTGCCACGCTGGGCGGCGCGGGCCAGGCGGGAACGGCGCTCACCCTCGACGGGACCAGCGGCCACGCCGAGACCAACCTGCCGGTGTTGCGCACCGGGGAGAGTTTCACCGTCTCCGCCTGGGTCAGGCCGACCGCTCTCGGCATGGTCAACGCACTCGCCCAGGACGGTGCGCACCAGAGCGGCTTCCAGCTCGGCATCGACCCGTCCGGGCTGCCGGAGTTCAAGATGCCCAGCACCGACACCGCCGGGGACGGCGGCGGCGTGTGGCACTCGGCCAAGGCGGGCACCGCCCTGCCGCTGGGCTCGTGGTCACATCTCACCGGCGTCTACGACCAGCCCTCCGCCCAGCTGCGTCTCTACGTGGGCGGGCAGCTCGCGGGGACGGCGAGTGGCGTGAGCGCCTGGCAGGCCGCGGGCGCGCTGCAGTTCGGGCGCAGCAAGTACAACGACGCCCAGGTCAACCAGTGGGCCGGCGGCATCGACGAGGTCAGGCTGTTCCAGCGGCCGCTGACGGACCAGGAGGCCGGGCAGCTCGCGGCGGGCGCGGCGCCGGCGGGCGCGGTCGCGTACTGGCCGATGGACGAGCAAACGGGAGCCGGCCGCGTGTACAGCGCCGCCGCGCCCGTCCAGGCCGCGCTGTCCGGCGGCGTCACGCTCGGCCAGGACGGCCAGGACGGTACGGCGCTGCGCCTGGACGGCGTCACCGGCCACGCCGCCACGGCCGGTCCCGTCGTGGACACCACCAAGAGCTTCGCGGTGTCGGCGTGGGTCCGGCTGGAGACCGGCCGGCTCGACCAGCACTATTCGGTCCTCTCCCAGGACGGCGTGCGCAAGAGCGGGTTCTACCTCAAGTACGAGGGCGGCATCAAGAAGTGGGTGTTCGGCAAGGCCAAGACCGACACCGATGAGAGCGGCTGGTACCAGGCGGTCTCGAATGTCACCCCGGCCGTGAACTCCTGGACCCACCTGGTCGGCGTCTACGACGCGGTCACTCGCAGGTTGCGGATCTATGTCAACGGCGAGCAGGGCACCGACAGCGGCCCGCTGGACCTGGTCTGGCACGCCGGCGGACCCTTGCAGATCGGCCGCAGCAAGTGGCTGGGCGCCTACGTGGACCAGTGGCCTGGCCTGATCGACGACGTGCGCGTCTACGACCGCTCGCTTGGCGCGGTCGAGGCCGAGGAACTCGTCACCCAGCACCCGGTGGTGAAGGGACGCTGGAAGCTCAACTCGGGAGGCGCGGGCGAACCGGCCGGCGCCCAGAACCTCACCCTGGCCGGCGGCGCCGTCATCGACCCCGGCTCGGGCTTCCGGTACGTCTCCAGCGCCGGGCTGCTGCTCAACGGCACCACGGCCTACGCCGAGACGGCCGCGCCGCCCGTACGGACCGATGACAGCTTCACCGTGGCGGGCTGGGTGCGCAACATGGGCCGCCCGCAGACCGCGAGGACCGTCTTCTCGCAGGCAGGGGCGGACGCCGACGCCTTCGCCCTGCGCTACGTCCCCGACCCGGCCGACCCCGAGGCCGGGGGCTGGCAGATCCAGATGCGCAACGCCGACTCCACCGCGGCCTCCGCGCTGCGCCAGGCCGGACATTCGGCCTTCAGCGAGTGGGACTGGGACCACGTCGCGCTCGTCTACGACGCGCTGCGCGACCGGATGAGCCTGTACGTCAACGGTCAGCTGGAGGAGACCTCGCTCGGCGTCTCCCAGGAGGACCAGGTGTTCGGGTTCGCCGCCGCCAACGGCGGGTTGCAGGTCGGCCGCAGCAGGTTCGGCGGCGAGTTCTGGCCCGACGCCATCGACGACGTGTGGGCCTACCAGGGCGCGCTCACCCAGGAGCAGGTCCAGATGCTGGCCACCGGCGGCGAGCTGGACACCGCCTCGGGACCCTGATCCCTCATCGGCCGCCCGCCCCCCGTGCGAGGGGGCGGGCGGTACCCCTTGTCGTGTCCTGGCCCCTGTGGAGGTCGTGATGATGGTGAGACTGAAGCGCGCGGCACTGCGCGGGACCGTGCTGGGCACGGCGGTGGCGTGCCTGGCTGGGATGGTGCCCGGCGTCCCGGCTATGGCGGAGCCTGAACCGGTCAACACGGAAAGACCGAGGACCGCTCGTACCGAACGGCCGGTCAAGGGCAAGCGCCTGGCGGCCCTGCCGCGCCCTGCCGACCCTGCCGTACGTCCCGGGCCGGCGCCGCGGGCGGACTGGCCCTCAGCGGGCACCGCCGAGGTCGGCGTGCCTGAAACGGGCCGGGCAGTGCGCGCGGGCGAGCTGCCGGTATGGATCCTTCCGGCGGGCGGAGCGAGCGCGACGCGCGCGGCGGACAAGGTGCGCGTGTCGGTGCTCGACCGGCCCGCCGCCGTCAGGGCGGGGCTCGACGGCCTCGTGCTCAGCGTGAAGCCGGCCGATGCCGCTCCCCGGCGGATCGGCCGGGAGCCCGGCAGAGTCGGTGTGCGGATCGACTACTCCTCCTTCGCGCAGTCCTACGGCGGCGGGTACGGCAGCAGGCTGCGTCTGGTACGCCTGCCGGAATGTGTGCTGACGACCCCGGACGACCCGGGCTGCCGTACGGCCACGCCCTTACCCGCCGCCAACGACGGCGCGGCCCGTACCCTGACCGCCGAGGTCGACGCATCGGCCGGGGCCGTTCTCATGGCCGCCGCAGGGGAGTCGGGCTCGCAGGGCGACTACAAGGCCAGCTCGCTGTCGCCGTCGGCCACCTGGGAGGCCGGGGGCAACGCGGGGGAGTTCACCTGGACGTACCCGATGCGGGTGCCGCCGGTGCCGGGCGACCTGAAGCCGGAGGTGGCGTTGGCGTACTCGTCGGGCAGTGTGGACGGGCGGACCGGCAACACCAACGGCCAGCCGTCCTGGGCGGGTCAGGGCTTCGAGCTGTCGCCCGGCTTCATCGAGCGCCGGTCGAAGTCGTGTGAGGACGACGGTGCGCCCAAGGACTCCTGGGGCAACTACCCGGGCGACCAGTGCTGGGGATACGACAACGCCACCGTCTCCTGGAACGGCAAGGCCGGCGAGCTCATCAAGGCCGCGGACGGGTCCTGGCGGCTCAAGGACGACGACGGCACGAAGTTCGAGAAGCTCACTGGCGCGACCAACGGCGACAACGACGGTGAGTACTGGCGAGTCACCGGCACCGACGGCGTGCAGTACTTCTTCGGCCGCAACCGACTGCCCGGCTGGAGCGACAGCCGGCCGGAGACCGCCTCGGCCTGGACGGTGCCGGTGTTCGGCGACGACGAAGACGAGCCCTGCCACAAAGCCTCCTTCGCCGGCTCCTGGTGCCAGCAGGCCTACCGCTGGAACCTCGACTACGTCGTGGACCGCGACGGCAACGCCATCACCTACACCTACGCCAAGGAGACCAACCACTACGGGCGCAACCTCAAGGCCGCCGACGAGACTCCCTACACCCGCGGCGGGTACCTCAAGACCATCTCGTACGGGCTGCGCTCCGACGCCCTGTTCGCCACCGCGCCCGCCAGGGTGGTCTTCGACACCGCCGAGCGCTGCCTGCCCGACGCCTCCTTCGACTGCGCCCCCTCCAAGATCGACGACCACCCGCAGCGCTGGTGGGACGTGCCGTGGGACCTCAACTGCGACTCCGGCCAGGAGTGCAAGGACGGCCACGGGGCGGTGGCGCCCACGTTCTGGTCGCGTAAGCGGCTGGCGAAGGTCACCACTCAGGTGATCAAGGGTGACGGCTCGGGTCACCGCAACGTGGAGTCCTGGTCCCTGGAGCACGGGTGGGGGCTGGCGGACGTGGAGCGGGACCTGCTGCTGTCCTCGATCCAGCACGCCGGGCACGCCGCGTCGGACGGGGCAGGCCCGGTGACGCTGCCCAAAGTGACCTTCCAGCACGTGCAGCTGCCCAACCGGCTGGACAAGTCGGGCGACGACATCCTCGCCTACATCCGCTACCGCGTGGGCGCGATCTATGACGAGTCCGGCGGTCAGATCGACGTGCGCTACAGCGACCCCGACTGCACGCTCGACGCGTTGCCGACGCCGCAGACCAACACCAAGCGCTGCTTCCCGGTCATCTGGCAGCCGCCGGGCCGGGAGGACCCCATCACCGACTGGTTCCACAAGTACGTCGTCACCAGCGTGACCCAGGTGGACCGTACCGGGCTGGCTCCCAACATGGCCACCAGGTACGAGTACCTGGGCGGGGCGGCCTGGCACTTCGACGACGACGACGGGCTCACCAAGGACAAGCACAAGACCTGGTCCCAATGGCGCGGCTACGGCCAGGTCAGGACCCTCACCGGCGACTTCGCCGCCCCCGCGGCCCAGGCCGACGCGTTCTACCTGCGCGGCATGGACGGCGACCGGCTCAACAAGTCGGGCGGCGAGAAGTCGGTGAAGGTCTCCGACGGCGAGGGCGGCACGTACACCGACCACGAGGCGCTGGCCGGGTTCGAGCTGCGCACGGTCCAGTACACCGGCCCGGAAGGGCAGGTCCACTCCAAGTCCGTCAAGACGCCGTGGCGGGTGCAGACCGCCTCACGGACCCGCTCCTGGGGCACGGTCACGGCCAACATCGTCAACACCGACGTCACGCGTACCTGGACGGTCAAGGACGGCGGCGGCTGGATCGAGACCAGAACCGACACCGACTACGCCGGGTCCGGCCCCGGCGCCGGCCGCAGCACGGCCGTCAGCGACCTCGGCGACGTCACCACCGACGCCGACGACAAGTGCACCCGCACCAGCTACGCCGACAACGCCGCCGCCCACATGGTGACCTTCCCCTCCCGCGTCGAGACCGTCGCCGTGGCCTGCACCGCCACCCCTGACCGGTCCCGCCAGGTCATCTCCGACACGCGTACCTACTACGACGACGGCGCCCACGGGGCCGCCCCGAGCCGGGGCAACGTGACCAAGACCGAGTCGCTGGCCTCCCACGACGGCACGACCGCCACGTACGTCACCGACAAGCAGACCACGTACGACTCCTACGGCCGCACCACCGTGGTCAAGGACGCGCTCGGACAGGCCGCCACCACCGCGTACACCGACACGCGCGGCCTGACGACCAAGGTCGCCAAGACGCCTCCCACGGTGCCGGGCACCACCCCGCTGACCGCCACCGAGGAGCTGGATCCCGCCTGGGGCCAGGCGACCGCCAAGATCGACGATGCCAACGGGCTGCGCACCGACCTCGTCTACGACGGGCTGGGACGGCTCAGCAAGGTCTGGCAGCCCAACCGCTCCAAAGCCTCCGGCCAGAAGCCCAACTTCGCCTTCGGCTACCGCATGGAGGACAAGAAGATCGTCGCCATCACCACGACCGAACTGAGCGCCACAGGCGCGGAACGCGTCGCGGAGATCGAGCTGCTGGACGGCTGGCTGCGCTCCCGGCAGACGCAGGTGCCCGGCCAGGACGGCCGGGTGATCACCGACACCTTCTACGACGAGCGCGGCCAGGTGATCAAGAGCTACTCGCCGTACCCGGCATCGGGAGCGCCCGAGCCCGAGCTGTTAGGCGTCCTGACCCCGGGCAACGTCGAGGCGCAGACCCGCACCGAGTACGACGGGCTCGGCCGCAAGACCGCCGAGATCCTGATGGTGGGCAACGGCTCCCAGCCGGAACAGGAGAAATGGCGGACCGTCACCAGCTATGGCGGCGGCAACCGCGTCTCGGTCACCCCGCCGGCGGGCGGCATCCCCACGACCGAGATCACCGACGCCCGTGGCAAGGTCGTGGAGCGCCGCCAGTATCACGGCCCCGCGCCGACCGGCGCCTACGACGTCACCCGCTACACGTACACGCCCGCGGGGGAGCAGGCGAGCGTGACGGGGCCGGACGGAGCCGTCTGGACCACCACGTACGACCAGCGCGGCCGCAAGATCAAGACCGTCGATCCGGACAAGGGCACGACCAGCTTCACCTACGACGACCTCGACAGGGAGACCTCGGTCACCGACGCGCGCGGCAAGAAGGTCTTCACCTCCTACGACGTGCAGGGTCGCAAGACCGCCACCCGCGAAGGCTCGCCGACCGGCCCCGCGCTCACCTCCTTCACCTACGACACCGCGCCCTTCGGCAAGGGCAAACTCGCCACCTCCACCCGGCACACCGCCACTGGCGACTACACCAGCGAGATCCGCCACTACGACCAGCTCGGCCGCGCCGACACCACCGCCGTCGTCGTCCCGGCCGCCGAGGGGGCCCTGGCGGGGACGTACGTCTTCACCACCTCCTTCGGTCTGGACGAGACCATCACCGGCCGGAGCCTGCCCGCCGCGGGCGGCCTGCCCGCAGAATCCCTCGTGACCACCTACGACGCCTACCTGCGACCCACCCGCCTGACCAGCAACCTGGGCACGTACGTGGCCGCCACCGACTACACCCCCACCGGCAAGCCGCTGCTGTTCGAGCTCGGCGTCACCGGCAAGCGCGTCTGGCAGACCTTCACCTACGAGTGGGGCACCCAGCGCCTGCTCACCGCCCGTACCCTGCGCGAGAACCAGAACGGCGCCGACCGCGACGCCACCTACCGCTACAACGACGCCGGCCAGGTCACGGCGATCTCCGACGCCTCCGGGCACGGCACGGACAACCAGTGCTTCGCCTACGACCATCTGCAGCGCCTGACCGAGGCCTGGACCGAGGGCGATGTCTCCTGCGCGGCCGCGCCCGCCACCGCCGTGCTCGGCGGCCCGGCCCCTTACTGGCAGTCCTTCACCTACGACGCGGCCAGCAACCGGGCCTCGGAGACCCGGCACGGGATCGGCGGCGCGGTCGACACCGTCCGCACCTACACCTACGCGTCCCCCGGCCAGGGCCACCACCTCGACCGCGTCACCCAGACCGGCGGGGCCGGCGCCCGTACCGACACCTACACCTACGACGCCGCCGGCAACACCCTCACCCGCTCGATCGGCGGCACCACCCAGAGCCTCGACTGGGACGCCACCGGCGCGCTCACCCGGATCACCGAAGGCGGCAAGAGCACCGGCTTCGTCTACGACGCCGAAGGCAACCGCCTGCTGCGCAAGGACCCGGGCGGCACCACCCTCTACCTGCCCGACACCGAGCTGCGGCTGAACGCCGGCGCCACCGCCCCCGTCGCCACCCGCTACTACCAGCACGGGGACGAGACCGTCGCCATGCGTACCACCGCGGGCGTCTCCTACCTGACCGTCGACCACCAGGACACCGCCCAGCTCGCCGTGGACGCCGTGACCCAGCAGACCACCGTGCGCCGCTTCTCCCCGTTCGGCGGCGAGCGCGGCGACGCGGCGTCCTGGCCCGGGGAGAAGGGCTTCGTCGGCGGCACCAAGGACCCCACGGGGCTCACCCACCTCGGCGCCCGCCTGTACGACCCGGACACCGGCCGGTTCATCTCCGTCGACCCGATCTTCAACGCCGACCATCCGCAGAGCTGGAACGGCTACGTCTACGCCAACAACACCCCCATCACCCAGAGCGACCCCTCCGGCCTCGACGGGCCGCTGCGGGGCAACACCCAGTGCTACTACTCCGGCAAGAACTGTGGCGGCGGAGGCTCCTCGTTGTGCAAGGCGCTGCCGATCCTCTGCCAGATTCTCAACCCGCCGCGGCCGAAGATCCCCAAGAAGGTGCGCAACGCGCTCGGCCCGATCGGCTGCGGGATTCTCTACTCCTGCTCCGGCGGCAGGAGCGGGGGAGGCGGCGGGTACCGTCCCGCGCCCCGGGCCAGGATGGTGCCCCTGCTGCGCCCGGTCCAGCCGTACGAGACCCCGTCCGGCTACGGCTCGATCTTCGTGGGCAACGTCTCCCCCCAGCGGTTCACCTACTGGGGATGGGGCGCCCTCGGCTTCGGATTCGCCGGCGCCATCCTCGATGGTGGCAAGCGGATCCCGATGCTGAACAACCTCGATGAACTGGCCGAGCTCCGGAGGATGCAGTTCGCGGCCGAACTCGGCGCGATCAAGAACGGCGGTAATCACCGCTACTGGTCCGCCTACTACAAAGCATCCATGCGGATGTCCATGAAGGAGGCCGCGGCCAAGAGCGCGCGCCTGGCCAAGCTCAGCGCGCGAGCCAACATCGCGGGAGCGGTGGTGGCGGGGGTCGACAACGGCATCTCGCAATGGAAGGAGGACGCGGGCATGGGCACCGGGATGCGTGTGGCGCGTACGGCCATCCGAGGAGGCTTCACCGCAGGCGGCGCGCTGGCCGGCGGGGCCCTCGGCAGCGCGGTGTGCGGTCCCGCCTGCGGCGCCGTCGGCGGGTACTTCGGAGCGGCGGCGGGCGGGTCGGCAGGTGCGTTCGTCGCCCGCCAGCTCCCGAGAATCAGAAAGTGGTTCGGCTGAGCGCCCGTGTCACGCCGATGTGTGCGGCCCGGATTCGATGCGCGCCCTAAGAGGTGCTGCGGATGATCCGGGCCGCGGTGACGGCGCCGTCCTGGAGACCTCGGTCGGTGAGCAGCTCGCCGTACTCGCCGTTCTCGATCAGTGCGTTGAGGGCTTTCATGATCGCGTCGCTTGGCGCGGGTTCGGTGCTGTTGACGGCCATGACGAGGGGGACGCGCCCATCGAGAGGCTCATGCCGCAGAGGTCGGCTTTGGAGCGGATGCGCTGAGCGCTGGTTCTGCTCGCTGCGCTGGTTATGAGGAGTCCAGCATCCATGGAGTAGGGCGCGCTAATGGGCTGCTCTCGGGTCAGCGGCGCCTTTCCAGGCGGTGGGCAGTTCGTACGTCCAGCCGGGTTGCCATGCGAAAGGGCGATCCACCACGTCGGCCAGGGGTACGCCGGTCAAAAGGTGTTGGAGGGCCCAGCGGTTGGCTGAATGGGCGATCACCAGCACCTTTTTGCCGTCCCAGTTCCCGGCCAGGTCGATGAGGAATTCTTTGGTCAGTTCGACCACGTCCTGGTAGCTCTGGCCGCCGGGCCACGGGTGGTCGATGTGCCGGGCCCGGTTTCCCTCCAACCGGCTTACCGGCATGCCGTCGAGTTCGCCGTAATGGCATTCGCGCAGGCGGGGGTCCTGGAGAAGAGGGACGCCCGAGTCCTCGAAGGCGATCTGCGCGGTCTGTACGGCGCGGCGCAGGTCCGAGCTGAAGACCACGTCGAGGCCGTCATTACGGCGGCGTTCGCCCAGCTCGGCGGCCAGAGCCTTGCCGCGCTCCGACAGTTCGCCGGGCAGCCAGCCGCTCGCGATGCCGGCCTCGTTGTGGGTGCTGATCGAGTGCGTCTCGTAGATGAGGGCGACTGCCATCGATGCTCCTAGGACGTCGGGGTGAACGTCGTCACTCCCTCCGGCACGCGTACGCCGCTGCTCACCGGCGCGGACGGGTTCGGCGCCGATCTGGCGGCGTTTGCCCAGTGCGGTCGGCGCCAACTGGCTGGTGGACGGGGGTGCGCTCAAGACCCCGTGAGCAGGTCCGCCCGGAGCTCGTCGAACCATTCCGCGCCCAGCCGCCGCCCGTCCGGGAGCTGGTCGTCGCGGTCCCAGCGCCACGTGATGATCATAGCCAGGACCAGGAGGCGGCACTGGCGCAGCACCTCCCGATCGGCCCCGGGGTAATGCCCATGGACGTCCACGGGGGCGTGGGCGAGGTCGAACTCCACGGGACCCCGGCAGCACGTCTCGAAGTCGATGAAGACCAGGCCGTTCTTCGTGGTGAGCACGTTGCCGGGGTGTGGTTCGCCGTGCAGGAGCTGGTCGGGGCCGCCGCGCTCGAGGATCGCCCGGGTCGTGCTCGCCAGCGTACGGATGAGGAGCTCGCGGTCGGCGTCGGGGAGTTCGGGGGTGAGGTCGCGGTCGGCGAGGAGGCGGCGGGCCTGCTCGGCCCGGTCGGTGAAGTGCTGGGCCGGTACGTCGAGCGCGCGCAGGCCCGCGTGCAGCCGGTGCAGCGCCTCGGCGTAGTCGGCCGGCGGGGGCTCCTCGGCCACCGGCTCGTAGTAGGTCCACAACGTGATCACGTAGCCGTCGTGCTCGTAGGCGCGCGGCTCCACCCTGGGATCGAGCGCTGCCACGGGGGAGCCGGTCAGCCGCCGGGCGAGGTCGACTTCGAGGTCGGCCACCTGCTGGGTGGCGGGGGCCACGCGGGCCAGCACGTCGCAGGGCAGCAGGCGCAGGATGAGCTTGTTCGAGTTCTGCAGGATGATCGCGTCGTCGCCGGCGGAGAGGCCGAGCGATGAGGCGATCGCTCTGGCCGCGGCGGTCGCCCGCCGTACCTCTGCTTCCTGCATCCGCGCCCTCTTCCTTCCGTACGGACTGAGCACCGTACCAAGCCCTGAATATTTACTCGCCCTATTTTTCGGCCATGGAACAATCGTGATCGGCAAGGGCAAGGCGGTACTTGCGCGGACGTCGGCGTGAGAGCTCAGATGGTGGGGGCGGGGCCGGCGTAGGCGATGGGGCCGCCGGCGTTCGATGGGAGGCGTGTGCCGAGGAGGAGCTTGGCGAGGGTCTGGTCCTCCGATGGGCCTGTCTCGATCATGTTCGTCGGTTCGTCCAGGTCGGTGAGGTAGCCGGCGAGTCTTGCGTGGAAGCGGTGGCGGATGCGGGTGCCGAAGATGCGTCGGCTCTCCCAATCGTCCAGGCCCGTCAGTACGGCGACGACGAAGCCGCCGAGGGTGATCGGGAGGATGCCGGCCCGCGAGATGTTCTTCGGGTCGCCCACCCACCAGCCGCGCAGGGCCTCTAACAGGTGCTCGGGTGCCAGGTCGGCGTGGAAGCCGATGTAGGGGCGGTCCTGGTCCTTGACCGGTTGCGCCACGTCGACGCGCAGGACGGGCATCGTGTCCTCGTCCTTCGGCAGGACCTCGTGGAGCGGGGCGGTGGGGCGGGTGCTCAGGCGTTCGGCCACGTCCCGAGGGATGAGGCGGGTGCGGCCGTGCCGGTGGGATGCGGGGAGGAGGCCGGCGGCGGTGATCTTCTTCAGGGCGTCGCGGGAGAGGCCGTAGTGGGTGGTGGCTTCGGTCAGGGTGATGAGGGACATGTCGGGCTTTCGGGTCGCTGCTTGAGGGACGTGCGCAGTTGATCAAAAGCCGGTGATGGTTGTCCAGGGTGGCGGTTCGGGGGGCAGACTGGGGCGCGTACGGGAAAGTCGTGAAAAATCTGGCGAAGAGGAGTTGTCATGCCCCTGTCCACGGCTCGCTTCACCACCTCCGACCCCGACCGCCACCTCGCCCGGATCGTCGAGCGGCTCAAGCCGGACGCTCAGGTTACCGGGCCGGGGCGGGCGAAGGTGACGCTGGCGGGGGGTGGCTGTTCGGTGCTGGCGGCGGGGGATGAGGTGCTGGTGATCGCGGCCGCGGCGGACGCCGGCGGGTTGGCGAGCGTTCAGGAGGAGATCGGGCGGCGACTTCTCGCGGCGGGTGACGTGCAGGCGGGTGACGTGCAGGCGGCTGACGTGCGGGCGGCTGACGTGCGGGCGGGAGAGGGCGAGCGGGTGGCGTGGGCGGAGGCTGTCTCTGGGGAGCAGGTCGAGCTCGTCTCGCCCATCGTTGAGGATTATCTGCTTGCCCACTGCACCCCGGCCGACGAGGTGCTGCGTGAGCTGGCGGCCACCACGCGGGAGGTGACCGGGCGGTCGGCGGGGATGCAGGTCTCGGCCGACGAGGGTGCGCTGCTGAGCATGCTGGCCCGGATGGTGGGGGCGCGGCGGGCGATCGAGGTCGGAGTCTTCACGGGGTACTCGTCGTTGTGCATCGCCCGCGCGCTCCCGGCCGACGGGAAGCTGATCGCCTGCGACGTGAGCACCGAGTGGACGGACATCGCCAAGCCGTTCTGGAAGCGGGCAGGCGTGGCCGATCGCATCGAGCTCAGGATCGGGCCCGCCGTGGACACGTTGCGCGCGCTGCCCGACGAGCCCGCCTTCGACTTCGCCTTCGTGGACGCCGACAAACCCGGCTACCCGGCCTACTACGAGGAGATCGTCCCGAGGCTGCGGCCCGGCGGGCTGCTGGTGCTGGACAACGTGTTCCTCGGGGGCCGGGTGCTGGATCCGGCGTTCCAGGGGGCGGCGCAGGTGGCGATGCGTCAGGTCAACGACGCGATCGCCCGGGACGAGCGGCTCGACTCCGTGATGTTGCCGGTGCGGGACGGCGTCACCCTGGCCCGCAGACGCTGACCGTGACGTGAAGGGAGTCGCTAGCCCCGTACGGCACACAGCAGCCGGTTGTTGCCCCGCTGCCACAACGTGCCGACCTCGCTGAACCCGGCCTCGCGCAGCGCTCCCACGTGCTGCGACAGCAGGCGGGACTCCGAGCCGTGGTGGTCGGCGCCGGCGGTGGTGCGCTCGCGGTCGAGCTCGGCGAGGTCGGGGTCGGCGGCGACGGCATCCCACCAGCTCCGCCAGTCCTCGGGGCGGTCGGCGCCGAACGTGCGCTCGGTCTCGAGGTCGTGCACCGCGTGCTCAAGACGGGAGAGCGCGGGTGTGGCGTCGTCGGTGTCGAGGTGGTCGCCGTTGAGCAGCAGTCCGCCGGGCCGCAGCACGGTCGCCAGCTCCGCGTAGACGCCCTTGAGGTCGGGCTCGGAGATCCAGTGCAGCGCGGTGGTGCTGACCGCCGCGTCGGCGGGGCCGTCGAGGCCGAGCAGGCCGCTCCACCCGCTCGTCCGCAGATCCGCGGAAACGAACGTGAGCTGCGGGTACGCGGCCCGCCCCAGCCCGATGAGCAGCGGGTCGGCGTCCACGGAGATCACCCTGGCCTGGGGCAGCCGTTCGAGCAGCCGGACGGACAGGGAGCCGGGGCCGCAGCCGAGGTCGATGACCACGGGGTCGGGCCGGCCGAGCGCCTGCACGGCGTCGATCAGCGCGGTGAAGCGTTCCTCGCGGTCGGGCAGGTAGCCCTCCTGCTGGCGATCCCAGCGCGCGAGCCATCGGAGTGCGGCATCGTGAGTCAGCACGAACGTTCTCCCTGTAACTGTCATATACGCTTTGGACAGTCACAACGTACGGCATGAAGGTGTAACCGGTCAATTGGATTACAACAGTTACACAGATGCGGTGGTCAGGGTAGCGGTGACCCTCGTCAACGCGCTGACTCCGGGCGAGCAGCGAGGCCGCCCCCTCCCGGTGCCGCGAGACCTGGGCGCCGCCGCCACCGACGCCCTGCGTGCGGTGCGTCCCTCCTACCGCGAGCTCACCCAGGCGGAGGGGGCCGAGCTGGCCGAGGTGGCGCGGCGCCTGCGTACCGTCTTCACCGCCGTCGCGGACGGCGACCTCGACCGTGCGGCCGAGCAGGTGAACGTGCTGCTCGCCGAGACCGACGCGCGACCCCGCCTCGAACGGCACGACGGCGAGCCCTGGCACCTGCACTTCCACGGTCCAGGCGGCACCATGGCGGGCGACTGGGCGGCCGGCTGCGCGACGGGCCTCGCGGTGGTGCTGGGCAGCGAGTTCAGCGACCGGCTCGGCGTCTGTACGGCCCCGCACTGCGACCGCGTCTACGTGGACGTCTCCCGCAACGGCACCCGCCGCTTCTGCTCGACCGCCTGCCAGAATCGGGTCAAAACGGCCGCCTTCCGAGCCCGTACGAAAGGCTGACATGCGAGTTCGCCGAGCCATCGCAGAAGACGCCGAGCGCGTCGCCGAGATCCACGTACGGTCCTGGCAGCAGGCCTACCACGGGCTGCTGCCACAGCCGCTGCTCGACGGGTTGCAACCGGCGCAACGCGTCCCGCAGTGGCAGCGGCTCATCCAGCAGGCCGGCTGGCCGCGCCGGGCCACGCTGGTCGCGGAGGACGAAGGAGCCGTGGTCGGCTTCGCCGGTCTCTGCCCCACCCGGGACGACGACGATGACCCCGAGCAGGTGGGGGAGGTCGCCGCGATCTACGCCCTGCCGGCCGTCTGGGGGCGCGGCATCGGGCGCGGGCTGATGGCGGAGTCGATGCGAACGCTCAGGGAGGCGGGCTTCTCGTCCGCCGGCCTGTGGGTACTGGAGGGGAACGCCCGGGCGATCCGGTTCTACGAGCGGATGGGCTGGCGGCGGGACGGCGCCGTGAAGGACGCGGTCATCGGCGGCCTTGAGGTCCGCGAACTGCGGTATCGGTGCGCGTTCAGGTGAGCTGCCTGATGGGGGCGCCGTCCAGGAAGGCGTCGATGTCCTCGACCGCCTCCCTGAAGTAGGTGCCGTAGTTGAGCTCGGTCACATAGCCCAGGTGCGGCGTCGCCAGCACGTTCGGCAGCGTACGGAACTCGTGCCCCTCAGGCAGCGGCTCCACGTCGTACACGTCGAGCCCGGCCCCGGCGATGCGCCCCTCGCGCAGGGCGGCGGCCAGCGCGTCCTGGTCGACGATCGCCGCCCGCGCGGTGTTGATGAGGTAGGCGGTCGGTTTCATCAGGTCCAGCTCGCGTGCCCCGAGCATCCCTCTGGTGCGGTCGGAGAGCACGAGGTGGAGGGAGACGACGTCGGAGGAGGCCAGCAGCGCGTCGAGGTCGGGCGCCAGGCGGGCGCCGCACTCGGCGGCGCGTTCCCTGGTCAGGTTGCGGCTCCAGGCCACGACGTCCATGCCGAACGCCCGCCCGACGGCGGCCACCCGCGACCCGATGCGGCCGAGCCCGAGCAGCCCGAGCGTGCGCCCGTGCAGGTCGGCACCGACGGTCTGCTGCCAGGGGCCGCCGGTGCGCAGGGCGGTGGCCTCGGGCAGCAGGTGGCGGGCGAGGCCGAGGATGAGCGCCCAGGTCAGCTCGACGGTCGGGGTGGAGCCGGCGCCGGTGCCGCAGACGGTGACGCCGTTGTCGCGGGCGGCGGCGAGGTCGATGGAGGCGTTGCGCATGCCGGTGGTGACGAGCAGGCGCAGGTTGGGCAGCCGGGCGAACACCTCAGCGGTGAACGGCGTGCGCTCGCGCATCGCGACGATGATCTCGCAGTCGTGGACGGCGGTGACGAGGTCGTCGAGGCCGGCGAAGTGGTCGCGGTAGCTCCTGGCCGACACCCGTGACCAGTCGGCCAGCCCGAGTGCGACGTCCTGGTAGTCGTCGAGTACGGCACAGCGCAGCATGACCAGAAATGGTACGCCCCCTGCTCCAGCTCCCCGGGGGGCGGCCCCGGGGAGCTGGAGCCCGTTCTAGTCGGCGGCCAGCCGCTCTGCCTCTTCGTGCAGCGCCAGGATCAGGAGCAGCTCAAGCTGGAGCCGCTGCAAGTCGGGCGCCGCGAGACCGTCCAAGGCGTGCATTTCGGGCCTCCTTGACTATGAGACGCCCCAAACGCCACAACGGTTCACCCCGATTCATCGATTTCTCGCTGGTTTCTCCCGCCCGCTCGTGAAACATGAGTGGGTGGCGGCGGCGAGCGGGTGCCTGCGCGTAAATCTCAGGCCACGCCCGACAATCCAGACATGCGGTCGCGTTCGACCTGGACGCGCAGGATGTCCTGGCGTTCCTCGTTGATTCTGCGGCAGAGCACCAGGTACGCCTTCAGCACCTGGCGGTACCGGGCGTGCGCCTGTTCGAGCTGGTCCTCCAGGAGGAGGGCGCGCTCGGTGTCGCCGTGCTGCCGGGCCTCGGCCACCAGGGCGCGTGCCTCGTCGACGATCTCCTCCGCGCGCACCCGCGTACGCCGCAGCAGGACGGCGCATTCGTACAGTTCCGTCAGCCGTGCCGAGGAAACGATGAACTCCGCCGTGTGGACGGCCGAGCCGTTCGCGGTGTCGCCGCGCAGATCCGATCCCATTACCCGCCACCTCCGAGTCAAGGTTGCCTAACTGTAGACGCGCGACGCCCGGTCGCGGATCACCCGCGGCCTGCGGTGGTGGCGGAATGCACCCGGCGGGGGAGGGATTCTTCTCCCGGGAGGGAAAACCACACCCCTGAAACTCATTCGGTGCTGCATGAATGAACTATTTGGCCAGTGTGCGCGGGCTTATTGGCCGAATGCCGTGATTCTCCGTTCTTAGCAAAAGCAGGGGATGGAGAACGCCCGATCGGCCCGCGCGGACGCCCGTACTCGTCACATACTGAAGCGGGATGACGACGCGACGTGAACTCTTGGAGTGGTGGCGATGCCGGGGACAGGCAGCGATGACGACGCCCTCGACGTCAGCGTCGTCATCCCCGTGCACAACTGCCGGCCTTACCTCGACCGCTGCCTGACCTCCGCGCTCGTCCAGCGGGTGAAGAAGGAGATCGTGGTGGTGGACGACGGCTCCACCGACGGCAGCGGCGAGCTGCTCGACCTCTACGCCTCCTACCACCCCGGCGTCATCAAGGTGATCCACATCGAGGGCAGCGGCGGCGCGGGCCGCCCGCGCAACGTCGGCATCGAGCACGCCGCCGGCCGCTACGTCTTCTTCTGCGACGCCGACGACCACCTCGGCCCCGAGGCGCTGGAGCGCATGGTGTCGGTGGCCGACGCCAACGGCTCCGACATCGTGCTCGGCCGGATCGTCGGTCACGGCAGGCGGGCGCCGGTGTCGATGTTCCAGCAGAACGCGGACCGGGTGAGCCTCGGCGACAGCCCGGTCTACAACAGCCTGAGCTGTTTCAAGTTGTTCAGGAGAGAGCTGCTCGAACGCCACCGCATCAGGTTCGGCGAGGGCATGCTCGTGGGCGAGGACATCCTCTTCAGCGTGCACGCCTACTGCCACGCGGGGCCGATCTCCATCGTGGCCGACTACGACTGCTACCACCTGGTCTCGCGGCCCGACGGCAGCAGCATCATGCAGCAGTCCGGCAGCAGGGACCCGCTCGCCTGGCTGGCCATGATCAAGGAGCCGATCCGGCTGATGGCCAGGCACGTCGAGCCCGGTCCGCTGCGCGACCACCTGCTGCGCCGGCACTTCAGGCTCGACGTGTTCACCCAGCTCGGGACCGTGTTCCTGGAAAGCGACGACGTCCGCCGCAAGGAGATCGCGCGCGAGGTCGCCGCGCTGTGCGACGAGTGGTACACCCCGGGCGTGCACGAGCGGCTCAACACCATCGACCGGCAGCGCGCCGACGCGCTCGGCGACATCGACCGCCTCGTACGCCTGGCCCGCATCGAGACCGCCACCGTGCGCCGCAGGCTGACCGGGCTGCGCTGGGAGGGCGACCGCCTGGTGGTGACCGGTGCGGCCAGGCTGGACGGCATCACCAGGGACGACGGCCTGACCGTGGTGCTGCGCGCCCGCCACGACCCCGGCACCGAGCTGGTGCTGCCGGTCGAGCGCAAGGGCGGCGAGTTCACCGTACGGCTCGACGTGGGCGCGCTCGGCTCCGGCGTCTGGGACCTGCGGGTGGCGGTCGAGATCGAGGGCGTGATCCGGCTGGGCCGGCTCGGGGCCGACCGCGAGAGCGACCTCGGCAGGCCGCGGCCCCGGCTGGTCGGCGGCGTCGTGGTGCTGCCCTACTTCACCAGGGACAACGGCAACCTCAGCATCGACGTGGGCGGCCACGTGGTGGCGGTGCCCGGCGCGGCCACGCTCATCAGGACGCGCTGGGCGCTCGGCCACCGGCTGCTCATCGACGGCGAGGTCACGGTGGCCGGCACCGCGCCGCAGGCGGCGGCCATCAGGCGGATCGTATGGCGGGAGCGGCGCAGCGGGTGCGAGCGTGCCGAGCGGGTGGTGCCGCTGCCCGGTGGCGGGTTCGCGGCCCGTCCCGCGGTGGGGCGGCTGGCGCCGGGGACCTGGGACGCGTACCTGGAGCTCGATCTGGGCGGGCCGCCCGCGCGGTTCAGGATCGAGACGGGCGCCACCGCCGTGGCGGCTCCGCGCCGGTGGTGGGGTGCGGCGCTGATGCGGAGTGTGCGGCCGTACGCGACGTCGGGCAAGGGGCGGCTGAGCGCGGTCGTCAAGCGTCTGACTGCGGAAACTCTCGTGAAGAGAATCCTGCGCTAATTGCCATCTATGTGCAGGTGCAAGACGATGTCCTAAAGTAGGAACGTTTGTCCGACCTGCTCAGTGGAGGCAGCCGTGCACGTACCCGATGGCTTCTTCAACGCGGTGACGTCCGTGTCCGCCGGCGTCGTGGCCGCCGCCGGTGTCGCGGTGTGCCTGCGTGGCGCGCGGCGCGAGCTCGACGACCGGACCGCGCCGATGGCCGGGCTGGTCGCGGCGTTCATCTTCGCCGTGCAGATGCTCAACTTCCCGGTCGCCGCGGGCACCAGTGGTCACCTGATGGGCGGCGCGCTGGCGGCGATACTCGTGGGGCCGTACACAGGGGTGTTGTGCATGGCCGTGGTGCTGCTGGTGCAGGGGGTGTTCTTCGCCGACGGCGGGCTGACGGCGCTCGGCGTCAACGTCACCATCATGGGCCTGGTCACCGTGCTCGTCGGCTGGGGCGTCTTCCGGCTGGTGGTGGGGCTGGCCAGGGGCAAGGTGGTGGTGGCGGCGTTCCTTGGCGCGCTGGTCTCCGTGCCGGCCGCGGCGCTCGCGTTCACGCTGCTGTTCGCGATCGGCGGGACCGCGCCGATCGAGGTCGGCGCGGTCGCCGCCGCCATGGGCGGCGTGCACGTGCTGATCGGCGTCGGCGAGGCGGTGATCACGGCCCTGACCGTCGGCGCCGTGCTGGCCGTCCGTCCCGACCTCGTGTACGGCGCCCGCGGACTGTCCAAGCCGCTGGTCCTGCGCGGCGCGGACGGCGAGACCACGGTGGACGAGACCACGGTGGGCGAGCCGCAGCCGGTGGCCGCCGCGCGCGGCGCGCTCAAGCCGTTCCTGCTCGGCGGCGTCGGCGTGACGCTGGTGCTGGCCGGGGTCGTCTCGTTCTTCGCCTCCGGTGACCCCGACGGGCTTGAGGCGGTGGCCGAGAACAAGGGCTTCGGCGACCAGGCCGCCGACCACCAGTTCGGGACGTGGGCGCTGGCCGACTACGGTGACGTCGGCGGGATCCCCGTCGGCGTGGCCGGGATCATCGGCGTGGGCCTGGTGCTGCTGATCGCCGGCGCCCTCGGCTACGCGGCGCGCGGCCGTGACAAGTCCTCCGACCAGATCAAGGTGTGAGACGTGAGCGCGGGGCACCACCACCAGCTCTACCTGCCGGGCGACTCGGTCGTGCACCGGCTGCCGCCGCAGTGCAAGCTGCTGGCGGTCTTCGCCTTCGCCCTCGTGGTGGTGGCCACCCCGCGTGAGCACTTCTGGGCCTTCGCCGCGTACGCCGTGCTGCTGGCCGGGGTCTTGGCGGCGGCCGGGGTGCCGGCGCCGTACGTGCTGCGGCGGATGGCGATCGAGGTGCCCTTCGTGCTGTTCGCCTTCCTCATCCCGGTGATCGGGCTGGGGGAGCGCACCACGGTGCTGGGGCTCTCGCTGAGCGTGCCGGGTCTCTGGGCGGCCTGGAACATCCTGGCCAAGGCCACGCTCGGGGTGGTGGCGTCGATCCTGCTGGCGGCCACGACGGAGCCGCGGACGATCCTCCTGGGGGCGCAGCGGCTGCGGCTGCCCGGCCTGCTGGTGCAGATCGCCATGTTCATGCTCAGGTACCTCGACGTGATCATGGACGAGATGCGGCGGATGCGGGTGGCCAGGGAGTCGCGGGGGTTCGAGGCGCGGAACTTCCGGCAGATCCCGGTGCTCGCGCGGACGGCCGGCGCGCTGTTCATCCGCTCGTACGAGCGGGGCGAGCGGGTGCATCTGGCCATGCTGAGCAGGGGCTATGCGGGCAGTATGCCGATAATTCAAGACATGACGGCATCCGTACGCCAATGGAGCATCGCGCTGGCCCTGCCCGCCACCGCCCTCGCAGTGTTGGGACTCACCTGGTGAACTCTCTCGAAGTCCGGCAGCTCGCCTACGCCTACCCCGACGGCACGCAGGCGCTGTTCGGCGTGGACCTGACGATCGCCCGCGGCGAGCGGGTGGCCCTGCTCGGCCCCAACGGCGCCGGCAAGACCACGCTCGTCATGCACCTCAACGGCATACTCACCGCCGGGCACGGCACGGTCACCGTGGCCGGCACCCCGGTGCGCAAGGACACGCTCAAGGAGGTCAGGCAGCGCGTCGGCCTGGTCTTCCAGGACCCCGACGACCAGCTCTTCATGCCGACCGTACGCGACGACGTGGCCTTCGGCCCGGCCAACGCGGGCCTGCGCGGCGAGGAGCTGGAGCGGGTGGTCAAGGACGCGCTGGAGCGGGTCGGCATGCTGGAGTTCGCCGACCGGCCGCCGCACCACCTGTCGTTCGGCCAGCGCCGCAGGGTGGCGGTGGCCACGGTGCTGGCGATGGCGCCGGAGATCCTGGTGCTCGACGAGCCCTCCTCCAACCTCGACCCGGCCGCGCGCAGGGAGCTGGCGGAGATCCTGCGCTCCCTCGACGTGACGGTGCTCATGGTCACCCACGATCTGCCGTACGCTCTGGAGCTGTGCGAGCGCTCGCTCATCCTCTCGGGCGGCGTGATCGCCGCCGACGGGCCCACGCGCAAGCTGCTCGCCGACACCGACCTGCTGGCCAGGCACCGTCTGGAGCTTCCGTACGGGTTCGCGATCCCCGCCGTCTGAGCTCCAGGTTGGAGCACCCGTTGGAGCAACCGTCCCTAGATGGGTAAAAACCCTGGGCATGGTTCTTGACGGGGCGTTTGGTACGCGATTCTGCCCGCCTTGTCCCCCCGTATCCGACTTTTCGTGGTTTGTGCATGCCCGCCATCCGGGGATGTCGAAGTACAGTGGCTCATCGAGGAGGGGCCCAATGAAGCTGCGGCTTGCGCGACACGCCCTGGGTGACGCCGTGGTGGTGGCCGTCGAGGGAGAGCTTGACCTGTTCACCGCACCGTTCCTGCGTGACGAGGTGCGCGACGCCATCAAACAGGACGGCGCGCGGCTCGTTCTCGATCTGCAGCAGCTGTCGTTCATGGACTCCAGCGGCCTTTCCGTGCTCATCGAGGCCTGGCGGCTGGCCACGGGCGAGGGCGGCGGAGTGTCCCTGGCCGCGCCCCAGGCGCCGGTGGCCCGCATCCTGCGCACCACCGGCCTCGACCGCCGCATCAAGGTCTATTCCGACGTCGACACGGCCGTGGGCGAGATTTAGCCGCCCCCGAGTAGAACTTCATTCGGTCTGCGGTTAAGGTCCACGTTATGGACGTGAACGGATCTGCAGCAATCATCTCCGGCGGCGCCAGCGGCCTCGGTGAGGCCACCGCCCGCGAGCTGGCCCGCGCCGGCGCCACCGTGGTCGTCGCCGACCTCAACGAGGAGCGCGGCAAGGCCGTCGCCGACGAGATCGGCGGGGTCTTCGCCAGGACGGACGTCTCCGACGACGAGCAGGTGCAGGCGGCCGTCGACGCCGCCGTGGCCACCGGCAAGCCGCTGCGCGTGGTCGTCAACAGCGCCGGCATCGGCTGGGCCGAGCGCACGGTCAACCGCGACGGCAACCCGCACAACCCGGCCTCCTACCGCAAGGTCATCGAGGTCAACCTGATCGGCACGTTCAACCTCATGCGCATCGGCGCCGCGGCGATCGCCAAGACCGAGCCGGCCGACGCCGACGGGCAGCGCGGCGTGGTGATCAACACCGCGTCCGTCGCGGCGCTCGAAGGCCAGACCGGGCAGCTCGCGTACTCGGCCTCCAAGGGAGGCATCGTGGGCATGACCGTGCCGGCCGCGCGCGACCTCGCCGCCATCGGCGTACGGGTGAACACGATCTGCCCCGGCATCATCGACACCCCGATCTACGGCTTCTCGCCCAACGCCGACGAGTTCAAGGCCAAGCTGGTCGCGCCGGTCGTCTTCCCCAAGCGCATGGGCCGCGCCGACGAGTTCGCGCACCTGGTCAGGTCGCTCATCGAGAACGACTACATGAACGCCGAGGTCGTCCGCTTCGACGGCGGCATCCGCTTCCAGCCCAAGTGAGGTCTCGTGTCTGACGAAGTGCTCGTCGAAGAGTCCGGCAATGTGGCCGTTCTCACCATCAACCGCCCCAAGTCGCGGAACGCGATCAACGGGGCGGTCGCGCGGGGCATGGCCGAGGCGCTGGACGCGCTGGACGCACGTCCCGACATCTCCGCGTACGTCCTGACAGGGGCCAGCGGCACGTTCTCCGCCGGCATGGACCTCAAGGGCTTCCTGACCGGCGACATGCCCGTGGTCGAGGGCCGCGGGTTCGGCGGCATCACGGAGGCGCCGCCGAAGAAGCCGCTGGTGGCCGCCGTCGAGGGCTACGCACTGGCGGGCGGGTTCGAGCTGGCGCTGTCCTGTGACGTCATCGTGGCCTCGTCGGAGGCCAAGTTCGGGCTGCCCGAGCCCAAGCGGGGGCTCGTGGCGGGCGCGGGCGGCATCATGCGGCTGCCGCGGCGCATCCCGTACCACGTGGCCATGGAGATCGCGCTGACCGGCGACCATTACCCGGCGGCCCGCCTGTACGAGCTGGGCCTGGTCAACCGCATCACCGAGCCGGGCGCCGCGCTCGAAGGCGCGCTTGAGCTGGCCAAGAAGATCGCCGCGAACGCCCCGCTCGCGCTCATGGCGACCAAGAAGGTCGTCATCGAGTCGCAGGACTGGTCGCTGGACGAGATGTTCAAGAAGCAAGCCGCGATCGTCAACCCGGTCTTCGGGTCGAAGGACGCGATGGAGGGCGCGGCGGCCTTCGCCGAGAAGCGCGCGCCCCAGTGGAAGGGCGAATGACCCCGGCCCCTCCCGCTTTCCCACGAAACGGGAGGGGCTCGCCTTAGCGCAGACATAGCTCCGCCTGGTTACGGTAAAGAGAGAGGAGACGACTCACCGGGAGAGCGCATGAGCGACTATTCGGGTTCCGCCTTCGAATCCGCCAAGCGCGGCGCCGGAGCCCTGCTGTCCGGTGCCCTGAGCGCGCTCATCGTCATGGTGGCGATGCTCGCCGTGATGTGGCTGGTCGAGGGCGTCGACTTCTTCCTCGGCGGCAGCCTCGACCTTGAGTACGGCATCGTCGGCTGGGAGCCCCAAGGACTGATCGGCATCATCTTCGCGCCGTTCCTCCACGTCGGGTTCGGCCACCTGATCGCCAACTCGCTGCCGCTGCTCGTGCTGGGCTTCTTCGCCGGTCTGCGCGACATCCGCAAGTTCCTCTGGGCTACCGTGCTGATCATCTTCATCGGCGGCATCGGCACGTGGCTCACCAGCCCCGACGTCTACACCGTCGGGGCCAGCGGCCTGGTGTTCGGCTACTTCGGCTTCATCCTGGCCCGCGGCCTGTTCGACCGCAGGCTGCTCGACATCGTGATCGCCATCGGCGTCGGCGTGGCCTACTGGGGGATCCTCGCGGGCGTGCTGCCCAACCAGCCGGGCATCTCCTGGCAGGGGCACCTGTTCGGGCTCATCGGCGGCGTGGTGGCCGGCTGGGTGCTGCGGCGAAAGCGTGAGCTGCCGCCCGCCACGACGTACCCGTACCTGAGCTAGAGGTGCGAGGCGGTGTGCTCGGCGGGTGAGGACGACAGCAGGCGGTCGATGTAGGCGAGGCCGACGGCCGAGACCACGAACGCCAGGTGGATGATCGTCTGCCACATGATCTTGTCGTTGGGCATCTCGCCGGCCCTGATGAACGTCTGCAGCAGGTGCACCGACGAGATGCCGATGATGGCGGTGGCCAGCTTGACCTTCAGCACGTTCGCGTTGACGTGGGAGAGCCACTCCGGCTCGTCGGGGTGGCCGTTGAGGTTGATGCGCGAGACGAACGTCTCGTAGCCGCCGATGATCACCATGATGAGCAGGTTCGAGATCATCACCACGTCGATCAGCGCCAGCACGGTGAGCATGACGACGGCCTCAGGGGAGGTGCCGTCGGCGGGCGGTGCGCCGTGCAGGAAGACGCCGTCGATGAGGTGCCACAGCTCCAGCGCGAACTGCCAGACGTAGACGGCCTGGGCCACGATGAGGCCGACATAGAGCGGGACCTGGAGCCAGCGGCTGGCGAACATGAGGTAGCCGAGGCTCTTCGGCCGTGCGGGTCCCGGGCCGAACGTGGGGGTGGCGGTCAAGAACGTTCCTAGTCGTGAGTCGGGCATGAGAAGGCCAGCACCGGATCGCCGGTGCTGGCCAGTGGGTCGTGCGGAGCGCCGCTAGAGGCGCTCGACCACGTAGTCGACGCAGGTCGTGAGCGCCTCGATGTCGGCCGGGTCGATGGCCGGGAACATCGCGATGCGCAGCTGGTTGCGGCCCAGCTTGCGGTAGGGCTCGGTGTCGACGATGCCGTTGGCGCGCAGCACCTTGGCCACCGCCGCGGCGTCGACCTCGTCGCTGAAGTCGATGGTGCCGACCACCTGCGAGCGGAACTCCGGCGCGGCGAACGGCGTGGCGAAGGACGCCTTCTCGGCCCAGGTGTAGAGGCGCGAGGCGGAGTCGGCGGTGCGGGCGGTGGTCCAGGCCAGGCCGCCGTTGCCGTTCATCCAGTCGAGCTGGTCGGCCAGCAGGAACAGCGTGGCGACCGCCGGCGTGTTGTAGGTCTGGTCCTTCGCGGAGTTGTCGATCGCGACCGGCAGGCTGAAGAACTCGGGCACGTAGCGGCCGCTCGCGGCGATCTCCTCGACCCTGGCCAAGGCGCGCGGCGACATGATCGCGATCCACAGGCCGCCGTCGGAGGCGAAGCTCTTCTGGGGCGCGAAGTAGTAGACGTCGGTCTCGTTGAGGTCGACGGGCAGGCCGCCGGCGCCGGAGGTGGCGTCGACCAGCACCAGCGCGTCGTCGCCACCGACCCGCTTGATCGGCATGGCGACGCCGGTCGAGGTCTCGTTGTGGGTGAGCGCGTAGGCGTCGACGCCGTCCTCGGCGACCGCCTCGGGGTGGGTGCCGACCTCCGCCTTGATCACGCTCGGCTCGCCCAGCCAGGGCGCCTTCTTGGTGACCGCGGCGAACTTCGAGGAGAACTCGCCGAACGACAGGTGCTGGGACTTGTCGCGGACGAGCCCGAAGGCCGCGATGTCCCAGAACGCGGTGGTGCCGCCGTTGCCCAGCACGACCTGGTAGCCCTCCGGCAGGGAGAACAGGTCGGCGAGGCCCGAGCGCACGCGGCCGACCAGGTTCTTGACCGGCTTCTGGCGGTGGGAGGTGCCCATGAGGCTCGCGCCGGAGGCGGCGAGCGCGGCCAGTTGCTCCGTGCGAACCTTCGAGGGCCCGCAGCCGAAGCGGCCGTCGGCGGGCTTGATGTCAGCGGGAATCACGATGTCAGCCACGTAACGGAGCCTACCGACCTGCGTGGACTGGCTCGTACCGGGTCCGGATTCTGAGACCACCGGCGCGTCGCGCCTCCCGGGAAACCAGAACGGCTACCGCAGGGCCGTGAGGGCCGCGCGGTAGCCGTGGCGGGGGTTCGTACGTGTCAGTACTTGCCGACGACCTCGTCGGCGCCCGGGACCTCGTTCAGGGGGCGGGAGGCCGGGCCGGTGTAGTCGGCGCTGGGGCGGACCAGCCTGCCCGTGCGCTTCTGCTCCAGGATGTGCGCGGCCCAGCCGGCCGTGCGGGCGCAGGTGAACATCGAGGTGAACATGTGGGACGGAACCTCGGCGAAGTCGAGGACCACGGCGGCCCAGTACTCCACGTTGGTGGCCAGCACCCGGTCGGGCTTGCGGGCATGCAGCTCCTCCAGCGCGGCCTGCTCAAGGGCGGCGGCGACCTCGTAGCGAGGCGCGTCGAGCTCCTTGGCGGTGCGCCGCAGGACGCGGGCACGCGGGTCCTCCGCGCGGTAGACGCGGTGGCCGAAGCCCATGAGGCGGTTGCCCTTGTCGAGCTCGCTCTGGACGTACTTCTTGGCGTCGCCGAGCTGCTCGACGCCCTCGATCATGTGCAGGACGCGAGCCGGTGCGCCGCCGTGCAGCGGGCCCGACATGGCGCCCACCGCGCCGGACAGCGCGGCCGCCACGTCGGCCCCGGTGGAGGCGATGACGCGGGCGGTGAACGTCGAGGCGTTCATGCCGTGCTCGGCGGCGGAGGTCCAGTAGGCGTCGATGGCCTTGACGTGCTTCGGGTCGGGCTCACCGCGCCAGCGGATCATGAAGCGCTCGACGATGGTCTTGGCCTCGTCGACCCGGCTCTGCGGCACCATCGGCAGGCCGAGACCGCGCGCGGACTGCGCGACGAAGGACAGGGCCATCACCGAGGCGCGCGCGAGCTGGTCGCGGGCCTCCTCGTCGCTGATGTCGAGCAGCGGCTTGAAGCCGTAGGCCGGAGCCAGCATCGCCAGCGCGCTCTGCACGTCGACGCGGATGTCTCCGGAGTGGACAGGGATGGGGTAGGGCTCCGCCGGGGGCAGGCCCGGCTGGAACGCGTTGTCGACCAGCAGGCCCCAAACGTGCCCGAACGGGACACGGCCGACCAGCTCTTCGATGTCGACGCCCCGGTATCGAAGGGCGCCCCCTTCTTTGTCCGGTTCCGCGATCTCGGTCTCGAAAGCTACGACGCCTTCGAGCCCGGGTTTGAAGTCGGACATTCTCGGCCGCCTCCCTTTCTTGCCATGTTTCGGCAACGCGATGCTGTGCCTTGTCGCGGCCGCCGCAGGGGTCTCACAGTCGTTCTCCCCTCGTGCGGGTCCGCTATGTTGATGTCGAGATACCGGCGGGTCAATTTAACCCCCTCCCAGGTCATGGTCGGTCTCGGGACCCGCCGTTCGGGCAAACCCGCTGGTCGAAGGCTGGACCGGACTTTGGGGCCGGACACTGGGGGCGACCCGCTGGCATGCGGCCCCACCATGTGATCCGCCGCATGAGCGCGCAAGAATACCGTCTCGTGGATGCCACCCCGCGCCCGCCCATGCTGGCGGGGCTTCGCCGTACGTACGAGGGCGAGCCGCTGCTCGAGTCGGACCTCGCGCCCGACCCGGTCGATCAGTTCACCACCTGGTTCCAGGAGGCGCTCGACGCCGGCCTGCCGGAACCCAACGCGATGGTCCTCGCCACCGCCTCGGCGGGCGGCCGGCCGAGCGCCAGGACGGTCCTGCTCAAGGGCTACGACGAACGCGGATTCGTCTTCTACACCAACTACGAGTCCCGCAAGGGCCGCGACCTGGCGGAGAACCCGCGCGCGTCCCTGATGTTCCCCTGGCACCCCGTACGCCGCCAGGTCCGCGTCGAGGGCACCGTGACGCGGCTGTCCCACGAGGAGTCGGCCGAATACTTCTCCTCCCGCCCGTACGGCTCGCGCATCGGCGCCTGGGCCTCCCGGCAGTCGGCCGTGGTGCGGTCGAGGGAGGAGCTGGACGCCCGCTACGCGGAGCTGGCGGCGCGCTGGCCGGAGGATCCGCCGGTGCCCGACTTCTGGGGCGGTTTCCGTGTCCACCCGATCGAGGTGGAGTTCTGGCAGGGACAGCTCGACCGGATGCACGACAGGCTCCGGTACCGGCGGACCCGACCCGGGTGGGTAATAGAACGACTTGCCCCTTAATGTCTTCCGCGTGGCAATCGGGGACCTGCTCAAACGTCATTTCGTCGACACCCGCCCGCTGGGCGTCCCCGCCTACCGGCGGATCTGGACCGGTCAGGCGGTCTCGCACGTCGGTGTCGGCGTCACCGTCGTCGCGGTGGGCCAGCAGGTCTACGAGCTGACCCACTCCTCGTTCTACGTGGGCCTGCTCGGCATGGCCAACCTGATCCCGCTGGTCGTCTTCGGCCTGTGGGGCGGCGCCATCGCCGACGCCGTCGACCGGCGCAAGCTGCTCATCGCCGGGTCGTTCGTGGCCTGGGCCGCCACGCTGTTCATCCTCGTCCAGGCCATCCTCGGCCTCGACAACGTCTGGCTGATCTTCCTCGCCGTCGCGTTCAACTCCACCGGCTTCGCCATCACCGGGCCCACCAGGGGCGCGATCATCCCGCGCATCCTGGACGCCGAGCTGGTGCCGGCCGCGAACGCGCTCAACTCGCTCGTCTACAGCATGGGCGCGGTCATCGGGCCGATGATCGGGGCCGTCGCGATGACCAGCGGCGGGTTCGCTTCGGCGTACGCGCTGGACGCCGTGCTCTTCACCGCCAACCTGTACGCGGCGCTCAGGCTGCCCGCGCTGCCCCCGCTGGGCGAGGTGACCCGGCCCGGGCTCCGATCCGTGATCGACGGGCTCAGCTTCATCGCCAAGAGCCCGGTGCTGCTGATGTCGTTCGTCGTGGACATCATCGCGATGGTCCTCGCCATGCCCAGGGCGCTGTTCCCCGAGCTGACCGCCGAGCGCTTCGGCGGCTCCGAGCTGGCGCTCGGCTGGATGACCTCGGCCATGGGCATCGGCTCCGTGGCCGGCGCGCTGTTCTCCGGCTGGGTCGGGCGGGTCAAGCGGCAGGGGGTGGCGCTGTCGATCATCATCGCCGTCTGGGGGCTCGCGGTGGCGGGCGCCGGGCTCGTGCACGACCTGTGGCTGGTGGTGCTGCTCATGGCCGTCGGCGGCGTCGCCGACGTCATCTCCTCGGTCTGGCGGCAGTCCATCCTGCAGCTGTACGCGCCCGACGAGATGCGGGGGCGGCTGCAGGGCGTCTTCATGGTCGTCGTGGCCGGCGGACCGCGCCTGGGCGAGCTGCGGGCCGGCGCCACCGCGACCGCGTTCGGGCTGACCGGCGCCTGGGTGGGCGGCGGCCTCGCCTGCGCGGTCACCGTCCTGATCGTCGGCCTGTCGGTGTCCGGCTTCCGCAATTACCGCGCCCGCTGAGATCACCGCACCGCCTGCGCGGTCGTGAGAGCGCCGTCAGAGGGCTCCCAGAGCCGATCGGGGGCCGGAGTCAGGCGGCGTGCGCGGCGGCCTTCAGATCCGCCAGGAAGTCCGCGTACGCCGCGTCGCGATCGGGCGCCCGCAGCACCGCCGACGGATGCACGGTGGCGACCGCCACCGCCTCACCGAGCGGCACCGCCTCGCCCCGGTGCCTGGTCACCCGGAACGAGGGCCCGAGCAGCGCCCTGGCCGCCGTCGCCCCCAGCACGACCACCACCTCGGGCCGCACCACGGCCAGCTCGGCGTCCAGCCACGGATGGCAGGCGTCGATCTCGGCCGCCGTCGGCTTCTGATGGATGCGCCGCTTGCCTCTGGGCGTGAACGAGAAGTGCTTGACCGCGTTCGTCAGATAGACCTCGTCCCGCGCGATCCCGGCCTCCTCCAGCCCCCGGTCCAGGACCCGGCCGGCGGGCCCCACGAAGGGGTGTCCGCGCCGGTCCTCCTGATCGCCCGGCTGCTCGCCGACCAGCATGAATCTCGCCCGTTCCGGCCCCTCGCCGAACACGGTCCGCGTGGCGTCGCGATAGAGGCCGCAGCCCTCACAACCGGCCGCCGCCGTACGCAGGGAGGCGAGGTCGAGCCGGTCGGGAACGAACGAGGCCGCCCCGTTGTTGCCGTCGTTAACCATCGTCGGTCGTTCTCCCCATAGGGTTCCTGTGATTCCTGTGCCCGAGGTTGACGGGCTCAGTCCCTGCCACGACCGGCGTACCATGCAGTTGGGAGGAGCCTTGACCGCACACGGCCTGATCGATACCACGGAGATGTATCTCCGCACGATTTACGAGCTCGAAGAAGAGGGCATCGTCCCCCTTCGGGCCCGCATCGCGGAGCGTCTCCAGCAGAGCGGCCCCACCGTCAGCCAGACCGTCGCCCGCATGGAGCGCGACGGCCTGGTCCGCGTCGAAGGTGACCGTCACCTGTCGATGACCGACCTGGGCCGCACGCTCGCCACCCGCGTCATGCGCAAGCACCGGCTCGCCGAGTGCCTGCTCACCCAGGTCATCGGCCTGCCCTGGGAAGAGGTGCACATCGAGGCGTGCCGGTGGGAGCACGTCATGTCGGAGTCCGTCGAGTCGCGGCTGGTGACGCTGCTCGACAACCCGACCGTCTGCCCCCACGGCAACCCGATCCCTGGCCTCGCCGAGCTGGGCGCGCGAGAGCCCGTCGAGAGCGGCGCCGACCTGCTCACGACGATGTGCGAGCTGGCCGGCACACGCGACACTCCGGTCGTCGTGCGCCGAATCAGCGAACAAGTGCAAAGCGATCCCGCTGTGATGCTTAAACTCAAGCAAGTTGGGATACAACCCGGACGCGAGGTGACGCTCGCGGCGAGCGACGACGGTGTACGGGTGACAGGTGACGGTGACGCGAACGAGACTCCTGCGGAACTCCCCCGCGATATCGCCGCGCACGTTTTTGTCTCCAAGCGCTGACGCGCGCGCGGCTACTTGGTTGAATCCCTCTAGGGAGGCCCTCCACTCTCCCCTGGCCAAGACTGTTGCAGGAGCGCCCGTGGTCCGTCTTGCAGACACGCCACCCCGAGGAGTGGTCTCCGGATGAAGCGTTGGGGGGATCTGTCACAAGAAGCGGCCGATCACCTGGCTGCCGGGTCGGTGCTCGACCAGGCCGAGATGGCGGTGGTCGTCACCGACCGTTTCAGCAATCTCCTCTATTGGAACCCGTTCGCCGAAAAGCTGTTCGGCGGGCCGGCCAAGTCGTCGCGTGATTCGTCCGGCCTGTCCCTCGGGATCATGGAGAAGGACCACCCGCTCGCCATCGAGCTGGCCAAGCACGTGCTCAAGGGCGGCGTGTGGGAGGGCACGTTCGACGTCCGGCGCGGCGACGGCACGATCGTCTACGTCCGGGCGCAGGCGGTGCCGCTGCGCCACCCCTCGGGGTCGGTGACCGGCATCGTCATGACCGCCAGAGAGGCGCTGCGCAGCAACGAGCGGGAGAAGGACCGCTTCGGGCTGCTCGAGCGCATCGGCGAGCGGCTCGCGGGCTCCCTCTACGTCGAGGAGACGCTCAAGCGGGTCGCCGAGATGCTCGTGCCGCAGTTCGCCGACCACTGCTTCATCGAGCTGATGGAGGGTGACCGGCTCGTCCGCCGGGTCTCTCAGCACGTGCAAGGGTGGGCGCCCCCGTCGGGAACATGGAAGCCGGTGGGCGCGGAGATCCGCTACCCCTCCGGCCACTACGCCGACACCGCGCTCCGCCGCCAGGAGACGATCCTGGTCGAAGACTTCGCCGGCAGCCGCTACCCGGCCCCCCACGAGGGCAGCGCGCGGTTGTGCGGCGAGATCGGCATGACCTCCGCCATCGTGGCGCCGCTGCTGGTGCGGGGCGAGACGCTGGGCCTGATGTACCTCGGCCTGTCCAACCTCACCGACCGCCGCAGCCCCCACTACGACGCCTTCGACCGTGACTTCGTGGGCGCCATCGCCACCAGGGTCGCGCTCGCCATCGACAACGCGCTGCTGTTCGAAGAGGAGCGCCACACGGCGGAGTCGTTCCAGAAATACCTGCTGCCGCGCGCGCTGCCGCAGCTCGACGGCCTGCAGATCGCCGTGCGCTACTACCCGGCCGCCCCGCTCGCCTCCCACGGCCAGGGCATCCAGACCCAGGTCGGCGGCGACTGGTACGACGTCATCCCGCTGTCCGCGGGCCGCGTCGGCATCGTGATCGGCGACGTCGAGGGCAGGGGCGCCAAGGCGGCGGCCATCATGGGCCAGCTCAGGGCCGCGCTGCGGGCCTTCGCCCAAGACGACAAGTCGCCGGCCGACATCCTCGCCAGGCTCGACGAGTGGACCCGCATCATCGCCACCCCCGAGCAGGACGACAAGGGCGGCGAGGTCAGCATCCCGCCCATCGTCACCTGCCAATACCTGGTCTACGACGCCTGGTCGCGCCAGCTGTCGTTCGCCAACGCCGGGCACGCGCCGCCGCTGCTGCTGGTCGACGGCGAATGCCGCGAGCTGGAGATCGAGGAGGTCGGCCAGCCCCTCGGCGTACGCGCCAAGGGCCTGCACGCCGACCTCGTCTACAAGGAGGAGACGGTCTCCCTCCCGCCCGGCGCCGCGCTGCTGCTCTACACCGACGGCCTGGTCGATCGCCGTCCCGGCCGCGACGGCAGCATGCCGAGCGAGGAGGAGACGCTCGGCACGCTGTGCGCGGAGCTGACCAAGGTGTCCGGCGCCGAGGTCGAGCGCATCGCCGACGCCGCCACGATCGCGGTGCCCGGCGAGATCGACGACGACATGGCGATCCTCGTGGTCCGCTCCAGCGACGTCGACCTCGACGTCGAGGCCCGCACCTTCCCGGCCCAGCCGATCATGGTGGGCGAGGCGCGGCGGATGGCCGCCGAGGCGTTCGCCGACTGGAACGTCCCCGAGGAGCGGGCCGAGCTGGCCTGCCTGCTGGTCTCCGAGGTCGTCACCAACGTGGTGCTGCACGCCGCCGCCGCCGGGGTGCCGCGCAGGGAGCTGGTCGTCGAGGGGCCGCCGCTGCCGTTCGAGGAGTCCTGGGACATGCCGGGCCTCGAAGAGGAGGCCGTCGGCGACAAGGAGTTCACGCTGCGGCTGCGCAGGGGCGAGGAGTCGGTCTGGGTCGAGGTGTTCGACCAGGACCTGCGGCTGCCCCGCATCCGCAGCGCGGGGGAGAACGACGAGGGCGGGCGCGGCCTTTACCTGGTCGACCAGCTCGCCCGGCGTTGGGGATCGCGTCCCACCAGGGAAGGCAAAGCCGTCTGGTTCGAGATTCCCACGCGCGGCAGGTGAGTGTTTCACTGGCGCCATGGACCTGGCCTTCGAACGACGAGGCACCGGCGCGCCGCTGATCCTCATCCACGGCATCGGTCACCATTGGCAGGGCTGGCTGCCGGTGCTCGACCGGCTGGCCGCCGCCCGTACGGTGATCGCGCTCGACCTGCCCGGGTTCGGGGCCTCGCCCGGCCTGCCCGACCGCATCCCCTACACCGCCGAGTCGCTGGCGGACGCGGTGGAGTCGTTCTGCGCGCTGCTCGGCGTGCGCGAGCCGCACGTCGCGGGCAACTCGCTGGGCGGCTACATCGCGCTTGAGCTGGCCTCGCGCGGCGTCGTCCGGACGGCCACCGCGCTGTCTCCCACCGGGTTCTGGTCCCGCCCTGAGCTGCTCTACTGCCAGGCGGTGCTGCGGGGGCTCAGGGCCACGGCCAGATCGCTGCCGCCCGAGCAGCTCGCGCGTACGGCCGAGAACCCCCATCTGCGTACGGTCTCCGCCGGCGTCCTGGTCGCCCGCCCCTCCAGGCTCGACCCCGCCGCCCTGATCGCCGCCACCGAGGCGCTGGCCGGCTCGACCGGGTTCGACGAGACGCTGGAGTCGTTCGGCGGGCTGATGCCGCCCGCGCCGCCCAAGACGCCCGTCACGATCGCGTGGGGCGAGCACGACCGGCTGCTGCTGCGCCGCCAGGCCGTACGCGCGGCGCGCTGGTCGGGCCAGCGGGTCAAGCTGCTCAAGGGCTGCGGCCACGTGCCCATGAGCGACGATCCCGACCTGGTCGCCAGGGTCATCCTGCGGGGTTAGTGCGCGGGGTCGATCGCGTTGCCGATGTACATCGCGGCGAGCATGGCGAACAGGTACGCCTGCAGGAACTGGATGAAGATCTCCAGCGCGGTCATCACGATCGTCATCAGCACCGCGGCGACGCCGATGGGCGCGCCCAGCCACGTCGGCTGCTCGAACAGGAACCAGAAGCCGACCGCCGAGAAGAACGCCAGCACCATGTGGCCGGCGAACATGTTCGCGAACAGCCGCACGGCGTGGGTGAAGAACGAGGTGACGAAGATGTAGACGAGCTCGAGCGGGGCATAGAGGACGATCGCCAGGAAGCGCGGCAGGCCGGGCGGGAACAACGAGTTCTTGAAGAAGCCGGCGAAGCCCTGGTGCTTGAAGCCCATGTAGAGCTTGATCACGTAGGCGATGGCCGCCAGCACCGCCGGGAAGGCGATGTGGGAGGTCACCGAGAAGTGCACGCCCGGCACGACGCCCATGACGTTCCAGACCAGGATGAGCGCGAACATGCTCAGCAGCAGCGGCATCCAGCGGTCGGAGTCCTTGCCGAGGAACGGGCGGGCGATCTGCTCGCGGACGAAGGAGTAGGCGTACTCGCCGGCGTTCTGCAGGCCCCTCGGGACGAGCCGCGGCCGGGCGAAGGCGCCCCAGGCCAGCGCGCACACCACCAGGGCGCTCAGCACGGCGAGCAGGACCGGTTTCGTGAGCCAGAAGGGCGCGCCCGCCCATAAGGGCGGGAACTCGAACACATCGGGGCCGGGGGCGTGGAACTCGGGGGCGAGCGACATCGGCTGCTCCTCGGCGTCAGGACGATACCCGCTACGGTTTTACCATCCGCCTCGGCCGGGCCCCCGAGCAGTCCGCTCAGACCTTCGTCTGGCCCCAGAGCAGCAGCATGACCAGGACGAAAACGATCATCACGCCGGCGTAGCCGACCGGGCCGAGCCTGATCGCCCGGCGCACGCGGTTGAGGCCCCAGGCGAACAGCAACGCCAGGAAAATCAGGAGGATCAGGCCGCTGTCCATAGTGCCCAGT
Organism: Nonomuraea sp. NPDC049421; assembly: GCF_040677005.1. Lineage (NCBI taxonomy): Bacteria > Bacillati > Actinomycetota > Actinomycetes > Streptosporangiales > Streptosporangiaceae > Nonomuraea > Nonomuraea sp. NPDC049421. The sequence goes on from NZ_JBFAQA010000013.1 coordinate 211,675, forward strand.
ATGCGGCGGAATCTGGTTTGCCGCGCTTAAGGCGTCAGAATCCGAAGGATCGGCCGATGATCTCCTTCATGATCTCGGTGGTGCCGCCGTAGATGGTCTGGACGCGGCTGTCCAGCCACGCCTTCGCGACCGGGTACTCCGTCATGTAGCCGTAGCCGCCGTGCAACTGCAGGCAGCGGTCGATGACCTTGGTCTGCAGCTCGGTGGTCCACCACTTCGCCTTGGCGGCGTCCACGGCGGTGAGCCGGCCGGCGTTCAGCGCGACGATGCACTTGTCCACGTAGTGGCGGGCGACCTCCGTCTCGGTGGCCAGCTCGGCGAGGACGAAGCGGGTGTTCTGGAACGAGCCGATGCTGCGGCCGAACGCCTGGCGGGTCCTGCAGTACTCGATCGTCTCCTCCAGCACCGCCTCCGCCGCGGCCACCGCCGCCACCGCGATCGACAGGCGCTCCTGCGGCAGGTTGTTCATGAGCTGGAAGAAGCCCTCGCCGTCCTTGGGGCCGAGGCGGTTGGCGACGGGCACCCGTACGTTGTCGAAGAACAGCTCGGCCGTGTCCTGCGCCTTCATGCCGACCTTGTCCAGGTTCCTGCCGCGCCCGAAGCCCTCCATGCCCCGCTCCACCACCACCAGCGTGATGCCGCGCGCGCCCGCCTCGGCGTCGGTCTTGGCCACCACGACGACGAGGTCGGCGTTGATGCCGTTCGTGATGAACGTCTTCTGCCCGTTGAGCACGTAGTGGTCGCCGTCGCGGGCCGCCGTGGTCCTGATGCCCTGCAGGTCGCTGCCGGCGCCCGGCTCGCTCATGGCGATCGCGGTGATCAGCTCGCCGCTGACGAAGCCGGGCAGCCAGCGCTGCTTCTGCTCGTCGTCGGTCAGATCGACGACGTACGGGGCCATGACGTCGTTGTGCAGCGAGAAGCCGAGACCGCTCGCGCCGTGCCGCATGATCTCCTCGACGATCACGGCGTTGAAGCGGAAGTCCCTGATGCCCGCGCCGCCGTGCTCCTCCGGCACCGAGAAGCCGAACATGCCCAGCTCTCCGGCCTTCTTCCAGGCCTCGCGCGGGACGATGCCGTCCTTCTCCCACTGAGCGTGGTGCGGCACGACCTCGCGGGCCATGAACTCGCGCACGGTCTCGCGGAAGAGCAGGTGCTCCTCGCCGAAGAGATCTCGCTCCATCGAACGCCTCCAGGGGCAGAATTGCATTCTGTTACCGCCACGTATACCCGGTTTCACGGGGCTGGTGGAGGAGCTGGACACGGGTTCATCACAAGTGCCGGGAGAAGCGGGAATCCGTATGTGTTACGGGTGTTTCCCACCTTAAGATCTACCCTCGGTCTATTTGTGGGTGATCGGAGTCTCCGTGAGTCGGTGGCGCAAGGTATTGATCGCCGGATCGGTGAGCTTAGCGGCAACGGCCGCATTCGTCGCGACGTCGTCGATTCCCGGCCAGGCCGCGTCCTCGCTGGTGATGAAGTACCGCTGTACGGGCGGCATCGCCGGCGCCGGCGTCGATCTCGAAGCTCGTATGACGCCGCAGGTCGAGTCGGGCACCATGAACGTGCGCTGGGACATGAAGCACACGAGCGTGCAGCGCTTCGGCTCGCCCGGCTTCTTCCCCGAGGGGTCGTCGCTCGACCTTGAGGGCACCGTGGACATCAGCGGCGCCTGGACCGGCCAGCTCCGGCCGAGGGGCGGGCAGCCGCAGGGCGAGCTGGTGCCCGGCGACTACCTCGACCTGCCCGAAGGACTCTCCGACAGCGCCTCGATCACCCGCACGGGAACCATCCGCTTCAAGCCCGGCAAACTGATGGTGCGTTTCACGCCCGCCGAGGGCGAGGTGATGGTCAACAACTCGGTTCCTGAGGTCAAGTACAACGGCCCGTGGAACACGGAGTACACCGGCAATCGCTACGACGACTACAAGAACGACATCGAGAAGACCAGCGGCTGGGGTGCCACCGCGAGGCTGGACTTCGTCGGAACCAAGGTCGCCTACATCGGTCGCCGCGAGCAGGACCTCGGCCCGGTCAAGGTGCTCATCGACGGCAAGCCCGCCACCGAGCAGCTCATCTACCCCGGCCAGGACCGCGCGGGCAATCCCATGACCGGCACCGAGACGCAGCAGGTGCTCTGGACCTCGCCGCAGCTCGACTACGGACCGCACACCGTCATCGTCACCAACACCGAGAACAAGCCCGCCTACCTGGACGCCTTCCAGGTGTTCACCGGCGACATCCCCGAGCCGCCGCAGCACCAGCAGGCCGAATGCGTGCTCCAGGGCGACCCCGGTGCCATCGACGTCGACATCTCCGGCCCCACCGAGGACCCCACGGATGACCCGACCGACGATCCCACCGATGACCCGACCGACCCGGGGGAGGACCCCGGTGGCGAGGACCCTGGCGACAACCCCGGCGACCCGAACAACCCCGACGACCCTGGTCCCGGTGACAACAACGTCGGGACCATCGGGGGCGAGAACGTGATCGTGCTGCCCCAGGCGTCGAGCAGCACCACGACCAGCCCCAAGCCCACAGGACCGACCGCCACCAAGTACTACCGGGCCCAGGTCGCCACGACTCCCAGCGGCGGCGTCGAGACCGGTGTGGCGCCGGACGAGGACCGGCCGCCGTACGGGCTGATGGCCACCGGAATGGTCGTGGCGATGGGAAGTGCGGGCGGCGGGTTGCTGATGCGACGGCGGCGGGCCGCGCACGCGGGAGGTGCGTAAGCGATGACCGAGCAGAAGACCCCGATGCAGCGGGCCCTGCCCGGCCTGCTCATCGCCGGCTCGCTCGGCGGTGTCGGCCTGGTGATGGTGAGCCTGCTGTCGCTGGCGCCGCCCGTGGACGACGGCTCCGAGCCGCGCCCGGTGGCGCAGGCGGAGCCGACGACGGTGGAGATGGCGAACGCGGGCGCGTTCGTCCTCCCGCCGACCGTCGGCCCCGGCGGCAAGAACGTGCCCCTGACCCCGGCCCGCCTGGACGCGCCGCCCCCGCTGGCGGCCGCGCCGGTCGTGCCGGCGATCCCGAAGCCCAAGGTCAAGACGGCAAAGGCGCGGCCGACCCGCATCAAGATCCCCAAGATCAAGGTGAACGCCCTCATCGGCGCGGTCACGGTCAGCAAGAAGGGCGTCCTCGGCACGCCGCCGCTCAGCAAGCCCAACAGGACCGGCTGGTACAAGCACTCACCGGTCCCCGGCGAGACGGGCCCCGCGATCATCAACGGCCACGTCACCACCCGCAGCGGCCCCGCCGTCTTCGACCGCCTCCGGGAACTGGCCAAGGGCGACCACATCTACGTCTACCGGTCGGACGGGAAGGTCACCCGCTTCACGGTCAGCGGGATCGAACAGGCCAGCAAGAACGCGTTCCCGACCAAGCGCGTGTACGGCAACACCAGCAACGCCCAGCTCAGGCTCATCACCTGCGGTGGCGTCTACAACAAGACGACCCACCACTACACGGACAACATCGTCGTGTACGCGACGCTGTCCAAGAAGAAGGGCTGAGTGTGGGAAAGTTGGGGTGGATTTGCCGGTTTACGGGAAGTTGACAGAGACAGTTCGTAGGATCTCAACCTGACCGTGACCATCGGCTGGAATTCTGGCACGACTGTTGACACCGCTGTGAAACGGAGAAGGACCCGTGCTTATGTCCCAGGTGGGGCGCCGCCTCGCCCAGAAGACGTCCGCATTGGGACTCGCGGGCACGCTCGCGCTCTTCGTCTGCTCGGTTTTCGCGCTGTCATCCCCCGCACAGGCCGCAGTGGACAAGACGATGGATGTCCTCTATGACTGCACGGGTGGCGTTTTCGCAGGTCAAAACAAGAAAGTCACGATCTCGGCGCCAGAGACCGTAGCGCCGAGCCAGCAAGCCACGATCAAGTGGACTTTCACCGCCTTCACCGCCAGCCCGGCGCTGACCGCGAGCACTCCAGTCACGGTCAAAGGCAATCTGACCATCGGTGGCGGCGGCTCGCCTGCTGCGCTGGAGAAGACGCAGTCCGGCTCAGCCCCGGTTGGTAACACCTACACCCCGTCGCAGATGACCGCCACGGTGACGGCCCCGGCCTCAGGTGGGCCCATCACGGTGTCCCCGGGGACGGCGGGGACCACCAAGGGCCTGACACTCACCGCAACGATCAGCGGTCAGGAGAACACCACCGAGTGCACCTACAAGTCCGCGACGCCGACGACCAGCCTCTCCATCGCCGTCCAGGCGGGCGGTGGCGGTGGCACGGACACTGACGTCGTCGAGTACAGCTGTGATGTGCCCAGCACTTCGACCGACACCAGCTATGAGGCCATCAAGCCCGAGATCAAGGTCGTTCTGACGCCGCCCACCTCCGCCACCGCCAACGCGGACGCCTCCGTCACCTGGGCCGGCACCATCCAGACGACCGGTGATCAGCTGAAGCTGCCGACGGGCTTCCCCACGACCGGCGCGAAGATGTTCGCGACGATCAAGGGGAGCGGCGCGGGCGTGCCGGCGACGGCGACCGGTGAGGCCGCGATCACGGCCCCCACCGCGGGCAGCCCTCTCACGACCCTTCCCAGCGTGACGGTCAAGATCAAGCCCACCACCACGGGCGAGGTCACGCTGACGGCCGGCGACCTCGCGTTCGGCACCTCGGCCACCGCCCCGGCGCTCAAGTGCACCGCCCCGACGACGGGGCTCAAGCAGTTCAAGTTCACCGTCGGCAACGGCACGACGAGCCCCAGCCCCACGACGACGACCCCCCGTCCGACCACGACGCACACCGCGACGGTGACGGTCACGCCGAGCACCACGCGTTCGTCCAGCACCCCCACCAAGAAGTCCCAGACCCCCAAGGCAGGGGCGGACACCGGTGCGGGTGGCATGGCGGGGCCTGACGGCAGGTTGTTCATTCTGACGGGCACGGCGCTGGTGGCGGCGGCCGCCGTGGGCGGGCTGGTCATGCGCCGGCGTTCGATCAGGAGCTGATCCGCGGTGTCCGGCTATTACCCGTACGGCGGCGCCCCCCAGGCTCCGGTGCCCCCGCCCGAGCACAAGGGGAGCACGGCGCTGCGGACAGTGCTGATCGTGGCGGCCGTCGCCGGAGTGGCGACGGTCGTGGCGGGCCTGCTGATCGTGCTGCGCTCCCCGGCCGAGTACGGCCTGCAGAGCAGCAGCCGCGACAGCCTGGGCCTGCAGGCGCAGCCGAAGAACACCGGCCAGCCCGAGCAGGCGTACTTCCAGGCCCCGGCGAACGTCCCGCCCCCGCTGCCGCAGATCAAGGCGGCGCCGCCGATGCTGCCCTCGACGCCGGTGCAGATCATCATCAAGCGGCTCGGGGTGAAGGCGCCGATCAAGTCGGTGGGCCTGCGCAGGGACGGCACGATCGAGGTCCCGCCGCCGAACAACAGGAACCTGGCGGGCTGGTACCGCAACATGTCCACACCGGGCGAGGCGGGCCCCGCGGTGCTGCTGGGGCACGTGGACACGCGTACGGGCCCGGCGGTGTTCGCCCGGCTCAAGGAGATCAAGAACGGCGATACGATCGAGGTCAAGCGCCAGGACAAGACGACTGCGGTGTTCACGGTCGGTGGGGTGGAGCAGGCGAGCAAGAAGACGTTCCCGACCCAGCGCGTCTACGGCGCTCGGGACGACGCCCAGCTCCACCTGATCACCTGCAGTGGCACCTACGATCGCACGACCGGGCACTACACCGACAACCTCATCGTCTATGCGACGATGACTGGCTCCTATCGAAGCTGAGCGCGGAGGCGGGCATGGGCTGGATGGCGAAGCGGAGACTGCGAACTGGCCCGACGGCGGCCGTTCCCGCGAAACCGGCTCAGGCGGAGCTGCTGCGGCTGGTCCAGCTGGCAGATCCGGGGGCGCGGCTCGACGGTGACGACGTCGTGGCGGCCGACGTGCGGGTGTTCGCGCCGGTCGAGGCGGAGCCCGAGCTGACCGGCGGGGTGCTGGAGAAGGTGTGGGCGGTCCGGGTGGCCGCTGAGGGGCCGCTGCCGCTCGACTTCTTCGACCGTTTCCTCGCCGAGGGCCTGGCGTTCCGGCTGGGCGGGCTCGCGGTGTGCCGGGGCGTGGTGAGCGATCCGGCCGACGACGACGAGGGCGGCCCCGCGGTGATCCTCCCGGTACGCCCGTCGCCCGAGGAGCTGGCGCCCCTGCTCGCGCCCGAGGAGGAGGGCCCGGCGTTCACGGCGGGCGACATCAGGGCCGTGCTGGTGCCCCAGGCGGGCCGACCTCCGGCCGTGCAGGAGCTGCTGCCGTTCGCCACCGAGCTGACGGCGATCGAGCTGCGCGGCGCCGAGCCGGTCAAGCTGGGCGCGCTGGCGCTTGAGCTGTCCGAGGCGCTCAACGGCATCGCGGTCGACCGGTGGCGGTTCAGGATCGACGCGGCGGAGGACCTCGTGGCGCCGGAGCGACCTGCGGCCGAATGACGTTCTGTTGTACGCTGCCCCTAGTAACCGAATAATGCTCGGTTCCCAGGAGGCACTGTGGCAGAGGCGTACATCGTCGGGGCGGTCCGCACCCCGGTCGGCAAGAAGAAGGGTGGCCTGTCCACCGTCCACCCCACTGACCTGGCCGCGCACACCCTCAAGGCGCTGATCGACCGCACCGGCGTCGACCCCGAGGCGGTCGAGGACGTCATCATGGGGTGCGTCATGCAGTTCGGCCCCCAGAGCATGGACATCGCGCGAAATGCCTGGTTGTCGGCGGGGCTGCCCGAGACCACCGCCGGCGTCACCATCGACCGGCAGTGCGGCTCCTCGCAGCAGTCCATCCACTTCGCCGCGCAGGGCGTGCTGTCCGGCACACAGGACCTCGTGGTGGCGGCCGGCGTCGAGTCGATGAGCATCGTCCCCATGGGCTCCTCGATCAAGGCGGCGCTCGATGCGGGCATGCCGTTCCCGTTCGGCGACAAGTGGGTCGAGCGTTACGGCAAGCAGGAGATCTCGCAGTTCCGCGGCGCCGAGCTGATGTGCGAGAAGTGGGGCTTCAGCCGCGAGGTGCTGGAGCAGTACGCGTTCGAGTCGCACCAGCGGGCGGCCAAGGCCATCGCCAACGGCTACTTCAAGGACCAGATCGAGCCGGTCAACGGCGTCGAGGACGACGAGGGCCCGAGGCCCGACACGACGCTGGAGAAGATGGCCGCGCTGAAGACGCTGAAGGAGGGCGGCCAGATCACCGCGGCCACGTCCTCGCAGATCTCCGACGGCTCCGGCGCCGTGCTCATCGCCTCAGAGCAGGCCGTACGCGACCACGGCCTGACTCCGAGGGCCCGCATCCACCAGCTCGCGCTCATGGGCGACGACCCGGTCTACATGCTGACCGCGCCGATCCCCGCCACGCAGCGGGCGCTGAAGAAGGCCGGCATGTCGATGGGCGACATCGACGTGGTGGAGATCAACGAGGCGTTCGCCCCGGTGCCGCTGGCCTGGATGAAGGAGCTCGACGCCGACCCCGACCGGGTCAACCCGAACGGCGGCGCCATCGCGCTCGGCCACCCGCTGGGCGGCACGGGCGCGATCCTGATGACCAAGCTGCTGCACGAGCTCGAGCGCACCGGCGGCCGTTACGGCCTGCAGACGATGTGCGAGGGCGGCGGCCAGGCCAACGTCACCATCATCGAACGGCTCTAGAAAAGGGCGCGAGCGCCGCCTCCGGGCGTAACGAGGGAGGCGGCGCCCGCCTGACTACCATCCCGGTAGTTGTCTTCATCGCCCCTTGGGCGGGAGGCGGCGCGGCGGCATGATCGGCCGCTGCGGCATCTTGGGCATCGGCCGCACCACGGGCAGGTGCGGGCGGTGGTTTCTGTTGGCACGAGCACGCATAAGAGACTCCTTTACGTAATTCGGCAACGCGGCTCGACGATGCGTGGAGCCGGCGGGCGAACATGACTGCCGCGTCACTGGGTGGACGGTGGGACAGGTCGCTCTATCGCGAATTACAGGTAAAGGCGCATGTCCATGAGGCTACGGGGGTGCTGGAAGCGCGTGCAACCGATTTATCCGGCACCTGCCATCCGGTCAGACCGCCGACTTGCGTAGCCCGGCGGAGATGACGAGGTCGAGGGCCTCGCGCGACTCGCGCAGCGCCTCCATCGCGCGGTCGATCCTGTCGCGCTCCCCCCGCAACTGACCGAGCACGTCGGGGCAGGTGGGCGCCAGACGCTCGCCGTCGGTCTCCAGGCAGGGCAGCACGGCGGCGATCGCGGACGTGCCCAGCCCGGCGGCCAGCAGGCTGCGGATGCGGCGGACGGTGTCGACGTGGGTCTCGGTGTACTCGCGGTAGCCGCTCGCCGAGCGCTCGGGCCGCAGCAGGCCCTGCTCCTCGTAGTAGCGCAGCAGCCGCTCGTGCACGCCGGTGCGCTTGACCAGCTCGCCGATCCGCATGTGACCTCCCTCACCACGCCTTGACTCTCACATACATGTGAGACTTTAGCGTGCCCGCATGAAGAGGAGCCTGTTGGTGCCGGCCGTGCTCATGGTGAGCGTGTTCGTGGTCGGCACGTCGGAATATCTGATCGCCGGGCTGCTGCCGCAGGTGGCCGCCGACCTGGACGTCTCGGTGTCCACCGCCGGGCAGGCGGTGACGGCGTACGCGCTGGGCGTCGTGGTCGGCGGGCCGCTGGTGACGATCGCGACCGTGCGGTTGCCGCGCAAGGCGCTGGCGGTGGGGTTGCTGGTGTCGTTCGCGGCGGGGAACACCGTCTGCGCGGTGGCGGGGTCGTACGAGGTGCTCATCGCCGGACGGGTGGTCGCCTCGCTCAGCCACGCGGCCTTCCTGACCCTGGCGCTGATGGCGGCGACCCAGGTGGTCGCGCCGCATCGCGTCGGTACGGCCATCGCCGCCGTCGGGTCCGGGTTCTCCGTGGCCACGCTGCTCGGGGTGCCGCTCGGCGTGCTGCTGGGGGAGGACGCGGGCTGGCGGACGCCGTTCGCGGTGCTGGTGATCCTGGCCCTCGCCGCCGCCGGGGCGCTGGCCGCCGTCCTGCCCCGGCAGGAGGCGCCGGCCACCCGCGTACGGGACGAGATCGCCACCGTGCTGGGCCGGCGCGTGCTGATCGTGATCGCCACCACGGCGGTCGGGCTGGCCGCCACCTCGACCGTTTTCACCTACCTGGTGCCGGCCTTGACCGGCATCACCGGCTTGGGCCCCACCGCGATCTCGGCGCTGCTGCTCCTCCACGGCGCCGGTGGCCTGGCCGGCGGGCTGGCGGCCGGGCGGCTGGCGGACCGCTCGCCGGCCGTCACCGTGCGCGGCATGTTCGCCGGCCTGGCCGTGATGCTGGCCGTCTTCCCCTTCGCGGTGCCGTGGGCGGGGCCCGCCGTCGTGGCGGTGCTGGTGCTGGGCGTGCTGACCTCGGCCACCACGCCCGCGCTGCAGAGCCTGGTGCTCCGGCACGCCGGCCGGGCGCCCACGCTGGCGGTGTCGGTGAACGTGTGCGCCTTCAACATCGGCATCGCCGCCGGCTCGGCGCTGGGCGGCGGGCTCGTGGCGGTGGACGGCCTGCGCTGGCTCGGCCTGGCCGCCGCCGCCCTGAGCCTCGCCGCCCTCGCCATCAGCTACGCCGCCATCCCCCGCCAACCCGCACCCGCGCCCGCGTGAACACCTGGTTCGGGGTCCGCCCCTGCCCGCCTGGTTGGGGGTCCGCCCTGCCCGGCAGGGCGGGGGTGGCTAGTTCTCGAAGCGGCGGAGTTGCCACTGGGCGAACGAGCTGACCTCCTCGTCGCGTGTCCTGGCGGCGTGGCGCAGCAGCGCCGGGTCCTCCTCGGCCATGCGCGTGGCGGTCGCCGCGGCGAACAGCCGGGCCATCGGGTCGTCGCTGTCCAGCCCGGCCACCACCTCGCCCGGGTCCGGCTCCCCGGTGTCGGCGGCGACCAGCGCCGCCGTGTGCCGCCCCAGCTCGGGGTCGGCGAGCTTGGACAGCCCGAGCATGAGCTGCTCGGTCGGGGCCATCGCCAGGAAGTGCAGCACCTTCCACCGGATGGCGGTGTCGGGGTCGCGGCTCAGGGTGATGGCCTGGGCGAGGACGGCCGCGTCCTCCGGCTCCTCCGCGGCGAGCAGCACGAACTCGACGGCGAAGAAGCGCACCTGACGCCGCGGATGGGCGAGCAGCGCAGGCGCTTCGTCGAGCAGGGACGCGGCCCGCTCGCCCAGCTCCGACAGCAGCCAGGACCCGGTCTGCACGGCGTCGTCGTCACCGCTGTGCAGCAGGGCGCGCAGGTTGTCGACCGGGTAGCCGTCGAACAGCTCGTTGAGCAGGTCGTTGGTCAGCCGCCCCCTGACCTCGTCGTCGGCTGGCCGGGCGAGGATGCGCGCCATCAGGTCGTCGCCCGTCTGTGTGTGCATCTCGAGCTACTTCCCCTCGTTGGCCTTGCGTTCGAGCTCTTCCAGGAGTTTCTGCTCGTCCCTCAGCCGCGCCTGGTGCCCGGCGTCCTTGCCGAGCCTGGCCTCGTTCATCTTCCGTGTCAGGATGCTGTCCTTGACCTGTTTCGCCGCCTGGGCAGCCTGCTCCGGCGACATCTTGCCCACGTCGTTGCTCGACGGCAACCTGCCGTGCATGCGCTGCGCGTTGTTGTCGAAGCTGGCCGGAGAGTTCCGGCTCCAGCCGCCGCCCCCTCCATCGCTCTTCTTCTTCCTGCGGATCTGCAGGATGCCCGGGTTGCGGTCGAAGCTCTTGGGATCGACGGGCACCCGGCCGCCGGGCAGCCGGCCCGCGCCCGCCAGCGCCGGGCTGCCGGGCGGGCCCGGTGCGCGGAGGCGGGTCAGGATGTCGCGCAGCGGAGCGGTGGCCCGCCTGGTCAGCGCCGGTGCCATGTGGCGGCCGGTGCCCTCGGCGGCCTCGCGGAGGACCTTGGTGCCTGCCCGCCTGATCGCGAGCAGGGTCGCGGTCGTGGTGAGCCCGGCCGCGGGCCCGCCGGCCAGCAGGGAGTAGAGCAGCCGTACGGTGCCGACGGCCGCCACCGTGCCGACCGCGACCTTGGTGCCGGTCACGACGTACCCCAGGCCGTCGAGTGCCGCGGGCGCGATCCGCGTCGCGGCCGTGGCCTGCGCGAGGTGCCCGTTGGCGTTGTCGCTGGCGTTCCACGCGCTCTGCAGCGCGACGGAGGAGTCGCCCTTGTGGAGCGCGGCGGCCCCGCGTACGGTGGCGTCCGCGTCGGCGCCCTCCTGGGCGGTGTACGCCTGCACGATGCGGGCCGCGTTCGCGTCGGCGTGGATCTCGTCCTCGTTGACGTTGGGGAACCAGAGACCGGCCAGTTCCAACGTCGCGTCGAGTTGCGGTGGGAGCGTTATCGCCATGCCGCCGGATCCTGCATCGCGCTGGCCTGCTCACCTTCCGTGACGTTCTGCGGGACGAGGCGCATGCCCGCGCTCACCCCGCCGATGTGGCCGCCGATGCCGGGCACGGCGTCGAGCATGGTCTGGCGGCACTCGATCCACGCCATCTCGATCTCGGCGAAGAGACCGTCGTCTCCCCATCTGCCCCCACGCTCGCGCAGCCGTTCGATCGCCGCCGCGTAGTCGTCCCCATGTGTCTGCAGGCGCCTGGCCTGCTCTGTGTACGCCTCCTTGGCGATATCTACGCCGTATTGCATGATGGGGACTTTAATCGCCATATGTGGCTTGTGTGATTACTTTTCGAGCAGGCCCCCGATTTGCCGCCGCAGCTCGCCCATGTCGATGGAGATTTCGGGCACGGCCTGCTGGAGGTGCTCGCGCAGCAGCTCGTCAGCCTGCACCCGGGCATGGTCCTGTGCGGCCCCCACGGCGGCGAGTACCGCCTCGCGCAGCCCGTCGAGCCCCTCGCGCAGCGCCTGCGGCCCCAGCGTGATCTCCCTCACCCGGCCTTCCGCGTCCACGACGGCGCCGACGCCCTTCGCCTGACCGGTGCCGGCCACCTCCGCCAGCAGCCGGTCCACGTCGGCGAGCGCGGCCTCGGCCTGGAACGCCTGCTCGGTGGCGCGCTCGACGTCCTCCGGCCGGATGTTCCCGGGGTCGATGCGGTAGCCGGACATCACCGGTCTCCCGCGAGCAGGTCGCGCATCACCGCGTCCACGCGCCGCCGGACGAAGGTCTCGTCCAGCGGCTCTGGCAGGGCCTCGACGTAGGGGGCGACCTCGTCCACGATCTCCTGCGAACGCCGTGCGGCGTCGTCCTGCGCGGCCTGGACCGCCTTGGTCAGCTCGCGGGCGATGACCGCGGACGGCAGGCGGAGCAGGCGCGGGTTGAGGTCGATGCCGCTCAGCGTGCCCCCCGCGCCGGCCGTCACCTTGATGAACCCGTCGGCGGCCACGCCGGTGCCCGCGACCTGTCCGATGAGCTGTTTCGCGGTGCGCAGGTGGCTTATCGCGTCCTCCGTCTGCCGCATGATCTGGTCGAAATAGAGCCTGTCCTGGTCAGGAGACGGCAATGACACCCGGAGACCCCCTTCACCGGTGATTGGAAAGAGTTCAGGATCCTACTCCGCCGCGTTCACGGCGCGGGCAGTGGTTCGGGCACCACCTTCTGCACCTGCTGGAACACCACCGACGTACGGAAGCCGACGATCTCCTTGCGCTTGCTGAGCCGGTCGAGCAGGAACGCGTGCAGGTGGTCGAGGTCCTGCACCGCCACGTGCAGCAGGAAGTCGTCGCCTCCCGCCAGCACGAACACGCTCAGCACCTCCGGCATCTCGGCCGCCGAGGTCTGGAAGGCGTTGATCACCGCCCGGCTGAGCGGCCGCACCTGGACCGAGACCATGGCCTGCACGCCGCGGTTGAGCGCGGCGGGGTCGATGTCGGCGTGGTAGCCGCGGATCACGCCGCGGCGGGTCAGTGAGCGGACGCGTTCGAGGCAGGTGGAGGGGGCGATGCCGAGCTGCCTGGCCAGTTCGCGGTTCGACTGCCGCGCATCCGTTTGGAGCAGCCGTACGATCGCCGAATCAAGTTCGTCCATGACTCCACACTGCCAGCCATTCCGGCCGAACGTTCGGAGGGGCGTGCTCATGGCCGAATGCCTGAACTACCTTCCGGCATATGAGTGGACGAATGGGAGCCGTACAAGGAACGGCGCTGCTCGTGGGCGCGGTGCTGGGACCCGGCATGCTGGTGCTGCCGCACCTCGCCGCGGCGGCGGCGGGGCCCGCCTCCGTGCTGGCCTGGGCGGGCATGCTCGCGCTGAGCGTGCCCGTCGCGCTGACGTTCGCCGCGCTCGGCGCCCGCTACCCCGGAGGCGGCGGGGTGGCCGCGGTGGTCGGGCTGGCATTCGGCCGGTCCGCCTCGGCCGTGGCCGGCTGGTGGTTCTACGGCGCCGTGCCGATCGGCACCGTCGCGGGCGCCCTGGTCGGCGGTCAGTACGTCGAAGCCTGCCTGGGCGTGGACGCGACCCTCGCCGCCTGCCTGATCCTGGCCGCCGCGTTCGCCGCCAACGCCGCCGGCCTGCGCACCTCGGGCGGGCTGCAGCTCTGCATGGTCGTCCTGCTCGTCGCGGTGCTGGTCGCCGCCGTGGTGAGCGCCGCACCGCACGCCGACGCGGCCAACTTCACCCCCTTCGCCCCGTACGGCGCCGCCGGCGTGGCGGGCGCGGCCGGAGTGCTGATGTTCGCGTTCGTCGGCTGGGAGGCCGCGAGCCACCTGTCGGCCGAGTTCGCGGGCGGCGGGCGGGTGCTGGTCAGGGCCACGGTCGTGACGCTCGTGGTGATCGGCCTGCTGTACGCGGGCGTCTCCGTCACCTCGGTCGCCGTGCTCGGCGCCGACATGCCGGGCGTGCCGCTGACCGCCATGCTGGAGAGCGGACTCGGCCCGTCGTCCAGGCCGGTCACCGGCGTGCTGGCGGTGCTGCTGTCGTTCGGGGCGGTCAACACCTACATCGCGGGGGCGGCCAGGCTGGGCGCGGCGCTGGCGGCGGACGGGGCGCTGCCGGTCTGGTTCGCCAGGGGAGGGGCGCCGGGCGAGACGCCGTACCGGAGCCTCGGGCTGGTGCTCGCGCTGAGCGTGCCCGTGCTGGTCTGGGCGGTGGATCTCGACCTGCTCATGCGCGCGACCTCGGCGTGCCTGGCGGCGGTCACGGCGGCGGGAGTGGCGGCGGCGGTGCGCATGCTGCCGCGCGGCCGGCTCAGGACCACGGCCGTGGTGGGCACGGGGATGTCGCTGGCCGGGCTGGCCTTCTGTGGCGCGTACCTGCTGGTGCCCGCCGTGCTGGCGGTGCTCGCGCTCGCCGTACGGCGGCTGAATGCTCGCCGTTCCCTGAAAATCGGGCTATAACGGCGACAGGGCGCCGTCTCGGCGGGCAGTACCCATGAGCACAAGACGGCGCGACGTCCGGAGGTGCCATGACCGAGCACGCTGAGTACAGGGAGTCCCGGGAGGTCGGCGAGCAGGCACGCGAGAAGGAGTGGACGCACCCCAGCTTCGCCAGGCAGCTCTTCCTCGGCGACTACCGGCTGGACCTGGTGCACCCGGCCCCGACGCCGCCCGACGAGGCGGCCAAGCGGGGCGAGGACTTCGTCAGGGCGCTGCGCCGCTTCCTCCACGCGCACGTCGACCCGGTGCTCATCGAGCGCACCGCGCAGGTGCCCGACGACGTGGTCAAGGGCCTCGCGCGGCTCGGCGCCTTCGGCATGACGATCAAGGAGGAGTACGGCGGGCTCGGCCTGCCGTACCTGTACTACTGCCGTGCCCTCATGCTCGTCGGCTCCTACTGTCCCGCGCTGGCCACGCTGCTGTCGGCGCACCAGTCGATCGGCGTGCCGCAGCCGCTCAAGCTGTTCGGCACCGAGGAGCAGAAGCGCGAGTTCCTGCCGAGGTGCGCGGCCGGCGAGATCTCCGCGTTCCTGCTGACCGAGCCCGACGTCGGCTCCGACCCGGCCCGCCTGGCCACCACCGCCGTCCGCGACGGCGACGAGTACGTGCTCGACGGCGTCAAGCTGTGGACGACCAACGGCGTCATCGCCGACCTGCTGGTGGTCATGGCCAGGACCGGCAAGAAGATCAGCGCGTTCGTCGTCGAGGCCGACACGCCGGGCATCACGGTCAAGCGGCGCAACGAGTTCATGGGCCTGCGCGGCATCGAGAACGGCGTCACCGTCTTCTCCCAGGTCAGAGTGCCCGCCAGGAACCGCGTCGGCAAGGAGGGCGAAGGGCTCAAGATCGCGCTCACCACGCTGAACACCGGCCGCCTGTCCCTGCCGGCCACCTGCGCGGGCAACGCCAAGTGGGCCGTGAAGATCGCCCGGGAGTGGGGGACCGCGCGCGTCCAGTGGGGCCGCGAGGTCGGGCGGCACGAGGCCGTCGCCACCAAGGTCGCCTTCATCGCGGCCACCGCGTACGCGCTGGAGGCCGTCTGCGAGCTGACCGGCCGCCTGGCCGACGACCGGCGCAACGACATCAGGATCGAGGCGGCGCTGGCCAAGCTGTACGCCTCGGAGCTGTCGTACCAGGTGCTCGACGAGCTGGTCCAGATGCGCGGCGGGCGCGGCTACGAGACGGCCGCGTCGCTGGCCGCGCGGGGCGAGCGCGGCGTGCCCGCCGAGCAGATGCTGCGCGACTCCCGCATCAACCGCATCTTCGAGGGCTCGTCGGAGATCATGCGCCTGGCCATCACCCGCGAGGCCGTGGACGCCCACCTGACCGCCGCGGGCGAGCTGGTCAACCCGGACGCGAGCCGCCAGGAACGCGCCCAGGCGCTGCGCAGGGCCGGCCGCTTCTACGCCACCTGGCTGCCCACGCTGGTCGCGGGGACGGGCAACCTGCCCACCTCGTACGCCGCGTTCGGCCCACTCGCCGGCCACCTGCGTTTCGTGGAGCGGACCAGCAGGAAACTGGCCAGGTCCACCTTCTACGGCATGTCCCGCTGGCAGGGCGGCCTGGAGCACAAGCAGTCGTTCCTGGGCCGGATCGTCGACATCGGCGCCGAGCTGTACGCCATGACCGCCGCCTGCCTCAAGGCCGAGGAGGACTCGCGCGACCTGGGGCGGCGGCCGTACGAGCTGGCCGACACCTTCTGCCACCAGGCCAGGCGCCGGGTGGACGCGCTGTTCGCCAGGCTCTGGGACAACAGCGACACCCAGGACGTCCGCCTGGCCGGATACGTGCTCGACGGCCGCTACACGTTCCTGGAGGAGGGCATCCTCGACCCGTCGATCGAGGGTCCGTGGATCGGCGCGCCGGAGGGCGGGGAGAGCGTACGGAGGAAGATCCTCTGACATCCGGTCTAGACCGGTTGTGATCGCGTCTTTCGTGAGGTGTTGCAAAAACGAGACGGACCGGTATAGACCGGCCGCTTAACTCGGGCTTACGCTGACGCAAACGCGGGCAAGCCGGAACTCGCGTGTCACATCCCCCTGGGCTGGGTCGGCCGAACTGGTACGGACCAGCTCGACCCGTCCGACGAGAAGGCGGTATCTCCAGTGAACATCAAGCTTGTGGGCGGCGCCGCTCTCGGCCTTGCCACGATGCTGGTCCTGTCCAGTTGCGGCGGCGGTGACGCAGGCGGCGGAGGCGGCGACACCCAGGCGAGCGACGGCCAGGTCACGCTGAAGATGGTCGCCGCCGACTACGGCGACGGCCCCGGCAAGCCGAACTCGGGTGAGAACTTCTGGAAGGGCGTCGTGGACGAGTTCCAGGCGGCCAACCCGAACATCAAGGTCGACGTCCAGGTCATCAACTGGAACGACATCGACAAGCAGGTCGCCACCATGGTCCAGAACGGTCAGGTGCCCGACATCCTGCAGACCGGCGACTACTCGGGCTTCGTCAAGGACGGCCTGCTCTACAAGGTGGACGAGGTCCTGTCGCCGAACGTCTCCGGCGACATGCTGCAGAAGTTCGCCGACTTCGGCAAGGTCGACGGCACCGCGTACGGCATCCCGTTCGTCTCCTCGGCCCGCGCCCTGTTCTACAACAAGGACCTGTTCGAGAAGGCGGACATCGCCGAGCCGCCGAAGACCTGGGACGAGCTCAAGGCCGCGGCCGAGAAGCTCAAGGCGGCCGGCGTGACGCAGCCGTTCGGCCTGCCGCTCGGCCAGGAGGAGGCCCAGGCCGAGTCGTTCCTGTGGATGCTCGGCAACGGCGGCAGCTACAAGGACGCCTCCGGCAAGTGGGCGATCAACTCCCCGCAGAACGTCGAGACCTTCACCTACCTCAAGGGCCTGGTCGACGCCGGCCTGACCACCCCCAACCCCGGCACCAAGGACCGCAAGACGGTCTGGGAGGACTTCGGCGCCGGCAAGGTCGGCATGGTCAACGGCGGCCCCATGTCCATCCCGATCTTCGACGCGGCCGGGCTGAAGAACTACGGCGTCGCGCCCATCCCCGGCAAGACCGGCCCGCTCGACACCACGCTCGGCGTCATGGACTGGATCATGGCGTTCAACAAGAACGGCCACGCCGCCGAGATCAAGAAGTTCTTCGACTTCTTCTACACCGGCAACGCCGCCCAGAAGATCTCCGACACCTACAAGCTGCTGCCCGTCACCAACGGCGGCATCCAGAAGCTGTCCGGCGACGAGAAGCTCAAGCCGTTCCTCGACGGGCTGCCCAACGCCAGCTTCTACCCCTTCCAGGACCCCAAGTGGGCCGAGGTGAACCCCGCCATCAAGCAGACCATCGGCGGCGCCGTCAAGGACGACCCCGCCAAGGTCCTCGGCGAGCTGCAGAAGACCGCTGAAGCGGCGGCCGGCTGATCCAGCAGGACCAGGGTACGGCCGGCGCTCGCCGGCCGTACCGTCCTGGAAAGGTGTCTGATGAGAAGGTTGCGCGCCCTCGAACCCCTCGCCTGGGTCGGGCCCGCCATCGTGCTGATCGCCGTGGTCGTGCTCTGGCCCGTGATCGAGATGATCAGGTCGTCGTTCCTCGAGATCAGCCGCCTGGGCGTGGTGCGCGGCGGCAACGGGTTCGCGAACTACGACAAGCTCTTCGCCGAGAAGGACTTCGCGGACATCATGCTCCGCAGCGTGATCTGGGTGGTCGCGGTCGTCGCGCTCACCGTGCTGGTCTCGCTCGCCCTGGCCCAGCTGTTCAACCAGCGCTTCCCGCTGCGCAAGGTCGCCCGCTGGGCGCTCATCGCGCCGTGGGCCGCCTCGGTGCTGATGACCGCGATCATCTTCAAGTGGATGCTCGACCCCGAGGTCGGCGTCATCAACCAGATCCGGCTGAAACTCGGATTGATCGACGCGATGGGCGGGGCCGCGGCCGACCAGCTCGGTGACGCCTCCACCGCCATGCCGTGGCTGATCTTCGTCGCGGTGTTCGTGTCGGTGCCGTTCACGACGTACGCGCTGCTCGCCGGACTCGCCACCATCCCGGCCGACGTGTACGAGGCCGCCAAGATGGACGGAGCCGGACGGCTGCGGACGTACTGGTCGATCACGCTGCCGCTGCTGCGCCCCGCGCTCACCGTGGCCGCGCTGATCAACGTCATGAACGTCTTCAACAGCTTCCCGATCATCTGGGCCATGACCCACGGGCAGCCCGGCTACTCCACGGCCACCTCGACGATCTTCATGTACATCCTCAAGGGCTCCGACATCGGCGAGTCCGCCGCCATGTCCGTGGTCAACTTCGGCATGGTCATCGTGCTCACCGTGATCTTCCTGAAGGTGTCGCGGTGGAACAAGGAGGTGGCGTGATGGCCGTCAAGACCATGCCCGCGCCGGTCGAGCAGCGTCCCCAGGCCCGCACCGGCCGCGGCGCGAACGCCATGCCGCGGCTCAAGACCGTCCTCATCGCCGCCAGCGCGTACGTCATCGCCTTCCTCTTCCTGTTCCCGTACGTGGTCATGCTGCTGACCTCGCTGCGCTCGCAGGAGTCGCTGCGCGACGTGACGTTCTGGCCCGAGGAATGGGTGTGGAGCAACCTCGCCGACTTCTGGGGCAGCGGCCTGGCCGGCAACCTGTGGGTGACGATCAAGGTGGCGGCCGGCTCGACGCTGCTCGTGCTGCTGGTCGCGCTGCCCGCCGCGTACTACTCGGCCCGCCACCGCTTCCGCGGCCGCACCGCGTTCCTGATCCTCGTGCTGATCACCCAGATGTTCCAGCCCACCGCCATGGTGGTCGGCATCTACCGCGAGTTCTTCCAGTTCGGGCTGGTGGACTCGATCTGGGCGCTGATCCTCGTCAACGGCGGGTTCAACCTCGCCTTCGCGGTGTGGATCCTGAACGCGTACTTCTCCTCGATCCCGCGCGAGCTGGAGGAGGCCGCCTTCATCGACGGCAACGGCCGCTTCGGCGCGCTGTTCAGGATCACGCTGCCGCTGGCCATGCCCGGCGTCATCACCGCACTGATCTTCACGTTCATCGCCGCGTGGAACGAGTTCGTGGTCGCGCTCACCCTGACCACGACCCCCGAGAACCAGCCGCTTCCCGTGGCGCTCAACTCGTTCATCGGGCAGTACCAGGTGGACTGGCAGAACCTGTTCGCCGGCTCGGTGATCGCCACCATCCCGGTGATCATCCTGTTCGCCCTGATCGAGCGGAAGGTGGTCGGCGGCCTGACCGCCGGTTCCATCAAGTAGGCCCGTCAGGCCGCCCCAGGGCACCCCAGGGGGCGGCCTGACGCGTTTCTCAGCTCTTCGGTTTCTCAGCTCTTCGGTACGGGCACCCGCGCGACGCAGAACACCGTCTGGCCGAACGGCGGCCGGACGAACCGCTCGATCAGCCGCGTCAGCGGCACCACCGTGCGGTCGTAGATCTTCACCAGCCGCGGGTCGGGATAGCCGACGCCGCCCCGCCGCACCGCCGCCCACCAGGCGATGCCGCCCAGGAAGTTGATCGGCTTGAGCACCTCGACGTCGAGCCCCGCCTTCGCGACCGTGGCGCCGAGCGTCTTCGGGGTGTAGCGCTGCACGTGACCGACCTTGCGGTCGAAGTCGCCGTAGAGCTGCGGGTAGCCGGGCACCCAGATGATGATGCGGCCGCCGGGCAGCGTGACGCGCGCCAGCGAGCGCAGCGCCTCCGCGTCCTCCTCGATGTGCTCCAGGACGTTCATCATGACGACCGTGTCGACCTTGTCCTCAAGCGGGATGTCGGTCGGCAGGCCGAACTGCAGGACGCTGATGTCGTCGCGGTCGACGAACCGCTTCTCCAGCTGCTCGACGCAGTAGGGGTCGAAGTCGCTGACCACGAGCCGGTCGAGGCGCGGCAGGAACTGCTCGGCGAAGTGCCCCAGGCCCGAGCCGATCTCCAGCATCGAACGCCCGACGTGCGGGGCGACCATGTCGAACTCGTACTGCCGGTAGTTCTTGGCCTCGTCCCCACCCAGGTGGTTCTCCAGGGCCTCGTCACCGGCCGCCGGTTGCACTACACGGTCATACCCAGAAGACATAATCCCGTTCCTTCGAGGGGCACATGGATTGCCAGAGTCTAATGCCCACGCCGGTCACCAGGATGACACGATCAGCGAAAGTCCCTTCCCAGAAGGCTGATGATGCGGTGGAATCCGAGTCGGCATGGACGACGACGAGGCGATCGCCCGTTCGCTCAAGGGAGACCTGGCCGCCTATGAGGTGCTGGTCGCCCGCTACAGCACGCTCGCTCATCGCACCGCCGCCATGCTCGGCGCCGGCGACGAGGCGGAGGACGTCGTGCAGGAGGCGTTCGTCAAGGCGTTCCGCCACCTCGCCTCGTTCCGCCGCGACGCGCCGTTCAGGCCCTGGCTGCTGCGCATCGTCGCCAACGAGACCCACAACCTGACCCGCTCGCGCGGCCGCAGGACCGATCTGGCGCTCAGGCTGTCCGCCACCGCCTCCACCCGCGCGCCCGACGACCCCGAGGGCGCCGCCGTCGCCACCGACCGCCGCTCCCGGCTGCTCGCCGCCGTCCGCGCCCTGCCCGAACGGGAACGCCAGGCCGTCGTCTGCCGGTACTTCTTACAGCTGAGCGAGGCCGAGACCGCGCAGGTGCTCGACTGGCCCGTCGGCACCGTCAAGTCCAGTACCCACCGGGGGCTGGCCCGGCTGAGGGAGGAGGTGGGCGATGAGCTCGCGTGAGCCCGACGAGGAGTACGAGGAGTACGAGGAGTACGAGGAGTACGAGGAGTACGAGGCGATCGAGGCGGAACTGCGCGCGCTCGGCGACCTCCTCGACACCCCTGCCCCGCCTCCGGCCGACGTCGCCGCCGCCGTCCGCACCCGCCTCACGTCCACACCCGCGCCGGAGACACCTGCGCCGGAGGCGTCCGTACCGGAGGCGTCCGTACCGGAGGCGTCCGTACCGGAGACGCCCTCCGACGCCTCCGAGCCGGGCGGCACTCGGGAGGCGCGGGAAAGGCCCGGCCAGCCGCATGTGCCGCAGCGGCGGCGCGGGCGGGTGGCGCGGTGGAAGGTCGTGACCGCCGTGGTCGTCGCCGTCGCCGCGCTCGTCGCGGCCACCCCGCAGGGCCGGGCCGCGGTGGTACGGATCCTCAGGTTCGCCGGGATCGAGCTGCGCGTCGGCGACACCACGCCGCCGCCCGTCACCACGACGGCACCTTTGCCAGGCGAGCGCTCGGTGGCGCCCACCGAGGTGCCGCGCATGGCCAGGACCCCGGCCGCGCTCGGCCCTCCGCAGCGCACGACGGTCTCCGACGGCGGGCGGGTCGTGTCGATGTTCTGGCCGGACGGCATCAGGCTCGACCAGTTCGACGGCACCCTGGACCCGTACCTGTTCAAGAAGCTCGGCCCGCCCTACCCCGACTTCACCGAGGTCGGCGGCCGTACGGCGTGGTGGATCAGGGGCGACCACCCGCTCGGCTACATCAGGCGCCAGGACGGCACCGAGGTGCCCCTGCGCCAGGCCGGGCCCACCCTGATCTGGCAGCACGGCACGCTCAACCTCAGACTCGAAGGGCTGAAGAGCAAGGAGGAGGCGGTCAGGGTCGCCGAATCACTCGGGTGAGCCGGCCAGCCAGTCGTCCACGCCCTTGAGCAGCTCCTTGCGCACGGACTCGGGGGCGGATGAGGACCGTATGGACTGGCGGGCCAGCTCGGCCACCTCCGCGTCGGAGAACCCGTAGACCTCCCTGGCCAGCTCGTACTGCCGCAGCAGCCGCGTGCCGAACAGCAGCGGGTCGTCCGCGCCCAGCGCGATCGGCACCCCCGCGTCGAACAACCGGCGCAGCGGCACGTCGGCCGGTTGCTCGACGACCCCCAGGCCCACGTTCGAGGTGGGGCAGATCTCGCAGCAGATCTGCCGGTCGGCCAGCCGCTGCATCAGCCAGTCGTCCTCGGCCGCGCGCACGCCGTGGCCCACTCGGTCGGCGCCCAGGTCGTCCACGCACTGCGCGACGCTGCGCGGCCCCATCAGCTCGCCGCCGTGCGGCACCGACAGCAGCCCGCCCCGCTTGGCGATGCGGAACGCCCGCTCGAACTCCCGCGCCTGCCCGCGCCGCTCGTCGTTGGACAGGCCGAAGCCGACGACGTTCTTGTCCGTGTATTGGGTGGCCAGGCGGGCCAGCGTGTTGGCGTCGAGCGGGTGGCGGGTGCGGTTGGCCGCCACGACCACCGCCATGCCGATGCCGGCGTGCGCCGACGCCTGCTCCACCGCGTCCAGCATCAGCTCCAGCGTGGCCGTCAGGCCGCCGAAGCGCTGCGCGTAACCCGACGGGTCCACCTGGATCTCCAGCCACCGCGACCCGGCCGCCACCTCGTCCTCGGCGGTCTCGCGCAGCAGGCGGTAGACGTACTCGGGCTTGGTCAGCACGGACCTGGCGATGTCGTAGAGCCGCTGGAACCTGAACCAGCCCCGCTCGTCGGTGGCCCGCAGCTTGGGCGGCCAGTCCTGCTCCAGCGCGTCGGGCAGATGCAGCCCTTGCTCCCTGGCCAGCTCGATCAGCGTGGCATGACGCATCGAACCGGTGAAATGCAGGTGAAGATGGGCCTTGGGAAGCGCGTGCAGAGGCCGTGGCATTGACATATCTTGCCACCGGTGCGGGTGTGGGGGAGGAAAGAGGCCCGGTCAGGGGTCCGATGGGGGGCGTGGTTGGGCACTCGATCGAAGGCCGGGGCGGCCGCGGTGTCCTTCACGGCGACCGCCCTGATCATCTACGCGATCTTCTCCTCGGGCTTCGGCCGCCTCCCGCGCGCCGCGATCCGCGCCCCCGAACCCCTGCCCGCCCCGGTGCCGGTGGTGCCGGTGCAGCCGCCCGCCGCGGGCTCGGCCGCGGTGCCGAGGCCGGCGGAGACGGTCGCGGTCGTCGCAGACGGGTTCTGGCTCACGTACCTGCCGGGCGGCCTCGTACGCACCGGCGGCGACGGCACCGGCGCGAGGTTCGCGTCCGCGGCGGGCGGATTCGTCGAAGCCCAGGTGACACGCGGTACGGTGGCAGCGGACTTGGCCCGCCTCCTGAGCCGGATCAAGGTGCGCGACGCCCGCGCCACCACCGTGCGCGGCAGGCCCGCCGTGGCCGGCAGGCACCCGGCGGGCGGGCGGCTGATCGCCTGGCTCGAACGCCCCGGCACGGGGATGTCGATCCGGGTCAGCGACTCGCTCGGCGGTGAGCTCCTCGCTCTTGCCGCCTCCGTCAGGGCTCCTGTAGGAGACTAGGAGCCTTTTCCCCGGTAACCACTCACGTCAAGGGGGGTCGATGCGGCGGCCGGCGGCGGTGCTCCTCATGTTCGCGCTCACGGCGTGCGGCGGTGGCACGACGCACCCGGTGGCCACCCCGCCCGCCTCCCTGCCGGCCTCCCCGTCCGCCACCTCGCCCGCGCCCGAGCCGCTCGTCACCCACGCGGACGGCACCGTGCTCTCCTGCGACGGCCCCGGCGTGCGGCTGCCGTCCGCGCTGTCCGGGCTCAGCCCGGCGGGCTCGTTCAACCGCCTGGAGTCGCTGCGCCGCCCGCTGAAAGTGCGCGGCCGCATCTGGAACGACAATGACGAGCGCCTCTACGTCGGCGTGGTCTGCGGCCCGCGTACGGCCGAGCAGTTCGTCACGCTCGTCGGCAAGGCCACGCTCACCCTGTACGGCGGCAAGCCCGCGCTGCGCTGGACCACGCGTACGGGCGTGCGCTGCTTCATGTGGCTGGACAGGCCGGGCACCGCCGTCTACATCGGCGCCACGCCCGGCCTCAGCAGCGAGATCAAGCCGATCGCCGCCGACATCACGGCCGGCTGACCCGCGTGCGGTTCAGCGGGCCTCGGACAGCAGCTTGGCCAGCCGGCTGACGCCCTCGACGAGGTCGGAGTCGCCGAGCGCGTACGACAGCCGGAAGTAGCCCGGCGTGCCGAACGCCTCACCCGGCACCACCGCCACCTCGGCCTCCTCCAGGATCAGCTCGGCCAGCTCGCTCGACGACTGCGGCCGCCGCCCGCGCAGCTCCTTGCCGATCAGCTCCTTGACCGAGGGATATGCGTAGAACGCACCCTTAGGTTCCGGGCACAACACGCCCGGGATCTCGTTGAGCATCCTGACCATCGTCTGCCGCCGCCGGTCGAAGGCCGCCCGCATCTCCGCCACCGCCGACAGATCACCGGAAACCGCCGCGAGCGCCGCCATCTGCGCCACGTTGGAGACGTTCGAGGTCGCGTGGGACTGCAGGTTGGTGGCCGCCTTCACGACGTCGGACGGCCCGATCAGCCAGCCGACCCGCCAGCCGGTCATCGCGTACGTCTTGGCCACGCCGTTGAGGATCACGACCCGGTCGCCCAGCTCGGGGACGGCCGTGGCGATGCTGGTGAACTCGGCGTCGCCGTACACGAGGTGCTCGTAGATCTCGTCCGTGACCACCCACAGCCCGTGCTCGGCCGCCCAGCGCCCGATCGCCACCGTCTGCTCGCGCGAGTAGACCGCGCCCGTCGGGTTGGACGGCGAGACGAACAGCAGCACCTTCGTCCGCTCGGTGCGCGCCGCCTCCAGCTGCTCCACGCTCGCGAGGTAACCGGTCGACTCGTCGGTCACGACGTCGACCTGCACGCCGCCCGCCAGCTTGATCGCCTCGGGGTAGGTCGTCCAGTAAGGAGCGACGACCAGCACCTCGTCACCCGGGTCGAGCAGCGTCGCGAACGCCTCGTACACCGCCTGCTTGCCGCCGTTGGTCACCAAAACCTGCGCCGGCTCGACGGCGTGGCCGGAGTCGCGGCGGGTCTTCTCGGCGATCGCCTTCTTCAGCTCGGGCAGGCCGCCGGCCGGCGTGTACTTGTGGAAGCGCGGCTCGCGGGCCGCCCGCACGGCGGCCTCGACGATGTAGTCGGGCGTCGGGAAGTCGGGCTCGCCCGCGCCGAAACCGATGACGGGACGCCCGGCCGCCTTCATCGCCTTCGCCTTGGCGTCTACGGCGAGCGTGGCGGACTCGGAAATCGCGGAAATTCTCGCGGAGATGCGGGGTCGCGTGGACATGCGTCCATGCTCCCACGCGGTGCCCACGCGGGCGTGACCTGGGCGATCAGGTTTTGGTTCGACGTGACGGGCAATGACCCGTATGCTTTCGCCTGGTCCTTCCGCCGCATGTCGGCGAGCGGTTCGGTCCAGGCAGTGAGTCGATCAGGGTAGTCTGGTCTACGACATAGGGCACTGGCGCAATTGGTAGCGCACCGGTCTCCAAAACCGGCGGTTGGGGGTTCGAGTCCCTCGTGCCCTGCGAGTGCGGTCCGCGCAATAATTGGCGTGTAAGCGCGCCGCAAAACTGCGTTGGATACGACTGATCAGGTGAGGACTGTGGCGATCGACACGCGCGGCGAGACCGCAGACAAGCCTAGTGGCGAGAAGAAGACACGCACTTCTCCTGCCCTCTTCTATCGGCAGGTCGTCAACGAGCTTCGTAAGGTCATCTGGCCGACACGCAAGGATCTCATCACCTATACCACGGTCGTTCTGATATTCGTTCTGATCATGGTCGCGATCGTGTACGGGCTCGACAGTGCCCTGGGATGGGCGGTCCTCCGCGTCTTCGGCGGATCCTGACCGAAGGCTTCGAGGGGTGATCGCCTGACGGAGTCGCCAATCGATACCACGAAAGAGGAAGAGTCACCGTGTCCGAGTCTTCAGTTCCGGCGGACGAGTCCCGCGACGAGTGGGGCGACGAGCTGGAAGAGGCCACCGAGGAGTCCGCTGCGGCGGCTTCCGAGGAGGCCGAGGTCGAGGAGAGCGACGAGGCGGGCGAAGAAGAGGCCGCCGCCGTCGAGGACGGTTCGGTTCTTCCCGACGTCGACCCCGTCGAGGAGTTCAAGGACTCGCTGCGCGGCCTGCCCGGCGAGTGGTACGTCATCCACTCCTACGCCGGTTACGAGAACCGGGTGAAGTCCAACATCGAGAGCCGCAACGTGTCGCTCAACATGGAGGACTACATCTACCAGGTCGAGGTGCCCACGCACACCGTCCAGGAGTTCAAGAGCGGCAAGAAGGTCCCGGTCAAGGAGCGCGTGCTGCCCGGCTACGTCCTGGTGCGCATGGAGCTGACCGACGAGTCCTGGGCCGCCGTGCGCAACACCCCGGGCGTCACCGGCTTCGTCGGCCTGTCCAACAAGCCGAGCCCGCTCAGCCTCGACGAGGTCGCCAAGCTGCTGGCGCCCGAGCCCACCGAAGAGACCAAGAAGGCCACCACCAAGGCCGCCGCGGGTCCCACGGTCGAGTTCGAGATCGGCGAGTCCGTCACCGTCATGGACGGCCCGTTCGCCACGCTGCCCGCCTCGGTGAGCGAGATCAGCCCCGAGTCGCAGAAGCTCAAGGTGCTCGTGTCGATCTTCGGCCGCGAGACTCCGGTGGAGCTCTCGTTCAACCAGGTCTCGAAGATCTGAGACGATCACATACACTTAGACGTTCGGTCGGCCGCCTCTCGCGAAGGGCGGCCGCCGACATGTCAGGGGCGCAACCGCGGCTCTGACCGCATCGCAATCAGGACCCGGAGAAGGACACATGCCTCCGAAGAAGAAAATCGCCGCACTGGTGAAGGTCCAGCTCCCCGCTGGCCAGGCCACCCCGGCGCCGCCGGTGGGTACCGCCCTCGGTCCCCACGGCGTCAACATCATGGACTTCGTCAAGCAGTACAACGCTGCCACGGAGTCGCAGCGGGGCAACATCATCCCCGTTGAGATCACCATCTTCGAGGACCGCAGCTTCAGCTTCATCACGAAGACGCCGCCGGCCCCCGAGCTGATCAAGAAGGCGCTCGGCCTCGACAAGGGCAGCGCCGTCCCGCACCGCGACAAGGTGGGCAAGCTCAGCCGCGAGCAGCTGCGCAGCATCGCCGAGACGAAGATGCCCGACCTCAACGCCAACGACATCGAGGCGGCCGAGAAGATCATCGCCGGCACCGCCCGGTCGATGGGCATCACGATCGCCGAGTAAGACCTTCCCGCAAGAAGTCGTGGGAGGGCCGTCCTGACCGTCGGCCCGCACACCACTAGGAGTACAGAATGCAGCGCAGCAAGGCGCACAAGGACGCGGCAGCCAAAATCGACCGCGACAAGCTCTACACGCCCGTCGAGGCCGCGAAGCTGGCCAAGGAGACGTCGACCACCAAGTTCGACGCCACCGTCGAGGTAGCTCTCCGGCTGGGCGTCGACCCTCGCAAGGCCGACCAGATCGTGCGCGGCACGGTCAACCTCCCGCACGGCACCGGTAAGACCGCCCGGGTCCTGGTCTTCGCGACCGGTGACCGTGCCGAGGCGGCCCGCGAGGCGGGTGCCGACATCGTCGGCGCCGACGAACTGATCGACGAGATCTCCAAGGGCAACCGGCTCAACGAGTTCGACGCCGTGGTCGCCACGCCCGACCTCATGGGCAAGGTCGGCCGCCTCGGCCGCGTCCTCGGCCCGCGCGGTCTCATGCCCAACCCCAAGACCGGCACCGTGACGCCCGACGTCGCCAAGGCCGTGACGGAGATCAAGGGCGGCAAGATCGAGTTCCGCACCGACCGGCAGGCCAACCTGCACTTCATCATCGGCAAGACGTCGTTCGGCGAGCGCCAGCTCATCGAGAACTACGCCGCCGCCCTTGACGAGGTGCTGCGTCTCAAGCCGTCGGCGGCCAAGGGCCGTTACCTGAAGAAGGTCACCTTCTCCACCACGATGGGCCCGGGCGTCCCGGTCGACCCCAACCTCACCCGCGGCCTCACGGCCGACCTGGAGAGCTGACCTCCCACGCTTCACAGCGACGCCCCCGCCCGAGTTCGCTTCGGGCGGGGGCGTCGTCGTTTCCACGCAAGGGCCCCTGACACGAGAACACTGCGATCCCCATGCCGGCGCCGCCCGCACGGAGACGCTGCGGTTTCCACACCAGCGCCGCCGACACGGAGACGCTGCGGTTTCCACACCAGCGCCGCCGACACGGAGACGCTGCGGTTCTCGCGCCAGCACCGCCGACACGGAGACGCTGCGGTTCTCGCGCCAGAGTCGCCGGCACGGGAACGCTGCGATTTCGCCCCGCCTTTTCCTGCGCAGGGGCGCTGCGGTGCCCCGGCTGAGGCGGACAGCTGAGCCTCGGCACTCCTGCCTGCCTCCACCCGACCCATTCCGCGGGGCGCCGCCCCCTCTCCTCAGCTTCTGGCGCAGGGCCGTTGGGCGCCGTGCTTCTGGGGGTGGTCGCATCCGAGCCCTCGGTGGGAGCGCCGTTCGCGCTCATCCTCTCGCGCAGGGGGCGCTGGGCCTTCTTCCAGCACTCGCAGCCGAGTTCTCGGGCGGGGACGCCGTCATTGCCCACCTCAGGCCCCTTGTGGGGGACGCTGTCGTTCTCCTGCCTGCCCCGCCCTCTTGGGCAGGGTTCTGGCAGTCCTCGCCCGAGTCTCTCGTGCCGGAGTGCCGTCGCTTCATGCCCGCGCTGAGGTTCCGCGGCTCGCGCGGGCCTGGGTGTGAGCTTGGCGGAGGCCGGCTGGTGTGCCGTGCTCAGCCCTTGGATCCGTCCTCTGCGGGAGGAGGGGCGTTGCCGTTTCCCGTTGCCCGGGCTCTCCTCAGCCGTGCTGACAGGCGCGGTGGCGGTGCCGGCGGTGCTTTCTCCCTCACTCGCGCTTCCCGCGCGTCCCTCGGCGGGTCTCAGCGGCGTGCTTGGGGTGTTTCTGTGGGGGAAGGGTGTCCGGTGAGCTGGGGGTTTTCATGGTGTGTGGGAAGTGTGCAGGGCGTGTGAGGGATAACCCTGGGTTTTCCCCTATTTGTCGGGGGAAGCCGCCACAGCAGGAAAAGTAAACGTAGGGTCAAGGACATGCTGAAGCGCACGATAAGTATGACCGCGGCCGGAGCCGCACTAGTCGTGGCCGCGGTCGCCGGTTGTGGATCGAACGCCCAGCCCATCCAGGTCAACCTGGCCGCGTCCGAGGTGCTCACCCAGGCCGCGCAGAAGACCGCAGAGGTCACGAGCTACACGGTCGACGCCGTGGTGAACCTGACGCACCCCCAGGAGGGCAGCGGCAAGGTGCAGGGTCGCATGCTCTACCAGAGCAAGCCCCAGCTCGCGGCCGACCTCACCCTGGACACGGTGGACATGGGGCAGCGCAGCGTCCCCGGCGGTGTCCGCGCCGTGCTGCAGGGCGACACCGTCTACGTCAAGGTCGAGGCGCTCAAGGAGCTGCTGGGCGCGACCAAGCCGTGGATCAAGGTTCCGCTCAAGGACGCCGACGGCGGCTCTGGCGAGGTGAACGAGGTGCTCACCCAGGTGCAGCAGTTCGACCTCGGCAACATGACCAAGCTGATCACGGCCTCGCAGGACGTCAAGGCCGCCGGCAACGAGACCGTCAACGGCGAGGACACCACCCACTACAGCGGCACCTTCCCGGTGGAGGCCGCCGTGCGGCAACTGCCGGCCGACAAGCAGGAGCAGGCCCGTGACGGCCTGGCCGAGCTCAAGGACATCAAGTTCGACATCTGGGTGGCGGCCGACGGGCTGCCCCGCAAGATCGCTCTGAACGGCTCCAAGGACGGCGCCACGCTCGACGCCACCCTGTTCTTCAAGGGCTTCAACGAGCCGGTCAGCATCCAGGCCCCGCCCGCCGACCAGGTCGGTGAGCTGCCGAAGGACACCACCAACTGAGAACGATTTGGAAACTCGGCGGCCAGCACGTACGCTGGTCGTTGCCGAAGACCGCCGGTCGTCGTCAGGTGCTCTAAATCTGGCGACCGAAGGATCCACGTCATGTGGACGGCCCGCGCAGGTGTGATGCGAGTTTCCCACATGGGTCATTCCGTGTGCGTGAGCCCCGTGCGCCCTGCGCCCGGGGCTGTTCTCATGTCGGGGGCCTTCGCCGGTGGCACATCTGGAAGGAGGCCCATGGCGAGGGCGGATAAGGCGACAGCGGTTGCCGAGCTCAAGAGCGAGTTCGAGGGCAGCGCCGCCGCCGTTCTGACCGAGTACCGCGGTCTCACCGTCGCTCAGCTCAAGGAGCTGCGCACTGCTCTCGGTGAGAATGCGAAGTTCGCCGTGGCGAAGAACACCCTGACCAAGATCGCGGCCAACGAGGCCGGCGTCGCGGGCCTCGACAGCCTGCTCACCGGTCCGACCGCGATCGCGTTCGTCAACGGCGACGTTGTCGAGGCGGCCAAGGGTCTGCGTGACTTCGCCAAGGCCAATCCCCTCCTGGTGATCAAGGGTGGCGTCCTCGAGGGCAAGGCGCTCGACGCCGCCGAGATCACCAAGCTTGCCGACCTCGAGTCCCGCGAGGTTCTCCTCGCGAAGCTGGCCGGTGCCATGAAGGCCAAGCAGAGCGCCGCGGCCGCGATGTTCGCCGCTCTGCCCACGCAGATGGCTCAGCTGGCCGAGGCCCTGCGCGCCAAGCGCGACGAGGCGGGCGAGTAGCACGGGGGTTGCCGCAGCACACCGCGGTCCCGTTCCCAGTTTTCTAGCAAGTCCTAACGTAAGGAAACCATCATGGCGAAGCTCAGCACCGACGAGCTGCTCGACGCTTTCAAGGAGATGACCCTCCTCGAGCTGTCCGAGTTCGTGAAGGTCTTCGAGGAGACCTTCGACGTCAAGGCCGCCGCCCCGGTCGCGGTCGCCGCCGCTCCGGCTGCCGGCGCTGCCGGTGGCGAGGCCCCCGCGGCCGAGGAGCAGGACGAGTTCGACGTCATCCTCGAGGCTGCCGGCGACAAGAAGATCCAGGTCATCAAGGAGATCCGCGCCCTGACGTCCCTGGGCCTCAAGGAGGCCAAGGACCTGGTCGACGGCGCTCCGAAGCCGGTCTTCGACGGCAAGGTCAACAAGGAGCAGGCGGAGAAGGCCAAGGCTGCCCTCGAGGGCGCCGGCGCCACCGTGACCGTGAAGTAACTTCCCCTTCGCTTCACGCACAGCTCAACGAGAAGAGGCGGACACACCCTGGTGCCGGGTGTGCCGCCTCTTTTCGCGTTTCCTGAGCCGGTCAGGCCGCTTCGTGGATCCTCGCGATGGCGCTGGTATCCATGTAGTCCCTGGTGTGGACGATGCCGCCGTCCCTGACGCGCAGGACGAGGAGGCCGGGGACGCTGAGGTGGCGGCCGGCGACCGTGCCGTGGACGGTCTGCTCCACGACGACCACCTCCGGGTCCTCGGTGCGGTGCACGGCGACCCGGCGTACCTCGTCGATCTCGAACGGCGTGGCGTCCCACATCGCGTGGTAGCCCCGACGGACCTCCTCCCTTCCCTGGAACGGCGGCGCCGCCCCGAAGGGGAACTCGTGCAGGCCGTCCTCGGCGTACAGGTCGGCCAGCTCGTCGGGGGACTTGTGCAGCATGGCCGCGTGGTAGGCGGTGATGATCTCTTCGACGGACATGGGACGATCACCCGTTCGCTCAACGGTTGTTGACTCAACGAGCGTAGAGCGAAAATGGCGGTTCGGTCAACGCGTGTAGAGTCGGGGCGTGGGTGAGGAGACGGCGCTTCCGCGCGCTGAGCGGCGGCGCAGGACCGAGGCGCGGATTCTCGACGCCGCGCGGTCCCTTTTCGCCGACATGGGGTACGAACGCGCCACCATCAGGGCCGTGGCCAAGGCGGCAGGGGTGGATCCCGCGCTGGTGATGCAGTACTTCGGCAGCAAGCAGGAGCTGTTCCAGCGGGCCGTGGAGGTGACGCCGGCCCCAGGTGGCAGGTCCGGTCGCGGGCAGGTTGGAGGGCCGGATCCCGGCGACGCTCAGGCGGCCGTCGAGGAGGCCGTGGAGCGGCTGCTGGGCACGTTGCCCATGAAGCTGGGCGAGCTGTCGCAGAGCCGGCTGGCGATGCTGCGTTCGATGCTCACCCACCCCGATGCCGCGGTGTCGGCGCGCCGGGCGCTGGGGGAGCAGATCGACCGGGTCGCGGAGACCATGCCGGGCGAGGACGCGCGGCTGCGTGCGGCGCTGATGACGCTGGTCCTGCTGGGCGTCACGGTCGGCCATCAGCTCCTGGAGCTGGACGAGCTGCGCGACGTGCCCGAGGAGGAGATCGCCCGGCTGCTGCGCCCGAGCCTGCGCGCGCTCACCGGGCAGGACCCGCGATAACCGCCCGGTAACAAGCTGCTGGAACAGGTTCTCGTCAGGCGGCCCGCCGTTACCGTGAAGGCGGTGGCGCGGGCGCGTCACGTCCCGAGCACATCCTGCGACCGGAAGGTGACCAGGTGGGCGTCGAAGTCGTGGTGGACGGGCTGACGAAGTCGTTCGGGCGGCAGGTCATCTGGGAGGACGTCTCGCTCACGCTGCCCGCGGGCGAGATCTCCGTCCTGCTCGGCCCTTCTGGCACCGGCAAGTCGGTCTTCCTCAAGACGCTGGTCGGCCTGCTGCGACCCGACCGCGGCCACATCTGGATCGACGGCCACGACCTGGCCACCTGTGACGAGAACACGCTCTACGAGCTGCGCCGGCTCTTCGGCGTGCTCTTCCAGGACGGCGCCCTGTTCGGCTCGCTCAATCTCTACGACAACATCGCTTTCCCGCTGCGCGAGCACACGCGGAAGAGCGAGACGCAGATCCGCCGGATCGTCATGGAGAAGATCGACCTCGTCGGCCTGCTGGGCGCCGAGTCGAAGCTGCCGGGGGAGATCTCCGGCGGCATGCGCAAGCGGGCGGGCCTGGCCAGGGCGCTGGTGCTGGAGCCGGAGATCATCCTGTTCGACGAGCCGGACTCGGGGCTCGACCCCGTCCGTACGGCGTTCCTCAACCAGCTCATCGTGGACATCAACGCCGACATCGAGGCGACGTTCCTGATCGTCACGCACGACATCAACACCGCCCGTACGGTGCCCGACGACATCGGGCTGCTGTTCCGGCGGGAGCTGGTGATGTTCGGGCCGCGGGAGATGCTGCTGTCCAGCGACGAGCCGGTGGTGCGGCAGTTCATGAACGCCAGGAGGCACGGGCCCATCGGGATGTCCGAGGAGAAGGACGTCTCGGAGCTGGAGGCCGAGGCGCGGATGGGGCACGATCCCGGTGTCCTGCCGCCGATCCCGCCGCAGCTCATGCCGTCCGGCGGGCGCGTCCGCCGTACACAGCGGCCGCCCGGCGAGTGGCTGGCGGCCAATGGCGTGACGCCGCCCGAGGGGTCGTTCGTGGACGAGCAGGGCCGCGACTGGCTCCGGGAGTACCCCCGCCTGCTCCAGGCGCACCTCCACGGCGCCACCTGACTGCCGGCGCACCAAGCGCAGGGCACCTCCTCGGCGTGTCACCTGACCGCCGGCGTACCAGGCCCAGGGCACCTCCACGGCATCCCCTGACCGCTGGGCACCGAGCGGCGCAGGTGACCCTGCACGGCGTCACCTGGCTTCCAGGTTCCCTCGCGGTCCTCACACCCCTCCAGGCCCTCGATGCGCTCCCAGGGCGCTCTCAGGGCCTTCTGGAGGCATTTGCGGGGCTTAGGCATGAATGGTGGGGCAAGTGCGCTCCGTGCCCGTTTCCTGCCCGAGAGCGGGCCTCCCTGCCGTCCCAAACCGCCTCTGTCGATTAGGGGGCTTAGGCGGCGGGTGTCGCGTTATGATCCGGCAGCGGCCGGCCGGGAGGGGAGTGAGCACAGGTGGCAGGACTCGGTGCTCGGCCCGCCCGCATCCTCATGGCGGCGCTCAGCGGGGTCCTGGCGGTCCTGGTGGGCACGGGCGTGTGGATCGCCGCCCAGGCGCGCGAGGAGCAGGGCAGGTCGGGCGACAGGCGGGCGGCGCTGGCGGCGGCGGGCGAGCACGCGAAGAACCTGATGTCGCTCGACCACAAGAGCGTCGACACCGACGTACGCCGCATACTCGACACCTCGACGGGGGCGGCGAGGAAGGAGTACGAGGCCAACCTCGGCAAACTCAGGAACACCACGCTCGAGAACAAAGTCGTCCAGCACGGCGTGCTCCGCGCGACCGGCCTGGTCTCGATGACCGCCACCACGGCGCGGGTGCTGGTCGTCGCGGATGTGGAGATCCGCTGGGAGGGGTCGCGCAGCGCGCCTCAGGAGCGCTATTACCGCTGGCAGATGGACCTGACCAAGAGCGGCGGGCAGTGGCTGGTGTCGAAGGTGGTGCAGGTGCCGTGAGGATCTTCGCGATCGTGCTGCTGAGCCTGCTCGTGACGGTGGGCGCGGTGCTCGTGCCGACCATGTGGTTCAACCTGCGCGACCTGCGCGAGGCCGAGACGGCGGCCAGGGCGGCGGTGGCCGAGGCCAAGAGGCTCGCGCCCGATCTGCTCTCGTACGACTACCGCACGATCGAGGAGGACCTGGCGCGGGCCGGCACGTTCACGACCGGCGAGCTGACCGAGCACTACAAGGAGCTGACCAGGACTCTCGTGTCGCGGGCGAAGGAGCAGAAGATCGTCCAGAGCGTGACCGTGGCGGCGGCCGGGGTCGAGCGCGCCAAGCCCGGCAAGGTAGAGGTTCTGCTGTTCGTGAACACTGGTACGGTCAAGGAGATCCCCGGCAAAGAAGGACTCCAGCAAGAGTTCACCCAGAACCGGGCAAGGTTCGTCATGGTCCGGCAAGATTCGCGCTGGCTGGTGGCGGGCCTGTCCACGCTGCTGGGCACCGCGTGAGGCCCTGGAGATCACGGGCGCGCCGCTACCGTCAATTGTTACCAAAATTCAGGTTTAGTGCTGCCTTTGGCAGGGGTACCTAGGTCATCGCAACACCGGTTGTCGGCATGGGTTCGCACCCCGGTGTGACGGAGCGTTAACCGCCCCCGTTCGCGGGTATCGTCTTGGGCCTGGCGGTAGGCGATCAGTCACACAGGGGAGAAAACCCAGCGTCCGGGCCCTGAGTCGGCTAAAAGTCGGGCTTGTGGGCTTGACGTTTCCGCCTGAACGGGCGATGCTGCGACCAACGTGGAGCATGCAGCGAGGGCGAAGTGGACAGGCGTGTGCCGTTCGGCTACACTGCCCCTTTGCGCTGCCCTTTGACGACCCGCGATGCTTGCTCACGTTGCGAGGTTGTCTGGCGTGCGTGTAGTCAGTCCGCCGCGAGCCCTCGGAAGGACATCTGTTGGCAGCCTCGCGCAACGCCTCCGCCGTACCCGCTGGTCCCCGTCGCGTCTCTTTTGCGCGCATCCAGGAGCCTCTCGAAGTTCCTGACCTTCTCGCTCTGCAGACCGAGTCTTTCGACTGGCTGCTCGGAAACGAGAAGTGGAAGGCCCGGGTAGAGGCGGCTCGCCAGGCCGGGCGCAGGGACGTCCCGACCCAGTCGGGTCTCGAAGAGATCTTCGAAGAGATCAGTCCTATCGAGGACTTCTCGGGGACCATGTCCTTGTCGTTCCGGGATCACCGGTTCGAGCCGCCGAAGTACTCCGTAGATGAGTGCAAAGAGAAGGACATGACCTTCTCCGCCCCGATGTTCGTGACGGCGGAGTTCATCAATAACACCACCGGTGAGATCAAGAGCCAGACGGTGTTCATGGGCGACTTCCCGCTCATGACGCCCAAGGGCACTTTCATCATCAACGGCACCGAACGAGTCGTGGTCTCGCAGCTGGTCCGCTCGCCCGGCGTCTACTTCGAACGCAGTGTCGACAAGACCTCCGACAAGGACCTCTACGGGTGCAAGGTCATCCCGTCGCGGGGTGCCTGGCTCGAGTTCGAGATCGACAAGCGCGACAGCGTCGGTGTGCGCATCGACCGTAAGCGCAAGCAGGCCGTCACCGTGCTTCTCAAGGCACTGGGATGGACCAACGAACAGATTCTCGAGCGCTTCGGCCAGTACGAGTCGATGCGGGCCACCCTGGAGAAGGACCACAC
>NZ_JBFAQA010000014.1:0-241732 GCF_040677005.1 Nonomuraea sp. NPDC049421
GATGACCAAGCCACCGGACGAACGATCGGAAACATCCTCGCCGCCGGGCCGGCGGAGCGGTGAAACGCCTGTGGAGCTGGTGTAAGACCTCAACGAGAGTTCCTTTCCCGGGCGGGCGACCGGCGGTGAAGCAGGAAGCCCCACGGGCAACCGTGGGAATCCCCCCTCGTTCACAGGGGGGGAGGAGGTCAAGAGGTTGCTTCCTCCCAGTTGGGCTGGGCCGCGGTGCCCCCGGCGGCACGGGTGGAGAGGGTGCCGCAGGTCACGGCCACGGTCATGGCCTGCTTGAGCGGCAGGCCGCGCAGGAGCGCGGCGAGCAGGCCGGCGTTGAAGCTGTCGCCCGCGCCGACGGCGTCCACGACGGTAGCGGGGGTGGCGGGCACCTCGGCGGGCTCTCCGTCGGCGAAGGCGAGCGCGCCGAGCGCGCCGCGCTTGACGACGGGCAGCGTGCCGAGGGCGGCCATTTGCCGTACGGCCCAGAGCAGCGGATCGGGCTCGCCGTGCTCGCCGGCGGCCGGTGGGGGGCCGGCGACGGCGGTGGCGATGGCGAGGGCTTCGGCTTCGTTGGGGAGCAGGACGTCGGTGACGGGCAGGACCTCGGCGAGGCCCGCCCACCGTCCCGCCGGGTCGTCGTTGGTGTCGAGCGAGGTGGACGCCCCGGCCGCCCTGGCCAGTCCGAACAGCCCGGCGAGCCCGGCGGCGAGCCGCGGCTGGAGGAAGTACGACGACACGTGGACGTGCGCGGCCCGTTCCAGCAGCCCGCGCGGCACGTCGCCGGCGCCGAGCCGGTCGAGGCAGCCGGAGGCGGTGAGGATGGCCCGGTCGTCGCCGTCCACGAGCACCACGGTCATGGCGGTGGGCACGTCGGGGTCGACGACGCAGGCGGAGACGTCGACGCCGCCGGAGCGCAGGGCGTCCAGGACGAAGGCCCCGGCGGGGTCGTCCCCCACCCGGCCGACGAACGCGGTGCGCAGGCCGAGCCGGGCGGCGCCGTACGCGGTGATCGCACCGGAGCCGCCGAGCACCAGGCCGGCCGCGGGGACGAGTTGTTCCCGCTGGCCGAACTCGGGATGGCGAGGCGCGCCGGAGACGATCACGTCCGGGTTGGCGTCGCCGACGACAAGCAGGTCGAAGGTCGTTCTGGACACCACGGCACCGTTTCAGGTGTTGTGAAAGCTTGTCAAGCCTTGCGATTTTTCGAAGGTATTGACAAGACTTCGAAAGTAACCATGATTGGCTCCAATCATTCCGGGAGGAGCATCCACAGTGCGAAGAAGAACCGCGGCGGCCCTGGTCGCGGCGATCGTCCTGGCGGCCGGGGGCTGCGGGGGGTCGGCGCAGGAGGGCGCGAAGACGGTG
This sequence comes from Nonomuraea sp. NPDC049421, assembly GCF_040677005.1. NCBI lineage: Bacteria > Bacillati > Actinomycetota > Actinomycetes > Streptosporangiales > Streptosporangiaceae > Nonomuraea > Nonomuraea sp. NPDC049421. Next base: position 1,360 of record NZ_JBFAQA010000014.1, read on the forward strand.
GACCCGCAGGCGAAGGTGAAGCTCACCTGGTGGACGGGCCAGACGGCGGACGCCGAGAAAGTCCTGGAAGGGCTGGCGGCGAAGTTCACCCAGCAGCACCCCAACGTGACGATCGAGGTCTCCTCCGGCGCCTCGACCACCGACGACCTGCTGCAGAAGCTCTCCGCCGGCTTCGCCAGCGGCGTCTACCCCGACATCTCCTACGCTTTCGGAAGCTGGGCCTCACAACTGCAGGAGTCGGGCAAGACGCTCGACCTGACCGAGAAAGTGAAGGACCCGGCGGTCAAGTGGGCGGAGTTCCCCGAGGCGGCCCGCTCGACCGCGACGCCGAACGGGCAGGTCATCGGCTTCCCCGCGATCGTGGACAACCTCTCGCTGCTCTACAACAAGAAGCTCTTCGACGCCAAGGGCGTGGCGTACCCGACCGACGAGTGGACCTGGGACGACTTCCGCGCGGCGGCCAAGAAGCTGACCGACCCGGCGGAGAAGATCTACGGCACCGCGTACTCGGTGAGCGCCTCCGAGGACACGACCTGGCACTTCTGGCCGCTGCTGTGGCAGCGCGGCGGCAGCATCCTGTCGCAGGACCAGAAGAAGGCCGCGTTCAACTCGCAGGCCGGGGTGGACGCGCTGGAGTTCCTGCGGGCGATGGCGGTGGACGACAAGAGCGTCTACCTCGACCAGACCGACGAGCGCTACGCGCCGCTGTTCGCGGACGGCCGCATCGGCATGATCATCAACGGGCCGTGGTCGCTGTACGACCTCAAGCAGAAGAAGACCGACTACGGCGTGGCCTTCCTGCCCGGCACGAACGGCGACCACCAGACCGTCTCAGGACCCGACCTGTGGACGCTGTTCGACAACGGCGACGCCAACCGGGCCTACTGGTCGTTCGAGCTGATCAAGTGGCTCACCTCGGCCGAGGGCGACGCCCAGTGGAACCTGACGCAGGGCAACCTGCCGCTGCGCAACTCGGAGACGAAGCTGCCCGAGTACGAGAAGTACGTCAAGGAGTACCCGGGCGTCGAGAAGATGGTCGCCAACCTGGCCAACGCCAAGCAGGCCAGGCCCACGGTCAGCGGCTACGTGGAGATGTCGCGGCACGTCGGCGAGGCCATCGCCAAGGCCATGCAGGGCGCGGCGCCGCCCAAGCAGGCCCTCGACGAGGCGGCGCAGAAGTCGGCCGTCGCGCTGGCCGGGGGCTGACGATGTCGGTGTTGTTCGCCGGGCGCCGGCGACCGGCCGCCCACGTCTCGGCGCCGCCGTCCGGCAGGGTGCGGTGGCTGCACCGCACCCTGACCGGATGGGGCTTCGCCGGCCCGGCCACCGTGCTCGTGGTGGGCCTGTCGATCTTCCCGGCGGTGTGGGCGTTCCTCATCTCGCGGCAGAAGTGGAACGGCATCTCCCCCGCCAAGCCGATCGGCTGGCTGAACTACGAGCTCATGGCCCAGGACCCGGACCTGCTCGCGGCGGTGCGGCACACGCTGGTGTTCACGGTGCTGTTCGTGCCGGCGTCGATCTTCCTCGGCATGCTCGTCGCCGTCGCCCTGAACCGGCCGATCAAGCTGGTCGGCTTCTACCGTACGTGCATCTTCATCCCGTTCGTGGCGTCGGCGGCGGCCACCGGCATCCTGGCGAGCTTCGTCTTCAACCCGCAGTACGGCGCCGCCAACAGCGTCCTGCGGACGCTCGGCCTGCCGCAGCAGCAGTTCCTGGAGAGCCAGTCGCAGGCGCTCGCGGTGATCTGCCTGATCGCGCTGTGGGGGCAGGTCGGCTTCACCGTGGTGGTCTATCTGGCCGCGCTGCAGGACATCCCGAAGGACGTGGTGGAGGCGGCCCGCATGGACGGCGCCAACCGCTGGCAGGTCTTCCGGCACGTCACGATGCCGCAGCTCGGCCCGGTGACCGTCTTCACCTCCATCTGGCAGACGATCACCGCGCTGCAGTTGTTCGACCTGGTCTTCACCACCACCAGGGGCGGCCCGCTCGGCGCCACCCAGACGATCGTCTACTACGTCTACACCCAGGCGTTCAAGCTCACGAAGTTCGGCTACGGCTCGGCCGTCGCGTACGGGCTGTTCGCCGCCACCATGCTCATCACCGTCGGGATGATCCTCTACTCCCGGCGCAGCAAGATCGAGGCCTTCTGATGCGACGCCTGCCGTTCAGCCCGTGGCATCTGCTGCTGATGCCGCTGGCGCTGCTGTTCGCGCTGCCGCTGGTGCAGATGGTGCTGACCGCGTTCATGCCGGACAGCGACATCAACCGCTTCCCGCCCCGCTTCATCCCGAGCCGGCTGACCCTCGACGGGTTCGCCGGCCTGTTCAGTCAGTCGTCGGCGCTGCTGTGGCTGCTCAACACGGTGATCGTGGCCGCGGTCGGGGTGGTGTCGCACCTGGTCCTGTGCTCGATGGCCGGGTACGGCTTCGCCCGGCTGAAATTCTTCGGCAAGCAGGCCGGTTTCCTGATGATCCTGGCGACCATCATGATCCCGACGCAGCTGCTGATGATCCCGACGTACGTGATGTTCAGCCGGCTCGGCCTGATCGACACGCTGGCGGCGGCGTTCGTGCCGTGGCTGGCGTCGGCGTTCGGGATCTTCCTGATGCGGCAGTTCTTCCTGTCGCTGCCCGCCGAGCTGGAGGACGCCGCCCGCATCGACGGGTGCACGACGTTCGGCGTGTTCTGGCGGGTGGTGCTGCCGCTGGCCAAGCCCGCGCTGGCCACGCTGACCGTGTTCACGCTGCTCGGCTCGTGGAACGACCTCATCTGGCCGCTCATCGCCATCAGCGACGAGAGCAACTACACGATCCAGCTCGGCCTGGCCAACTTCCAGGGCACCAGGCACACCCAGTGGTCGCTGCTCATGGCCGGGAACGTGGTGGCGACGCTGCCGCTGATCGTCGGGTTCGTCGCGGCGCAGCGGCAGTTCGTCGCCACCATGACGTTCACGGGGCTCAAGGGCTGAGCGTTACCAGGCGACGGGGAGCGAGGTGAGGCCGTACACGATGTTGAAGGAGCGGAACTCCGCGGGCGGGCCCTCCTCGCGCAGCCCGGGGAACCGCTCGAACAGCGCCGGGAAGGCCATGCCCATCTCCATCCTGGCCAGCGGCGCGCCGAGGCAGTGGTGCACGCCGTGGCCGAAGGCGACGTGGCCCATCTCGCCGCGCGCGACGTCGAGCCGGTCGGGGTCGGGCACGAGCGCGGGGTCGCGGTTGGCGGCCGGCAGCACGCAGACCACCAGCTCGCCCTCCGGGATGCGCACGCCCGCCACCTCCACGTCCGTGGTGGTCACCTTGAACGTGCCCGAGTGCACGATGCTGAGCCAGCGCAGCAGCTCCTCGACCGCCGCGCCCCACCGCTCTGGCTCCTTGCGCAGCAGGTCGAGCTGGGCGGGGTGGCGCAGCAGCGCCAGCGTGCCGAGGCCGATCATGTTCGAGGTGGTCTCGTGGCCGGCCAGCAGGAGCAGGCCGCCGATGCCGATCAGCTCGTCGGCGGACAGGTCGTCGCCATGTTCGCGGACGAGCATGCCGAGCAGGTCGTCGCCGGGGTCCTTGAGTGCGCGGCCGACCAGCTCGGTCATGTAGGCGCGCGACTCCAGCTGGGCCGCGACCCGCTGGTCCACCGGCAGCGACAGGTCGAGCGTGGTGCCGCTGCGGCGCTGGAAGTCGTCACGGTCCTCGTACGGGACGCCGAGCAGCTCGCAGATCACCAGCGACGGGATCGGCAGCGCGAACGCCGACACCAGGTCGGCCGGCGGGCCCGCCGCCTCCATGGCGTCGAGGTGGGCGGTGACGATGTCCTTGACGCGCGGCTCCAGGCGGCGCATGCGGCGCATCGTGAACTCGGGGGTGAGCATGCGGCGCAGCCGCGTGTGCTCGGGCGGGTCGAACATCAGCAGGTTGCCCGCCCGCATGCGCCGCACCTCGTCGTCGCTGAACTCCGGCGCGCCCGGCGGCCGGTAGCCGGGCTGGCGGGCGTTGCTGAACCGCGCGGGATCGCCCAGCACCTCCCTGACGTCGGCGAACCTGGTCACCATCCAGACGTCGATGCCGAACGAGGTGCTGACCTTGCGCACGCCCTCCTCCTCGCGGATCCGCGCGAGGCCGGGATCCGGGGTGAAGGTCGAGCGGCGCATGTAGACGGGCATCTCCGCCGCGGTTTCAGTCATCAGATAGGTCTCCTCCCTGACCTCATTAAACGTCCGGGAGGCGGCGGGCGCGGCGGCGGGTCCCCGGCCGGTTCGCCCGCGGCGGCCCGCGATCCCGGCCGTGACCGGGCCCGGCCGGGATCGCTCGAAGGTTTCCTACTCGCGCGTGGCGGGGTCGCAGAACGCCACGGCGGCGGGCCGCTCGCAGGTGCTCTCGACGTCCACGGAACGGCCGGAGTGCGCCGAGGCGAGCAGCGACTCCATGACGTCCAGGACGTGGAACGCCATCGCGCCGCCCGCCCTGGGCTCCCGCTCGGACAGGAAGTCGATGAGGCCCACGCCGCGTCCCGCCTCGGCGTACCCGGCCGAGACCGGCAGCTCCCGCGCGGCCTGGTCGCCGAGCTTGGTCAGCAGCACCGGCCCGTCGAACCGGTTGGGGTCGGGGACGACGAGCGAGCCCCGCTCCCCGTGCACCTCGATGTTGGGCGCGCGGGTCGCGACCGCGTCGAAGCTCATGACCAGCGTGGACAGCACGCCCGACTCGTGCACGAGCACGCCGGTGACGTGGGTGTCCACGGTGACCGGGATCGCCTCGCCCTGGCGCGGCCCCGAGCCGATCGTGCGCTTGGCCCGCGTCCTGCTGGCCGCCCCGATGACCGTGGCCACCGGGCCGAGCATGGTGATCAGGCTGCTGATGTAGTACGGGCCCATGTCCAGGAGCGGCCCGCCGCCCGGCACGTAGTAGAAGTCGGGGTTGGGGTGCCAGCGCTCGTGGCCGGGCGTCATCATCGTCGCCGTGGCCGCGATGGGACGGCCGATGAGGCCCTCGTCGATGGCGACCCTGGCCGTCTGGACGCCGGTGCCGAGCACGGTGTCGGGCGCGCAGCCCACCCGCACCCCGGCCTGGCCGGCGGCCTCCAGCACCCGCTTGGCGTCCTCGCCCGTCGCGGCCAGCGGCTTCTCGCAGTAGACGTCCTTGCCCGCGGCGATGGCCCGCAGCGCGATCTCCGCGTGCGCGGCCGGGATGGTGAGGTTGATCACCACCTGGATGCGCGGGTCCGTGAGCAGCGCGGCCACGTCCAGCACCTCGACGCCCTCGTACGGCTCCGCCGCCGCCCGCGCCCGCTCCGGGTCGAGGTCGGCCACCGCCACCAGCCGGACCTGGGGCAGGCGGGCGATGGTCGTCAGGTATTGGGCCGAGATGGCGCCGCAGCCCACGATGCCGACGGTCAGCGGCTGGCCCACAGCATGCCCCTCTCGACGATCGTCCGCACGCTGTCCTGCTCCAGCACGTCCAGGCTGTGCCCGGGAGTCGCCACGAAGATCTTCCCCTTGCCCCAGCGGCGGGTCCAGATGGCCGGCGAGGTCACCTCGCGGTGCCACGGATCCCACGGCCGCACCTTCTGCGTCGTGGTGGCCAGCACGTCGATGTAGTCGTCGGTCAGCACCCAGTACTGCTCGGTGACCAGGTCGAAGTCCTCGATGCCCTGCGTGATCGGGTGCGCGGCCGCCTCGGGCAGCATGTTCACCGTGTACGGGACGAAGTTGTGCCGCTCGGTGCCCGCGTCGGGGTCGTCGGGGTGCTTGCCCGGGTGGCAGGCGAACTGGCCGCCGATGAGGTGCAGGTAGTCGGAGGAGTTGCGGAAGGAGTCGGCGATGCCGCCGTGCCAGCCGGCCATCCCCGTGCCCGCCTCGATGGCCGCCCGCAGGCCCTTGAGCTGGTCCGCCTCGATCGTGCCCATCGTGTAGCACTGCACGACGAGGTCGATCTCGGCCATGAGTGCGCTGTCGGCGTACGGGGCAGGGCTGTCCGCCAGCTGCACCTCGAAGCCGTTCTTCTCCAGGAAGGGCACGAAGAGGTCGGTGGCCGCCACCGGGACGTGGCCCTCCCAGCCGCCTCGTACCACGAGTACCTTGCGCGTGTGCTCGCCCGCCATGCAATCGCCAATCACTCGATGAACCATAAATCGGCCGTGCACCGCCCAATCCTCAAATAGCGGCACACTTCGCCAATTCTGTCTGACTTCCCCCAAAACCCCCACCCCCATTTTGGCGAGCCTCGCGCCCGGGCCGTCCGCCGGGGCACGAGCGACCCCCGGCGTGGCCCTCGTCAGGAGGAGCAGGCGATGATCTTCGCGATGAGGTCGCGCATCGGCGTCAGGAGGCCGGGGCAGGCGGCGGCGTCGAGCTCGTACAGGCGCAGGGCGCCGCTGCGCCGCACCCTCAGCAGGCCCGCCTGGCGCAGGATCTTCAGGTGGTGGCTGGTGGCGGGCTGCGACAGCTCCAGGTGCGCGGCGATGTCGCCGACGGTGCGCGGGGCCGCGGCCTCCAGGAGGAAGACCACGATCTCCTGGCGGCGCTCGTCGCCCAGGGCGGTGAACAGCGGCCGGGTCGTGGCGAACAGCGCCGCCACGTCAGCCGCCTCGATCGGGCCGCCGCTCATGCCGGCAGCGCGTCGCGCAGGGCGGACAGGGCGCCCACCGGCAGCGCCCTGGCCTCGCCTACGGCGATCCAGCCGGCCAGCATGAGCCGCGTCTGGGCGCGGACCTTCGTGAAGTGCGCCTCCAGGTAGCGGCGCAGGTCGAAGGGGAGCAACCAGGGCAGGACGCGCAACGCCGGCCCCACGGCCCACGACGGAACCGAGGCGGGCGCGCGCCGCCCGTGCCGGGCGGACACCACGGCGACGGCCTCCCTCACCGCGTCGCCGGCGGCGCGCAGCCGAGCCCCTTTCAGGGGCAGCCGCCAGCCGGAGATCTCCAGCGCGGCGATGTACGGGATCATGCGGGCGGCGGCCAGCTCGGCCGCACCGGCCCGCGTCACCCGCCTGGCCCGCAGGCCACCGGCGCGCAGCGCGGCGACGACCCGCGGGGCGCGCTCCCCCTCGACGCCCATCGCCGAGCCAGGCGGCACCCAGTACGCCACCCCCTGCCCCGGCACCCCACTCCCCAGGGGCGCCTGGTAGGCGAGCAGCCTGGGGATCACCTGCACGATCTGCTCCTGCGGCCAGACCTCGGCGAGGGCGTCCAGGTCGCCCGGGTCCTGACCGATGGTGACCACCGTCGCCGCGCCGGTCGCCGCGCGCAGCGCCGCCGTCCACGTGCCGCGCAGCGCGGTCGAGTCGACGCACAACCACACCATGTCCCAGTGCTCGTCGCGCGCCTCGCTCATCACCTCGTACGGTTCGAGCCGCTCGTGCACCGGCGCCCTGCCCCGCCTGAGCCGGTACAGCGAACCTCCTCCCCAGCTCTCCCGCCCCGGCCGCACGAGATACCCGACCTTGGCCCCTCCCGCGGCCAGCCGCACCCCGAACACCTGCCCCAACGCCCCGGCCCCGACGATCAGCACCTTCACCATGCTCTCCTCATCCATCCAAATATTTGGATAAACGAATGTTAGCCGAAGGTGAGGGCGCGGCGAGCGGCCGACCGCGGCCTCCTGGCGGCGCTCGCGGGTGGCGCGGCGGGCGACGACGGCCGTCCCGACCGTCCCGGGCACGACCGGCTCGGCGGGGACGGGCGTGACCTCCTCGACCGGCACCACGTACGGCTCCACGGGCCGCTTGACGAACTCCATGGCCCCGTCGCCGCGCGACCTCGGCGCGGCGCATCAGCTCATGCGGGGTGCGCGCCCCCATGGCGGCGGTCTCGTCGCGCATCCGCTCGAACGACTCCAGCGCGATCTCCAGCTTGGCCGCGGTCTTGGGCGGCGCGACGTGGTCGTTGACGCCTGGCCTTGTTCTGGGCCCGCTCGGGGCGGGGCGTCTCACGAGCCGTTCCAGGCGTCGGCGAGCAGCTCGTACGAGCGCACGCGGTCTTCGTGGTCGTGGGTAGTGGTGGTGACCAGTAGCTCGTCGGCCCCGGTCACCCGCCGCAGGGTGCGCAGCCGCTCGGCGACCTGGCCCGGCGTGCCGACGAACTGGGTGTCGACGCGGTCCTTGACCAGGGCGCGGTCCTCGCCGGTCCAGACGTGCGCGGCGGCCTCGGCGGGCGTGGCGAAGCGCATGGCGCCCCCGCCGGTCCTGATGCTGCGCCCCTCCTCCAGCGTGCCGTGCCCGGTGAAGACGCGGCGGGCCGGCTCGTACGGCTCGTTGAAGGTGGCGTTGACGGTGCCGGCCAGGCCGAGCCGGTCGGTGACGGCGGCGATAGGCGGTGCGGTCGACGGGACTGGCGCAGGCGGGGGTCCCCGTCCTGGTGGAAGGCCCGGTGTAAACGGTCACGCTCAGCTCCGGCTCAGTCTTCGGGGTGGAACCGGCCGAAGCGGCCCTGGTGGTAGAGGAGGGGCCGGCCGTCGCCGTGCGTGCGCACGTCGGCGACCAGGCCGACGACGAGCACGTGGTCGCCCACGTCGGCGGTCTCGTACGGCAGGCACACCAGGTGCGCGGAGACGTCCTGGAGCAGCGGCGCGCCGAGCGGTCCAGGCCGCCAGCGGGTGGGCGGCGCGAACCTGTCGATGCCCTTGCGGGCGAACCTGGCGGCCAGGCCGGCCTGGTCGCCGGACAGGATGTTGACGGCGAAGTGGTCGGCGGTGCGCAGCCAGGGCCAGGTGGTGGAGGACTGGTCGACGTAGAAGGAGACGAGCGGCGGTTCGAGGCTGACCGAGGAGAACGAGGTGGCGGTCATGCCGACCGGGACGCCCTCGTTCTGGGCGGTGATCACCACGACGCCGCTGGCGTGCACGGCGAGTGCCCGGCGGAACGATTCGGCGCCGACGGCGCGTCCGGGCATCGTGTCGGTCATGCCCGGCCCCTCCCTTCTCGGTCGCGGGTCGTGGTGGTCGGTGCTGGGCTGGTCGGTGCTGGGCTGGTCGGGGATGGGATCACGGGATCGTTCCTCACAGGGAAGGCGTGCGCGCGCGGCGCCCTGGCGGTGTGGTGCGCGAGCACGGTGTACGGGTTCGTCAGCGGGCGCGTGGACGGCGTCGGCCACGCCGGAGCACGAGGGGGACGAGGGAGAACGCGGCGGTACGCCGCGGGCGGTGGTCCGTGATCAGCGACACTGCGCGCCGGCGACATGGCAGAAGTCCACGTGGGGGCGCGTGGTCAGGAGGAAGCCCTGGCTCATGTCCTCGACGCTAAGCCGCATGTCCGGATAAGTCAACATTTCCTACTTGTTATGCGTGAAATATGTCAGGGAGACCCGCGTAGACCTGCCGGGCATTGCCTCCCAGCACCGCGGCGACGAGATCGGGTGTCTCGACGGGGAGCAGTGCGGCGACGTCGCGGGCGTTGGCGGCGGTGCCGGGGACGCCGGGCCAGTCGGTGCCGAAGATCCACCTGCGGGCCAGTCGGGCCAGGTCGTAGCGGGCGTAGTACTCGGGCAGCCGCTTGGGCGGCAGGCCGGACAGCTCCAGCCAGACCGTGTCGTGCGCGAGCGCGAGGAAGGCGGCGGCGTCGTACCACCAGCCGCGCCCGCCGTGCGCGAGCACCACGTGGAGCCCGGGGAAGTCGCGCAGGACCGGGATGAGGAAGGCCGGGTCTGCGTTCTCGTTGGCCGAGCCGGGGAACGTGCTGGTGCCGCAGTGCACGACCAGCGGCACGCCGCTCTCCTCCAGCACGTGGTAGGCGGGGTAGAGGGCGGCGTCGTCGCAGCGGAACCCGCCGTGCACCGGGTGCAACTTGAGCGCGGCGGCCCCAAGTGCGAGCTGGCGGCGCACCTCGGCGGCGATCGGGTAGTGCAGGTGCGGGTTGACGTTCGCGATCGGGCGGAACCTGCGCGGGTTGTGCTCGACGATCGGCAGCAGGTCCTCGAACTCCTGCGTGCCGGTCGCCTTGGGGCTGTACTCGCACATCAGCAGCGCCACGTCCACGCCCTCGGCGGCGAACAACGCGTCGAGCCTGCCCGGGCGGGGCCGGCCTGCGGCGTCCCAGACGTCGTCCAGCACGCCGTCGGCGCCGAACCGCCGGGCCCAGCCCAGCCAGGCGGGCTTGAGCGTGCCGAGCACGGGCACGTGAACGTGGGCGTCGATGAGCGGGCGGCCGTCGAGCATGTCCCGTACATTACGCTCGGCGGCGCCGGAAGATCAGCCATGACATTCGACGCCGGAAGCAGGTATCGTCAGATTTTTGTAGCAAATTGTTCCGACTGAGGAGCACACGTGGTCGAGCTTGCGAAGGCCCTGGAGATCGCGACGCCGGCGGGGCGGGCGCGCGAGGCGGCGGGGGCGCCCGCGTTGCTGCTGACGATCCTCGGCGAGTTCGTGCTGCCGCGCGGCGGCGAGGTGTGGACGGGCACGCTGGTGGCCGCGCTCGGGGCGCTCGGCGTGGAGGAGAAGTCGGCCCGGCAGGCGCTGTCGCGGACCGCCGCGCAGGGGCTGCTCTCCCCCGCCCGCCACGGGCGCAGGGTGCGCTGGAGCCTGACGCCGGCGGGCGACCGGCTGCTGCGCGAGGGCGCCGAGCGCATCTACGGCTTCATGCGCGGGCCGCACGACTGGGACGGCCGCTGGCTGGTGCTGACCGCCGGGGTGCCGGAGGCCCAGCGGCGGCTGCGCCACCGGCTGCGCACCCGGCTCACCTGGCTCGGCCTCGGCTCCCCCTCCCCCGGCCTGTGGGTGGTGCCGGACGCCTCGAAGGAGGCCGCCGTGCGCGACGTCATCACCGAGCTCGGGCTCGGCGACCGGGCCTTCTCCTGGACGGGACCCGCGACCGGCATCGGCGACCCCGCGGCGCTGATCGCCTCCGCCTGGGACCTCGACGACGTGGAGCAGCGCTACCTGGCCTTCATCGACCGCTTCACCACCCTCCGGACGGCCGACGCCGAGCAGGCGGTGTTCGCCGCGCAGGTGCAGCTCATCCAGGAGTGGCGGCGTTTCCCGTTCCTCGACCCCGACCTGCCGGCCGAGCTGCTGCGTCCCGACTGGCCGGGGCCGCGCGCCGCGGCGGTCTTCCACGACCTGCGCAACCGCTGGCACCGGCGGGCGCAGGCGGCCTGGGAGTCGATGGACGACGAGGCCGCCACCCGCACCTAGCACTACGCCGGCGCGACGCCCGACCATCGCCGTGTATCAGTTCTTGATGCTGGTGAGCGTCACCCCTTCGATGAAGTAACGCCGCAGGAAGAAGAGCACGATGATCGGCGCGATGAGGCAGCACGATCGTCCAGAACACCCGCCACGGCGACGCGCCGTCGATGCAGGCGGCCTCGTCCAGCCCGAACGGGACTGAACGGCGTGGCGGAGGTCAGGGCGTACGCCTGATACCCACTTTTTAGTGGGTACTTGCCGCTCCGGCCGTCCCCGGACGAAGCTGAGGTCATGGCGGCGGAGGGCCGCCGGGATCAGCCGGACGTTCGAGGGAGGCCGGGGCGGTGCGCGTCACGAGACCTGCCGGGTCGCGGCCAGCCTCTCGAGGCGGCGGTGGCCCCAGTCGGCGAGGGGTGCCAGCGCGTCGGCCAGGTCCTGGCCGAACGGGGTCAGCGAGTATTCGGTCTTCAGCGGCCGGACGTCGTAGACCTCCCGGTGGACGAGACCGTCGGCCTCCATCTCGCGCAGCGTCTGGGTCAGCACCTTCTCGCTGAGCCCCGGCGCCTGCCGCAGCAGCTCACCCGGCCGCCACGGGCCTGACTCCAGCAGCCACAGCAGGAGCGTCTTCCACTTGCCGTCGATCACGGCGATCGCGGCGGTCACCCCGCACACGTTCGTGTCCTGTGCCCTGCTGCGCGTCATCGCCATCCCACCTTCAGCACTTTCGTCAAGGAGTCTTCACGCATGTCCGCATCCACCCCACAGTCTGCCGTCACCGTGCTCGGTCTGGGCCCGATGGGCCGGGCGCTGGCCGGCGCCCTCCTGGACGCGGGCCTGGCCGTCACCGTCTGGAACCGTACGCCGGGCAGGGACCGCGAGCTGGTCGCCCGCGGCGCGGCGGGCGCCTCTTCCCCCGAATCGGCGGTGGCCGCGAGCCCGCTCACCGTGCTCTGCGTGGTCGACTACGACGCGGCCGACGCGATCGTAGGCAGGGAGGCGGTCACTTCCGCGCTCAAGGGCCGCACCCTGGTCAACCTGACCGCCGACACGCCCGCCCGCGCCCGGGAGACCGGCGCGTGGGCGGCCGCGCACGGCATCGGCACCCCTGACGCCGTGTTCCTGCACAGCGGGCCCGAGGAGCTCTACCGCGAGCACAAGCCGGCGCTGGACGCGCTCGGCGGCACCCACACCCACCTGGGCGCCGACATCGGCCGGGCGGCCTCCTACGACCTGGCGCTGCTCGACATCTTCTGGACCGCCATGGCCGGCTACGCCCACGCGCTGGCCCTGGCCAAGGCGGAGGGCGTCACAGCGCGGGAACTGGCGCCCTTCGCGCAGGGCATCGCCGCCATCCTGCCCCCGCTCATCGAGACAGGCGCGGAGGAGGCGGACACCGGCTCCTTCTCCGGCGACGTCAACCCGATCACCTCAGCCGCCTCCTCCATGAAGCACATCGTCCAGGCCTCGGAGGAACGCGGCATCGACGCGAGCGTGATGCGCGCGGCGGAGGGCCTGGCCCGCAGAGTGATCGGCCTCGGCCACGGCGAAGACGGCTTCCTCCGCATCACCGACCTGCTGGCTCCCCGCTGACCCGCGCGGGATGCGGTGCTCAGTCGTCGTTGACGGCTGAGGTGGGGAGGGGGATCGACGGGAAGGGGTTGTCGGGGAGGAGCACGATGCGGCGGGGGCGGTCGGGGAGGCCGGCGGCGTCGAGGTGGAGGAGGGCCGAGCCGATGCCGGCGGCCCCGACCATGTAGCCGGTGTCGGCGGTGACCTCGCCGGGGCGGAGCCGGCGGTAGGCCTGGTACCAGCGGTAGCCCTGGCCGTTGTGGTCGGTGGCGCGGCCGATCAGGTCGGCGGCGAGCGTGTAGGCGTAGTCGAGGTGGTCCCGGTGACCGGTGGCCGCCCACAGGCCGACGAACAGCTCGATCACGCCGGCCGTGCCGCAGCACTGGCAGGCGACGTTCCAGTAGCCCTCGGTGCGGCGGCGCGGCGCTCCGCTGCTGATGATGCCGCGCGCCAGCCGCTCGGCCCACTCCAGGTCGGTGGGGTCGCCGTCCACCCGGTAGAGCTCGTAGAACATCCGCGCCACGCCGGCGGAGCCGGAGCAGAAGCCGAGGTAGTGCAGGCCGCGCGCGTGCGGCACGTGGTGCGGCACGACCGCGCAGCGCCCGCTCACGACGCTGACCTCGCGGACGAAGGCGGCGCCGCTGCGCGCGGCGTGGAGGAAGCGCCGCTCGCCGGTGACGCCGTACAGGCGGGCCAGCAGGTACGCGGTGCCGGACGTGCCGGCGAGGAAGCCCGGCGTGACGGCGTCCACCGGCAGGTCGGCGCAGTCACCGAACCGGTGGCCGGGGACTGGCAGCCGGGCGACGCGCAGCCCGGCCTCCACGGCGGCCTCCTCGTACGCGGGCACGCCGAGGTGCGTGGCGGCCCGCAGCAGCCCGAGGATGATGCCGCCCTCACCGCGCTGCGCCGGATCGCGCGACCACTGGACGCCGTCGCCCCGCTCGGTGCCCTTGCGCACGATGTGGTCGGCGATGGCCGCGGCCTCGGACTCGAACGCGGGCTCGCCGAGCGTCCACCCGGCCTCCATGAGCGCGATCATCACGCCGGTGAGGCCGTGGTAGAGGGTCAGGTCGTCCTGCTCGCGCCAGGTGGCGGCGAGCCGGCGGGCGCCGGCCCTGGCGTCCTCCAGGTACGCCTCGTGCCCGGTGGCGGCGGCCAGCTCCAGGAAGAACAGCACGACCCCGGCGGCCCCCGAGTAGAGGGACCAGGGCTCGGCGGTGACGGCGGACGCGCCGCGCGTGTCGGGGTTGGCCTGCCACCACCGGCCGTGCTCGTCATCGACGGCGGCCGAGCGTACCCACCGGCCGGCCAGGATGGCGGCGGTCAGCGGCGTGTCGGCGCGGGCACTCGACGCGCGCATCTCGTCCAGGCTCATGAACTCATTTTCCCATAGATTTAGTAGGAAGACTCGGAAAGCGGGTGAAGCAGACCTGGACATGATGCTCCACCCGGCCGGGCCGCCGCTCAAGTAGCCGCGCGAGTGCGACCATCACTCCTCCCCGGTGACGCCGAGCGCCCGCAGCAGCACGGCCCTGGTCTCGGCGGGGTCGGCGGCGGAGTCGGGCCGAAGCTCCGTGGCGATGCGGCCGGAGTCGAGCACCAGGATCCGGTCGGCCAGCGCGATGGCCTCGTCCACGTCGTGGGTGACCAGCAGCACGGCCGGGCGGTGCTGCTCGAACAGGCGGCGCAGCAGCCGGTGCATCTTCAGCCTGGTCAGGGCGTCGAGCGCGCCGAACGGCTCGTCGGCGAGCAGCAGCCGGGGCTCGCGTACGAGGGACCGGGCCAGCGCGACGCGCTGCTGCTCGCCTCCCGACAGCTCGTTCGGCCAGGCCCGCTCGCGCCCGGCCAGTCCGACCTCGGCCAGGCTCTGCCGGCCGCGCTCCCCGGCCCCGGTCAGGCCGAGCACGACGTTGGGCAGCACCCGCTGCCAGGGCAGCAGCCTGGCGTCCTGGAAGACCACCGACACCTCGTCGGGCACCCGCACCGCGCCGCCGCCCGCCACGTCGCCGTCCAGGCCGGCCAGGGCACGCAGCAGCGTGCTCTTGCCCGAGCCGCTGCGGCCGAGCAGCGCGGTGAACTCGCCGGGCGCCAGCTCCAGGTCGAGGCCGTCCAGCACCTTGCGGGCGCCGTAGACGCGGGTCAGCCGCTCGACGCGGATCAGCTCGCCAACGTCCGTCGCCACGACAGCGTCCTCCTTTCGACCAGGCGGACCGCGGCGTCGGAGAACAGGCCGAGCAGGCCGTACAGGACGATGCCGACGAGGATGACGTCGGTCTGACCGTACGTGCGGGCCAGGTCCATCATGTAGCCGATGCCGCTGGTGGAGTTGATCAGCTCGGCCACCACCAGGAACAACCACGCCGTCGTGACCGCGAACCGCAGCCCCAGCAGGAATCCGGGCAGCGCCCCCGGCAGCACCACTTTCCTGATGAACGTGCCGCGCCGCAGATCGACGGTCTCGGCCAGCTCGACGTAGCGGCTGTCGATGCCGCGCAGGCCGTTGTGGGTGTGGATGTAGATGGGCACGAGGACGCCGACCGCGATGACCGTGATCTTCATGCCCTCGCCGATGCCCAGCCACAGGATGAGCAGCGGCATCAGCGCCAGCGACGGGACGGCCCGCTTGATCTGCACCGGGCCGTCGATGATCGCCTCGCCCCAGCGGCTGAGCCCGGACACCAGCGCCAGCACCGTGCCCAGCGGCACGCCGATGGCGAGGCCCGAGGCGACCCGGCCGACCGAGGTCAGCAGGTTGTCCTGGAGGCGGCCGTTCGCGATCAGGTCGCCGGCCGTGGCGACCACGGTCCACGGCGCCGACAGGAACCGGGGGTCGAGCCGGCCCGTCGCCGAGGCGAGCGCCCAGAGGGCGAGCAGCAGCAGCGGGCCCAGCAGGAAGCCCAGCCTGATCGGGCGGCCCGGCCTGAGGCGGCGGCGGGCGCGTACGCGGGCGGGCGCGGCGGGCCGGGAGGCGAGCAGCGTCATCTCACACCCTCCTTCCTGCGGATGTCCGGCGGGGGCCCGGGAGGAGGTTCGGCAGGGTGTCCGGCAGGGTGTCCGGCAGGGTGTCCGGCAGGGTGTCCGGCAGGGTGTCCGGCAGCGGCGTTCTCTGGGACGTCATCACGCACCTTCCTTCAGTGCGGCGGCGGCGATGGGCTCGAAGCGGCGGTCATAGAGGTCCTCGGCCTTGAGCGGCTCGTTGCCGGTCTCGGCGGCCAGGATGTCGATGGTCTCCTGGTGCCGGGTGACGGCCTCCGACCAGTCGGCGGGGATGTCGGGCTCGCCCGCCTGGTCCACCAGGTACTGGCCGTCGGCGGCGTTGAGGCCCTGGTCCTTGACGTAGTAGCCGTCGATCCACTCCTCGGGGTGTTCGTAGATCCAGCGGGAGGCGCGGGCCCAGGCGGCGACGTACTCGCGCAGGGCGGCCGCCTTGGCCGGGTCCTTGAGCGTCTCGGTGCGGACGTAGAGGTGGGCGGGGTCGTCACGCAGGCCGTGCCGGACGGTCGTGGCGCCGTCCTTGCCGAACTTGGCGGTGTAGCGCTTGATGTTGACGCCGCCGATGGGCGCGACGTCCACCTGGCGGGAGGCCAGCGCGTTGGGGTAGACGTCGCCGGTGCTCGGCAGCTCGATCAGCTCGACGTCGTCCTTGGTGAGCCCGGCCTTCTTCAGCACCCTGAGCACGAGCGCGCCCTGCGCCTGCCCCGGGCTGTAGGCGATCTTCTTGCCGCGCAGGTCGGCGAGGGTCCTGACGTGGGCGCCTGGGGCGACGCCGAGCTCGTACGTGGGGTGGGCGAGCGGGTCCTTGCGGAACTTCGAGGCCACGATCTTCACCGGCAGGCCGGTCCAGGTGGCGTGGATGGGCGGGATGTCGGCCACCGCGCCGACGTCGAGCGCGCCGGCCCTGAACGCCTCGCTCGTCTGCGGGCCGCCGCTGATGTTGGCCCACTCGATGGCGAACGAGAACGTCTCGATCTCGCCGGAGAGCCGCAGCGCCACCTTGGTCGCGGGGTCTCCGACGATCAGCCTGGCGCCTTGTGGGACCACTGTCGGCAGCGGCGCCTGCGCAGCCAGCTCGGGCCCGCCGGGCTCCTGGGCGGCGCTCGGGGCGCAGGCCGTCAGGAGCAGCAGGACGAGCGCGGCGAGCGTGAGTCGTAACGAGGACGTGTGGTGGGGGCCCTGGCTCATGGTCTCGAAGATACGAGCGCCGAAGCCCTAAGTCAACATTCCCTACCAAGTTTGCATGATTTTACGGTGGGCTCGGTTCAGGCTGGAACCGGAGGGGCTCAGCGGGGCCGGGCGGAGCCGGCGAGACGGCGGAAGTCGGCGAGGCTCTGGCGGTAGAAGGCGAGGTCGCTCTCCAGCTTGGCCCTGGTGAAGCGGCCGGGCTCGGCCTCGCGGGCGGACCTGCCCATCTCCGTCCAGAACGCCTCGGACGGCAGCGCGGCGGCCCCCTCGGGCAGGAACTTCAGCGCCTCGGCCACCGCGTCGGCGGCGTACGTCCAGTCGGTCTCGACGGCGCGGACCCGCTGGGGGTCGGCGGGGCCGGCGGCGTAGAAGAGGCCGCCCTCCAGGGCGCGGCTCGCGTACGTGCCGCCGATCAGCACCCACTGTCCGGCGTCCAGCAGCTCGGACCTGCCCGTGCCGAACGTGGTGCGGGCCTCCCTGGCCGCGTGCTCGCCGGCGTACGAGACCGGCATCTCCACGCCACCCGCCCGCACCAGCCACCCGTCGGGCACCTCGATGACCTCAGCGCCCGCCGACCCGCCCGAGACCGTCAGGTCGAGGTAGACGTGCGCCTCCACCAGCGAGCGCGCCATGACGGCGTCAGGCATGCCGGGCCGCCAGGTCGCGGAAGGAGTCGCGGACGATCAGCAGCCGGTCGAGCTGGAACCTGCCGGGCTCGGCCGCCCGTATCTCCCTGCCCCGCTGCGACCAGAACCCGTCGTCGGGCACCTCGTCGGCGCCCGGCGGGATGAACTTGACGACCTCCTCGACGGCCGCCGTGGCGATCGACAGCGTGCGGTGGGCCTCCGCCTCGTCGTCCACCGGCACGTTGCCCGCCGTCAGGTCGGCCACCCACAGCCACTCCCCCGCGTCGAGCAGCTGCGACGGCTCCGGGCCGCCGAACGTGGGGTAGCCCGCCGGCATCGTCGGCCGCTCGGGCACCCCGAACAGGTATTCGCGCTGCCTGCCGCAGTCGTCGCAGGCTCCCCGGTAACGCGTGGCGAGCCCGTCGTCGACGGCGACCAGGCCGCTGTCCCACGCCGTCTCGACCGAGCCGCACGCGCACGGGTGCAGGTCGAGGTAGAGATGCGCCTCATCCCTCGTCCGTGCTATCGCGAACGCCATAACCGTCCTCTCCTCGCCGTTTCTCCTATCATGCCCACACCCCGGAGACTCCTGCCGCCGTCAGCACCCCGTCGTCACTGGGCCACGAGGTGGTCGGGCACGGCGTCCTTGCGTCGGCCGCAGAAGCAGGGGCCGTCCTGCGGGCACTCGCACATGACCTCCCAGCCGCTGCCGTCGGCGAGCTCGCGGCCGCGTTGCAGGAACGTCTGCCCGTCGTCCGGCCGGGGGTCGGCGAGCATCGTTCTGAGATCGGCGGCCAGCGGGGCCGGCACCAGGTGCAGCGGCGCGGCGGCGGCCAGGTCGTGCAGGACGCCGAGCCGGGCCGGGCGCTGCGCCGGGCTCGCGGCCCGCACCTGGCGGACGGCCTCGAACAGCGCCGCCACCTCCTGGTGCGGGCCGACCTGCAGCCCGAGTGCCGCCGCCAGCGCTCCCGCGGCGGTCGCGGCGGCGGCCCGCTCGTTCGCGCCGACCGTCTTCCGCCCATCCACCTGGTACGTCACCACACCACCGTCCCCCTGCACCCCCGATCCGTTCGCCCCACCGGAGCCGTTCCCCGCGCCCGAGCCGTTCGCCGTGCCCGAGCCGTTCGCCGTGCCCGAGCCGTTCGCCGTGCTCAGGCCGTTCGCCTGCTGGGGGATGGTCACCTGGCCCGCGCCGTTCATGGGGCCGGCCAGGTCGGCGGGGCGGATCTCCATGACCAGGGGCGGGCGGCCGGGGATCCGGATGTCGAGCAGGCCGGGGCCCAGGACCCGGGCCCTGGCGCCCATGAGCGCGGCGGCCCTGCTGACCGCATGGGCGGCGGCCAGCTCGGGCAGTTCGGGCTCGCCGCGCAGCGCCGCCACGTGCTCGGGGGTCAGCTCGCCCGCCCTGGCCAGGGCCGCGATCTTGGCCGCCGCACCCGGCTGCCCGGGCGCCAGGCCGGCCTTCCTCGCCTCGGCCTGGAGCACGGCGGCCATCCCGGTGGGCGCGGACCGCCCGCCGCCGAGCGCCGCCGCGATCGACCCGCGAGCGGGGGACCGCCCGTTGAGCACACCGGCGAGGAACCCCTTGGTCCCGCCCTTGCGCCCGTCAGCGGTGGCGGCCGGCGTCCTGGCTGCGCCGCCGTTCAGAGCTGCGCCGCCATTCACGGGTGCGCCGCCGTTCAGGGCGGCTGCGATCGAGCCGTGCGTGGTGGTGCCGTTGAGGGCGTCGGCGATCGACGGGGCGGCGGGCTGACGGCCGTTGAGCGTGTCGATGAGGCCGCGCAGCTTGGCCGCGGTCGCCGCGTCCGCCGCACTGACCGCGGGAGGCGAGCCGTTCGCGTCGGCGAGGGCCGACGGGGCCGAGGTGGGCCAGGGTGGGAGCGGTGGGGTGTGGCCGCGTTTGCGGAGGTCGATGGCCAGGGCGTCGATGGCGGCCGCGATCCGCTCCCTGGCCTGCGGGTCGGTGGTCGCGTGCCACTTGCGCGACAGGTGGGCGTGCTCGTCGAGCCGGGGCGTGACGCAGTGGTCGGTGCCCTCCTCCTGGGCCGACAGCGCCCCCCTGACGATCCCGTGCCGCGTACCGGCCTGCTGCGCGGCGCGTTCCTGGGCGACGTGCGAGATCTCGTGGACCAGCACCGACGACACCAGGTCCGGGTGCACGCGACGCCCGATGCGCATCACGTGCGGCTCCTCGGCGGTGCCCGCGTACAGGTCCGTACGTCCGACGAGCCCCGCGCCCGGGTCCTCGGCCATCACCTGCACGTGCTGGTCGGCGGCCCCGGGGACCTGCACCACGAGGCGGTCGCCCCCGGTCCAGCCCAGGTGGGCGACGACGCCGCCGAAGTCGGTGACGGACACGTCCTGCGCGCGGATCTCGTCGAGGGTGAGGTCGGGGACGTCCTCGGGACGCGCGGAGGCGGACAGCGGGCTGCCGGGCAGTTCCTGGGAGGTGACCGACGGCGAGGTGGACCCCAGGAAGGTGCCGCCGCCGACGGCCGGCGTGGCCTCCTCCTCCTCGGCGATCTTCCAGACCGGTTCCGGCGGCGGCGGGAGCACACCGCGCTCGTCCAGCGCGGCGGCGACCTGGTCGGTGAAGGTGCCGGACACGGGCGAGGTGAGGAAGACCTGGCGCAGGTCGAGATCGTTCCGGTCGGCCGCGTCGAGCAGGTGGGGCGGCAGCGTGGAGAACGCCTCGGCGAAACCGGCGTCACGCTGGCTGCTGCGCGCGCTGTCGTTGCGCACGGTGCCGTCGGGGGCGGCCAGGTAGCGGTGGATGCCGTCGGACTCCCGCACGTAGACGCCGGCCACCCGGCCGCGCTCGCGGGCGGCGACCCTGGCGTCCTGGAGGATCTGGATCAGCCCTTCGCGGCCGGGATCCGGCTGGAACGTGAACTGCGGCAGATCGTCCATCGGCGCCGCGACCCGGATGCCGCGCTGCATCCTGGCGTCCAGCTCCGCGAGCACCTCACCGGGCAGCGTGATCATGGCGGTGGCGCTGGAGACGGCCGGCCGGAACTTACTGTCCTCGCGGGGCTTGACGTTGCCGTCGCCCTGCCGCTTGACCCGGGTGAAGGTCGCGTCGTAGTCCACCCGGAGGCGGACGGTGTAAAGCTTGCCGCTTTCGAACATGCTGCGCTCGCTGCGCGCGCCCTGGTGCTGGCTGACGCTCTCCGAGGCCTGGGCGCCGGCGTTGGCGCCGTAGGAGAGGCCGAGGACGCTCCAGCCGTTGCCCGTGCTCATGCCCGCGGGCTTGAGCCGGCCGCGGCCGATGGAGACGTTCTGCGCCTCGGCCCTTCTGCTGACCTCGCCCGTCTCGCCGTCGAACGGCCCGGCCACGACGGTGAGGTCCGACATGCGGGCCCTGACCGCGACGTCCACGCCCTGGGTACGGAACCTCGGCTCGGCGACCTGCGCCATCACCTGGCCGTCGGGCCCCGCGACGCGTTCCAGGCCGGTGATCATGCCGGAGTGCGACAGCCACGCGGACAGCGCTCCCGAGCGCTCCGCGGCCGCCGCGGGGCCGACCATCTCCTCCAGCTCGCGCATGAGGCCGGCGTGCAGTGTGGGCTTGTCATCGTGCTCGACCAGCACCTCGGGGAAGACGCCCGGCGGCAGCTCCACCGAGCGCGGGTCGATCACGTCGGGGGCCGGGCCCGGGTCCTGGGCGACGGGGCGCACCATGTCGCTGGGGATGCGGCGTCGCAGCGTCATGTCGTACTCGCGCCGCACCACCAGGCGCTCGACGCGCGTGGCGTCCCTCTTGGCGCGGATCTTGGCGGCCAGGCCCGGCACGTACCGCTCGAACGGGACCGGCCGCACCCGGGCGGGGCGGGTCGAGACCTCCAGGACGAGCACCTGGTCCTGCTCGATCGTGGTGTCGCCGACGAACCTCGCGATGCGCAGCAGCCGCATGACGTTGCGGATCGCGGTGCCGGCGAAGGAGCGGTTGCGCTTGGTGGACAGGCCGAACTTGCTGTCGGTGCCGTCCTGGCTGTCGCTGTAGTCGAGGCCGCCGGACCACGTGGCGCTGTACGACTCCGTGCGGGTGGCCTCCTCTCCCCTGTAGCGCTGGATGATGGTGCCCTGTTCGTCGGTCTGGCTCACCATGCGCGCCAGGCGCGGGTCGCCCGCGCTGACGGTCCGCAGGCGGATGGTGACGACCTGGGAGGCCTGTGTCTCCGAGGCGCGCTGGACGTCGTACTCGCGCTCGAACCCGCGCCGCGACCACATCTCCTCGAGGTGGACCTTCGGGCGGGCCCCGTTGAGGTCCACGCGGAGCTGCCGGTACAGGTTGGGCGTGTGCTCGGTGACGCCGGGCAGCGCCTCCTCGACGGCGTTCATCACCTCGTCGAGGATGGCGACCTGCTCCCCGCCCGGACGGTTGCGCACGACGAACGACTCGGGGACGCTGACGCCCATGCCGTGCTCGTACTGGGGTGCGACGACGACCTCTCTGAGCTGGTCGTTGACGGTCTGGGCGGCGGTCAGTGCCTCGTCCAGCCGGACCCAGCCCTTGCCGGGGTCGTGCCGCGCGGCGTCGGCGGCCGGGGTGACCGCCGGGCCGATGTCGGCGACCTTCTTGAGCGCCTCGAGCAACCGGGTCGGATAGTGCTTCTTGCCCAGGCCGATGTCCTCGCCGCGGTGGTTCGCCGCGGCGCTGACCTCGACGTACCGGTGGATCAGCGGCACCGCGACCGTGCGGTGCAGGTTCATGTGGCCGTTGAGCCAGCGCTCGACCGCGTCGGCCACGACGGGCACCGGCAGGTTCAGCTCGCCTTCGGCGAACAGCCGCAGCGCGTCGTTCTCGGGGACGACGAACACGCCCTGGCCACGGCTGCGCAGCGCGGCGCCCCGCCGCTCGCCGGCGAGGTCGAACCCGATCTGGGACGCCTGTCGGGTGGTCACCTTCGCGATGACGTCCACGGGCACCCGGATCCGGTACTTGCGGCCCACCGCGATGCCGAGGAACTCGGTGCCGAAGATGGCGACGAGCGCGGCCGCCACCGACTTGACCCGGTTGCGCCCCGGCAGTGAGACGGTCCCGCTGTCGCTCGTCGTGCCGCCGTCGTCGGCGTCGCCGACGCTGTTCGTCAGGCCGCCCAGGAAGTTGCGCGCCGAGCTCCAGCTGATGCCGGCGCTGCGCAGGGCGAGCATGATGTCGCCTGATACCGGGTCGGCGATGTCGACGAACTCCGCCTCGCCCAGCACCCCTCGCACGTCCATCCGCACGCGCGTGGGCGAGGCCCCGTTGAGGTCCAGCGCGACGTCGTTCACGACCGGGCCCTCGAAGATGTGGCCGGCGAGATGGTGGCGGCTCAGCATCGGCCAGAGCTGGACCAGCGGCGCGACGCTCTTCCGCAGTGCCTTGGGCAGCAGGTTCCTGACCTTGTCGATGTCGCCCAGCTCGCGACCGGCGTCGAAGTGCTCCAGCCTGGCGATCTCCATGAGCCGCTTCGACGGCTTGCCGATCTTGCCGCTGAAGCGCGGGCCCCCCTCATGGGACAGCAGCCCGGCGGGGACCATCAGCAGTGGCTTGATGGCACGCGGCTCGACCAGCGTCGCGACCTCGTCGCCGTGCAGGTGGTCGACCTGGATCGTCGCGTCGGTCAGGACACCGGCGGTCGGCTCCTTGTTGTCGTCCTCCGTCATGGCGACGTTGTTGACCATGCTGGAGGTGCTGGTGCCGGCCGAGAACGTGCGGTCGCCGCCGACGTTCACGCCCGCGCTGTGGGAGACCCCGTCCTGCCCCTCCCCAGGGCCGTCGGTCTTGCCCACGGAGCCGCCGAGGGCCTTCGTGACCGACCGGTTGATGCCCCGTCCTGAGGTGTCGCTGGCGATGTCGAGGTGGGTCCGCACCTTGTGGGTCTGGCCGACGCCGGTGCCGGTGTCGCCCTCGTTCTGCCGGATCACGATGTGCAGGGCGTGCAGGTCGAGGGCCCGGCCGACGCCGTGCGACTGCAGCGGGACGATGACGCCGCCCTGGGTGAGCTGGTCGAACCCGCTGCGGAGCGCGCTCTCCTGCAGGTGGGCCTTGATGTCGTCCTCGTTCAGCTGCTGGGCGGCGCGGACGAGCAGGTTGTCGCTGTAGACGCGCGCGCCGTTCTCGCCTCTGGTGGACACCAGGCCGGTGTGCTCGAGCTTGTCGATCACCTCCTGCACGAGGTCCCCCAGCTCGCGGATCTCCCGGACGTCGGTGGGACCCGCGCCGCGCAGCCGGCCCTCGCCGGCGCCGAGCCAGTCGGGCAGCCCGATCCTGCGGCCCGTGATGGGCTCCTGGGCGGGCGCGTCCGCGGGCACGGGCAGGCCGTCGGCGTCGAACCTGATCCCACCGTCGTCCCTGACGAACGCCTGGACCGGCACGGGGTCGCCGGCGTACCAGGCGTCCACCGCCTGCTGGCGTACCAGCAGCTCGGTCAGGAACGGGTCCAGCTCCCGCGTCGGCTTGCCCGCCCGCTCGATGGTGAACGTCATCTTGACCTGCTTGCGGTGCGTCACCGACATGCCGCTGCTCTTGTCCACCTGCGGGTGCACGGCGACCTCGTTGGCCGTCGAGGCGGACGACTGGGAGATCGGCACGCCGGCCTTGACCTCGGGCTTGATCGAGTCTGCGGAGTAGTCGCCGAGGGGGCCGAGCACGTCCACGTTGTTGAGGTCGTCGGAGGTGATCTTCGCGGCCACCTTGCCTTCGATGGAGCCGCCGTGCTCGATCCTGGTGGTGGAGGTGGCGGTCTCGGTGAGCACCCTCTCCTGCAGCACGTCCCGCGTCCAGCCGCCGAGCAGCTCGGTCTCCTCCTCGACGACCTCGGCGGTGGCGGTGATCCTGGTGTCGGGCATGCCCTGCACGGCGAGGTTCACCGACAGGCCGGACTCCAGCACCTGAGCGAAGCGCAGCTGCATCTCGCGGACGACGAACCTGCGCAGGTTGTCGCGGGCGCCGGTGCCGATCTGGGTGTACTCGCCGCCGAGCTCGGCGGCGAGCGCCTCCAGCGCCTCCTCCAGGCCGGTCATGCCGAGGACCGCCTGGTTCGGCACTCCGGGACGGCGCTGGTCGGCGGGGATCGTGAGGGTGCGGGTGATGTTGGGGTCGACGGCGGAGTGCCACACCCAGATGCGCTGGGTGTGGGCGTCGCCCGGCTTGCCGGAGGTGACCTCGACGGGGTCGCTCCACGTGGTGTTCCGCCCGGTGCGCACCTGCACCGTCCACTTGGCGTCGCCGTCGTACAGCGCCGCCTCCGTGCGATTGTCCGCGACCGTGCCGCCCTGCTCGAACATGCTGCCGCCGCTGGAGACCGACCAGTTACGGCTCGCGCCGGCACCGATGGCGACGCCGGCCCACCCCATCGCGTCGGCGATCGAGCCCTTGGGGAGCCACTGCGCCAGTTTCCGCGTGTCGAACTCCGCCGACGTGCCGACGCTGCCCGACTCGGTGGCGGTGTAGGACTGTCCCGTCTGGTAGAAGTTGCCCTGCGTCAGCTGGGACGCCCGCATGCCCGGGTCGGCGACCTCCACCAGGTCCGAGACCGTGAGCGCGATCCGCAGCTCGACCGCCTTGCGGCCGTGGCCCGCGACCAGCACCAGGCCGTCGCCCGCCACCACCTTGTGCCACTCGGCGCGGATGAGGGTGTCCAGCTCGCCCGTCTTGTACTGCTTGACGGCCTTCTGAGCCCTCAGCTCCTGGTTGACCTTCTCGGTCAGCTCCTCCAGGTGGGCCAGCCGGCCGGTGGGCATCGACTCGGTCAGCGACCACGGGTCGGGCCGGGTCTGGCCGACCGCCGCGTCGTACCCCATGTGGGACGCCGCGACCTCGCGCAGGGCGGCCTGCGCGAGCATGGGCAGCGAGACCTCGTCGGGCCGGGTCAGCAGCCGAGGCGCGCCGGACATCGCCTCCAGCAGCCGCGCGTACCGCTCGTGCGCCTTCCTGGCCCGGATCGCGGCGTTCAGCGCGGTCCCGTACGCGGCCGCGCGCCGCTCGTGCCGCTCCTGCCTGTCCCGCGCGGCGCGGGCCTCCTCGACGGCCGCCGCGCGCCGGCGCTCGACGCCGCTGTCCTTCTCCTTGGTGGTCTTCCTTGCGTTCTCCTCGGCCTGCCTGGCGTTGTCGCGGGCCTCCCCGGCGCTCGCCTTGTACTGCTCGCGCAGCCGCCGCAGGGTCTTCTCCGACTCCTTGAGCCGCTCGGCGGTCTGCCGCACCTCCGCGACGCTCGGGTTGTCGCCCAGGCGGGGGATGTCGAGGGTGGTCCGCTCGTGGTCGGGCCCCGCCTCCCAGGGAGCGGGCGGCACCTCGACGCCGCGGGCGCGCAGCGTGGCCAGCAGACCGTCGATGTCGACGGCCGTCGCCCGCTGCTCCGGCACCGTGTCGGCGGTGTTCCAGCGCTCGATCAGGTACGCCAGCTCGTTCTGCTGGGCGGTCACGCACTCGTCCCTGGAGTCGGCGGCGACGCCGCTCGGCAGCATCCGGCGCAGGATCCGGCGCAGCGGCCCCCTCGACATGGCCTCCTGCCGCTGGAACGTGTGCGTGATCTCGTGCAGCCAGACCCTGGTGAGCTGGTCGGTGGCGATGCGGGGGGCGAAGGTCACCAGGTGCGGCTCGGTGTCGCTGCCCGTCCGCACCCGGGTCGTCGCCATCTCCCGCTGGTCGGGCCTGCCGATGGTGAAGCGGAAGTGCTGGGGGCCGTTCGCGGTGTCCACCACCAGGACGTCGCCGTCCCAGGAGAAGCCCCGCACGTTCCCCGCGCCGTGCACGAAGTGCTCCGCGTCCAGGTTCGCGACGGCCTGCTTGATCTCGTCCGTGGTGACGTCGGCCTCGCGGCCGCTGTCGGTGACGTAGCGGGTGCCGGGGACGGGGTGCGAGGTGACCGTTCCCGGCCTGCTGGTGTGCACCTCGGGGCGGGCGGCGCCGGTGGGGGCGTCCGACGACAGATTGGGGTCGGACGCGGCGAGCACCAGTAACGCGGCGGCGTCCACCACCAGGTCGGCCTGGGCGGCCACCTCGCCGGCGCGGGCGTCCAGCACCCTGCGGACGCGGCGCATCGTGGCGTTCGGCAGGACGCGGTGTCCGCCGTCCCGCTTCGGGACGAGCACCTCGCCGCTGGGACCGATCACGGCGCCGGGGAACGTGGTGATGAGCGCTTCCTGCAACGCCGCCCGCGCCCTGATCGGCGCGCCTGCCCTGTTGAACGCCTGCCCGTCCATCTCGCCCTGGTCGGCGGTGGTCAGGCTGGTCACCGGCATGCCGGTGACCGCCTGGTCGTTCTGGGCGGCCTGGGCGGGCGTCGTCTGGGAGGTCGCGTCGCTCTGGCCGGACGTGTCGGGCTGCCGGCCGGTGTCCGTCTGGCCGGACGTGTCGGGCTGCCGGGTCGTGTCCCCAGCCGTGTCCCCGGCCGGCGTGTCAGCCCGCGTGTCAGCCGTCGTGTCCCCGCTCGTGTCGCCCGTGGCGGTGTCGCCGGTCGCCGGGTCGCCGGTCGGCGTGCTGGGCTCCTGGGTGGTGGCGGGCTGCTGGGAGGACGTGTCGGGCTGCGGCGTGGTGGCCGTCTGCGGCTCGGGCGCGGTGGCCGCCCGCGTGTCCGCCTGCTGCTCGGGGGTGGTGTCCGTCTCCGGCTCCGGAGCGGTGTCCTGGCGCGGCTCGGGGGTGGTGTTCGTGTGGTTCTGGTTGTTCGAGGTCTGCCGGGATGAGGCGTCGGCCGTGGAGGGGGCGTCGGGGGTGGCCGGGGTGGCGCGGCGCTCCGGAGTCGTCTCGGAGGTCTCGTCCGCGTTGTCGTCGGAGGCCGGGGCGGCGGCTTGCTGCTGGTCCGGGGTGCGGCGGCGGGACGAGGAGTCGGCGTCGGGCAGGCCGGGGCCGGGCCGGTTCGCCGAGGACGAACCGGCGGGCGTCGTCGTGCTCGCCGTACGCTGGGCGGGAACGTTGACCGGGTCGGCGATGCGCACCCCGCCGGAGCCGGCGGGCGACATGCCGTCGGGGCCGGTCGGCCCGTTGGCGGGACCGGTGGGACCACCGGACGGTCCGCCGGCGGGACTGCCGGCGGCGGCGCGGGCCGCGTCGGCACGGGCGGCGGCGTCGTAGGCGGAGGCGAGCGAGGTCGTCGGGTGCGCCAGCGCTGAGACCACGTCGGGATTGAACGGGCTGATCGTCCCGGTACGCCCCACGCCACCGAGGAAGGCCCCGGTCATGGACTCGGCGGTGAACGGATTCTGCCACTCGCCGTACATCAAGCCCATGCTGAGGCCGCTGCCGACCGGCGAGGCGAACGTGTTCGCCGCGCCGGTGGTCGCCGCCCGCCCGGCGAAGCCCGGCAGCACCCCGGTGACCCGCGAGATCGGCCCGGACACGACGGTCCCGGCGACGGCGCCCGTGCCGGCGCCGAGGCCGGTGGCCCCCAGCTCCTTCCAGTCCAGGTCCTTACGGGTGCCCATCTCGATCTGCTGAGACTGGGCCTTCCAGGCGATGAAGACCTCCTCGCCGATCTCCTCGATCAGCTCTCTGCCGATGGGCGAGGCCAGGAAGCGGAGCAGCAGCCCCCGGCCGGTGGGGCCCGCGAGCGCGGCCACCTGGGCCAGCCTGACCGCGCCGACCTGCTTGCCGGCCATGGCGGCGAGCCTGCTCAGGATGCGGCTGATCGCCGCCCGCGCCATGGCCGCGTACTTCCCGATCAGCGGGGTGGCGGAGGCGGCGGTGAAGAAGTTGACCAGCAACACGATGGCGATGGCGACGACCGTCACCCAGAAGGCCACGTTGATCGACAGCTTGGAGTACTGGGTCTGCACCGCGAAGTTCTGGGCCTGCAGGGCGTAGGCGTGGCCGTTGTTGCTCACGCCCGCCATGCCGCCCTCCTTGCCGTACAGCTCACGGGCCCTGCCGACGAACTTGGCGGTCGCGGGCGCCTGCCAGCCCATCACGATGGTCCGCGCGGCGGTGCCGGCGGGCTCGGCGGAGGAGAGCGCGCCGTCCGACAGCGCCGCGTAGCGGCGGGCCAGCTCCGACAGGCCGGCCTCGCTGGCCGAGGGCCACTTCTGCCCGGCCGACAGCATGGGGATCAGCCAGTGGACCACCCAGTCGGGCAGCGCCTCGGTCTCCCATACGGGCCGGACGTCGCTGTCGATGCGGACGATCTGCTTCTCGACGGATTGTCCCCCGAAGCCGGGATCGGGCCCCTGGACGTTCGTACCGCCCGTGTGCGACATGGACCCCGTCTCAGACTTCCCGCGTCATGCGGGTGAGGCCGTCCCTGATGTCCGCGTCCGTCTCCAAGGTGTTGTCGATGGCGGCGCGCAGCCGGTCGCCGGCGTCCACGACCTGCTCGGCGAGCCGCTTGCACTGGTTGATCATCTCGTAGGGCCCGCCCTCGGCGAGGTGCGCCCGGTAGAAGGCCATGCCTTCGGTGCCGTCGCCCCACGGGGCGGTGGACAGGTGCGCCTCGACGTCGGCGGCCAGCTTGGGCAGGCTCTTGCCGACCTCCTCGGCGGTGGTGGACCAGGCGGACATGCCGCGGTCCACGACGGGCTTGGCGATGAACGCGCCGCTCCAGTCCTCGTTCACCGGTCGCCTCCCATGTCGTCGATGAGCCGGGCCATCACGGCCTCCACGTCGCCTTCGAGGTGCGCCTTGAACTGGTCGGGCGGGATCACCGGCTCGAAGATCTCCATGACGCGTTCCTGGGCGGCCGCGGCGGCCCTGTGCGCGGTCTCGGCGATCGTGTCGGCGAGCGCGCGGGCGTCGGGACGCCGGTAGATGCGGGGGTCGAGGTCGAGCCTGATCAGGTCGCCGCGCGGGCCGACGGTGACCGAGACCAGGCCGTCGCGCGAGGTCTCGGTGACCTGCACGGCCCTGGCCTTGGCGTGCAGCTCCAGCCCTTCGTCCTGCAGCCGGGTGAACGTCTCGCGCAGCTCGTCGGCGTACGCCCGCATCGCGGCCACGTCCGGACCTTCCGAAGCCCCCATAGCCCCCTCGCCACTTTCGCCCATGTGACGCCACATCTACCTGAGGAGTAAGTTTCCGTCACATTAACACCAGGAAACAAGGGGCTGGCCTAAACATGTGATTTTCCGGAAGTGAGCGACACGGCCTCCTCCCGTAGCTCCGTCACCTCCGAGCGGGGCGCCCAGGCCCGCCACACGCCGCGTTCCACCCGCTCCAGCCCTAGGTCACGGGCTCGCGGCGCGGACCCGCCGAGGTATTCGAGCAGCAGCAGCCCGTCGCGTTCGTCGTGCACCTGGAACGGCTCGTCACGCCACCGGCACACGACCGTGACGAAGTGCAGCGACTCGCACTCGGTCACCGGCACCGTACGCACGTGGCAGCCGGGCTCCACCTCCTCGAATCCGTCCAGCGGTTCCTCGCTGCGCAGGCGTACCCACAGCTCCAGGGCGTGCGGCTCGGGGCTGGCCGGGAAGACCGAGCCCTGCCAGCGGGCCCGGTAGGAGTGCCACGACGTCATGACGTCCTGCTCACCAGGTACCAGCGGCGCAGGTCGCCGTGGTAGACGGCACGGCGGTGCTCGGTGCCGGCGTTGGTCAGCTCCCAGATCTGCGCGCCGTGCGGCAGGCCCACGCCGTACACCTTGTACTCGCGGACGATGGAGTGCACGTTCGGCACCAGCCCCATTCCCACGAACGGCGGCTCCTCCACCACCCAGCCGGCGACGGCCTGCCGGCCCTCCTCGTCGGTCCCCCCGTACGGCGTCCGGTAGAGCTCCAGGCCGACGGGCCGCCAGCGCAGCATGTTCAGCGAGCCCGACTCCGTGATCAGCTCCTCCTGCCCGAGTGCGGCGGCCAGCACGGCGGGGGTGGCGATGTGCGAGACGTCGAGCGCGTGGTGGCAGTATCCCGACACCCGGGGCTCGGGCGTGTCCAGCAGAGCGGGGATGTCGGCGGCGGCGAGCAGCTTCTGCATCACCGGCACGCCGGAGCCGGGGGCCAGCAGCAGGTCCTGGGTGAGGGTGGGCACGGCCAGGCGGGCGACCGTGCCGGATTCGAGCATGAACGACGCCGGCAGCCCCGGGTTGATCGCCAGCCCCCAGCGCAGGTCGGGCCAGACGGCGGCGAGCTCCGTCATCGAGGCGACCCGGTAGTGCGTGGCGGCGCCGCCGGTGGCCCGCGTCATCCCCTCGGCCGAGGTGAAGGCGATCATCCAGGTCCGCTCGGCGTCGGCGGCGGTCGCCCAGGCGGGGGGCTCCGCACCGGCCGCCGCGGCGGCGGTGATCGGCAGCGCCAGGTCGGCCTCACGCAGCAGGCTCAGGCACAACGCCTGCTGCCCGTCCTGGTAGGCGGCCCACAGCTGTTCCTCGAACGGGCCGGCCGGAAGATGATCTGCGACGGTCACGCGACAATTCTGTCCTGTTTTGCGATGGATGCACCCCGCTGCCCCGGTACCGGTGACGGCCGGCTCAGCGCGTGGGGACGGGGATGCGCGGCGGCGTGGCGCGGCTCTGGCGGCGGGCGGCGGCGCGGAGTGCGCGGTAGAGGAGCCGCGCGTCGCCCAGGCGGTGGCGCAGCAGCCGTTCGAGGCCGCCGATGGGTATGAGGTTCTGCGGGGCGCGCGGGTCCTTGTAGTCGACGCCCGCCAGCGGCGGCAGGGCGCGGGTGAGGGAGTCGGCCAGGCGTACGAGGTCGTCGAGCGGCAGGTCGGCGCTCGCCTCGCAGCGGACGACGCCCGCCCACGGCATGTCGGAGGTGGTGGGCAGCCGGAGGTACCAGGTGTGGCGGCGCCAGCTCGTCCCCATGAGGAAGACCGGGGTGCGCTGGCCGGGCAGCAGCTCCGACACGGTGGCGGCCTGCGGGGCGGGCAGGTAGGCGGTGTGGTGGGTCTTGACGTAGCCGACCGTGCGCGGCAGGTGCGTACGGCCCCGCAGCGGACCGTCCACCAGCAGCAGGTCCTCCTCCCCCACCTCGGCCCTGTGCCGGACGGCCAGCTCCACCTCCAGCTGGGTGAGGTGGCGCTGCAGGGCCAGGGTCAGCTCGTCGGCCCCCGGGCCGGGGGCGCGGCGGGCGCGGTAGGCGGCGGCGGTGGTGACGACGTCGCCGGCGTACGGGGAGGCGCTGAACAGCGACCTGCTCACCTCGACGGCGACCGGCGCGGCCCCGGCCCCCGGCGCGCAGCGGACGATCCCCGCCGCGCATGAGGCCGCGATGCCGGGCAGCGCGGTGGGGTCGCCGTCGGCGTACGTCCACAGGCGCGCGTCGATGCGGCGCACCCCGTCGGCGATCAGCAGCACCTCGGGCGGCGCGACGCCGGGGCCGGGCGTGATCGGGCGCCAGCGGGCGGCGGCCAGCTCGACGTCGAGGTCCAGCTCGGCGCTCGTGGCGTCGAGCTCGGCCAGCGCCTCGGCGTCGAGCGCGGCGGAGTAGGACGGGTCCCACGCGTCGACGGTGAACCCTGCCGTCATGCGGTCGTCCTGGACAAATGTGACCCCTTGGCGTCGCGGCTGACCTCGAAGCGTACCGGGATGCGGTCGGCCAGCGCGGGCACGTGCGTGACCACGCCGACCATGCGATCCCGGCCGGCGGCGAGGCGTTCGAGCGTGGTCGCCACCGTGTCGAGGGTGGCCGGGTCGAGGCTGCCGAAGCCCTCGTCGAGGAAGAGCGAGTCGAGACTGCGGGCGGCGGTCGCCGACAGGCCGGCGACCTGGTCGGACAGCGCCAGTGCCAGCGCGAGCGCGGCCTGGAACGTCTCGCCGCCCGACAGGGTGCGCGCGTTGCGCCGCATCCCGGCCTCGGCGTGGTCGATGACCTCGATCTCGTTCCTGGCGCCGAGCGTGAGTTCGTACTGGCCGTCGGACAGCTCGCGCAGGGTCTCGGAGGCGGCGGTGACGAGCAGGTCGAGCGCCTCGGTGCAGAGCCATCGCTCGAACGCGTCCGCCCGCAGGCACTGCGCCAGCTCCTTGGCGACCCTGGCCCGCTCCTCCTCCTTCTCGACGCGCTCGCGCAGCTCACGGGCGGCCGCCCGATTCTCCTTGACCCGGTCCAGCCACGCCTGCGCCTGCGCGACGGCCGCACTGACCGACTCCCCCAGCGCGGCGGGCCGGTCGGGTACGGCCACGTCGTGCTCGGTGAGCTGGGCGACCACCGACGTCCACAGGGCGCGGGCCTGCCGTCCGGTCTCGGCGATGCGGGCCTCCTGGCTCTCCAGCGCGGCGCGCTCGCGGCCTTCCGCCTCGTCGCGCCAGGCCAGCAGGGCCGTCCAGGCGTGGTGCAGGTCGGCACGGTCGAGCGGCGGCGCGCCGAGCGGGACCACGGTGTCGCGCGCGGCCTCGATGTCCCGCCAGAGCCGCTCGGTCCGGCCGGCCAGCTCGCCGGCCCGCTTCCTGGCCGTGGACAGCTCGGCACGGGCCTCGCGCGCGGCCCGCCGGGCCCCGGCCGCCCGCCGCTCCGCCTCCCGCCCCGCAGCCACGCGCCCTTCCAGCTCCTCTCGCCACGCGGCGATCCACTCCCGCTCGACCCGCCCGTCAAAGGGCTCCACTGCGGAGTTCTCGGGCAACAGCTCCTTGCGCAGGGTGGTGGCGCGGGTGGTGAGGTCGTCGACCGTGCGGTCGAGGTGGCGAAGCTCGGTGAGGGCTTCCGTGTGTGCGCGGCCGGCCTGGTCGGCCTCGCGGCGGGCCGTTGTGAGGCGCTTCTCGGCGGCGTGCAGGTCCGCCGTGGCCGGGTGGTGGGGCAGGGTGGTGACGGGTTGCAGGCAGGTGGGGCAGGGCTCGCCGACGACGAGGCGGCGGGCCAGGCCGGCGCCCGCGTGGGCGTCGCGGAGGCGGTCGCGGGCCTGCTCGGCTTCGGTCGCCGCGGCGTCGAGCGTACGGGAGCGGGCGGCGAGCGGCTCCAGGGCGGCGCGGGTCTCCGCGGCCTGCGCCTCGGCGGCGGCCAGGTCGGCGAGCAGGCGTTCGTACGTCTCCAGCGCCTGCAAGCGCTCCAGGAGCACGGCGGGGTCGTCGTGGGCGGCGAGCTCGTCCTCGGCGCGCCGCTCGGCGGCCTCGGCGGCGGTCACGGTCTCGGTGAGGGCGGCGGCCTCGCCTGCGGCGGCGCGGGCACTGGAGGCGAGGGTGGGGACGTCGGCGGGCAGGGCGAGCGCGGCCAGCGCGGCGAGCCGGTCGCGCAGCGCGTCGCGTTCGTCGGCGAGGCGGCGCAGTTCCTCGTCGTGGCCGCGCAGCCCCTCCAGGTCCGTCCTGATCCGCGCGTCGAGGGCGTGCAGGGCGGCGAGCCGGTCGGCGGCGGCGCGTTCGGCCGGCTCGTCGGCGTCGGTGAGCCTGGCCAGCCGCTCGCGCGCGAAACCGGCGGCCTGCGCGGCGGCCTGCTCCTCCTGGACGGCGCGCCGGCGGACGCGTTCGTAGACGTCGGCGTCGAGGAGCTGGACGAGCAGGTCCTGGCGTTCGCGCGGCTGGGCGTGCAGGAACTCGGCGAACCTGCCCTGCGGCAGCACCACGCACTGGGTGAAGAACCGGTACTCCAGCCCCGTGACGCGCTGCACCTCGCCGGTGACCGCGGCCCCCTCGGCCACGGGACGGACGACGGCGGCCAGCAGGTCCTCCAGCTCGGCCGACGCGGGCACGGACGGGTCGAGCTCGTCCAGCCGGGCCTCGGCGGTGTGCACCTTGCCCTTGGCGTCGCGCCTGAGCGCCCGCACCACGGCGAGCCTGCGTCCCGCGCTCTCGAAGACGAGCGCGACCTTGGCGGAGACGGCGGACGGCGCGAGGGCGTGGGCGATGACGTTCTCCTTGCCCCAGCGCGGCACGGTCCCGTAGAGGGCGAAGCAGATGGCGTCGATGAGCGTGCTCTTGCCCGCACCGGTGGGACCGACCAGGACGAAGTAGTCGACGCCGGAGAAGTCGACGGTGGCGGGCTCGCGGAAGCTGCCGAAGTCGTCGAGGTGCAGCCGCAGCGGGCGCATCAGCCGCTCACCTCCTCGTGCAGGCGGTCGAACAGGGCGGCGACGCGGTCGTCGTGGCGGCCTGAGGCGGCGAGGTAGTAGCGGAAGAGGTCACGGGGGCTGCGGGCGGGCCCGTCGGCGGAGGTGCGGCGGGCGTCGCGTACGGGGCGGAAGCGCTCGTGGACGGCCACCTCCAGCGCGGTGGGCAGGATCTCGCGCACGGTCTCGGCCAGCCCTGGCCTGGGCGGCTCGGTGACGACGACCCGCAGCCACGTCTCCGCCAGGCCGGGCGCCATGGCCGCCAGCTCCTCCAGCGTGCCCGTCCTGGTGGCCAGCGCGCGGGCCGAGGTGATGGGCGCCTCGCGCACCTGGGCGGGACGCCCCGGCTCGACGGTGACCAGCAGCGCGCCGGGCGTGTTGTCCTCCTCGCCGAAGTCGACGGCGAGGGGCGAGCCGCTGTACCAGATGGGGCAGGGGCCGGGGATCTGCTGGCGGCGGTGCAGGTGGCCGAGCGCGGCGTATTGGGTGGCGGGCGGGAACGCGGTGGGCTCGAAGTAGTAGGAGAAGATCGACTGGGCCCGCCGCTCGCCGCCGCCGAACCGGCCGCTCGGCAGCGTGCCGTGGGTGGTGACGAGGTTGACGGTGTCGGCGGAGAAGCCGTCGGTGAGCGCGGTGACGAGTTCGGCGATGCGGGCGGCGTAGTCGCGGTTGTGCTCGGCGGACGTGCCGGCGAGCACTTCTGCGGCGCGTACGACGTACCGGTGCGACAGGAACGGCAGCACGGCCAGCCGTACGGGCTCGCCCGACCGGGCGGTGAAGGCCAGGGTGCCGCCCTGGTCCGGACGCCGGAACGCGCCGACGACGTGGATGCCGAGCTTGCCGAGCACCGGCCGGTAGACCTCCAGCAGGTGCGGGTTGTCGTGGTTGCCGGCCAGGACCACCACGTCGCGCCCGCCCTCGTGCAGCGCCATCAGGGCGTTGAGCACCAGCGCCTGCGCCTCGGGGGTGGGGGCGCTGGTGTCGAAGAGGTCGCCTGCCACGAGCACCGCGTCGACGTCCTCGCTGCGGGCCAGCCGGACGAGGTCGCCCAGGACGGCGCGGTGCTCGTCCATGCGGTGGCGGCCCTTGAGTACCTTGCCGACGTGCCAGTCGGCGGTGTGCAGGATCTTCATGCGCTCGCCTGACCTAGAAGGGCGGGATGTCGTCGTCGGCGCCCGGCAGCCCGGCGAACGGATCGGCTTCCCGGCGCGGCGCGGGCCGCTGGGCCGCCTCGGCGGGGCGGGTGGCCCAGGCGGGGAAGGGGAAGGTGACGGCGAGCGGCACGGGGATCTCGGGCTGGGTGACGAACATGGTGCCGGGCCTCGCGATCGTGGCGCGGTCGCGGGTGGTGGCGGGCAGCCAGCCGTACTCGGGGCGGGTGGCCTCGGCCGGGTCGAGGCGGCCCGCGACGCGGACCGAGCAGTTGGCCACGATGCGCCGCTCGACCTCGGAGGCGGTCTGCTGGGCGCCGATGAGGATCACGCCGAGCGACCGGCCGCGCTCGGCGACGTCGAGCAGGATCTCCTTGATGGGCGACTCGCCGTCGCGGGGGGCGTACTTGTTGAGCTCGTCCAGCACCACGAACAGCAGCGGCTTCGCGGTGCCCGCGCTCTCCTTGCGGGCGAACTCGCCGCGCAGCGTCACGCCGACCACGAACCGCTGCGCCCGCTCGGGCAGGTTGTGCAGGTCGACGATGGAGACCTGGGCGTCGGATGTGCCGATCGCGTGCGGCCGGCCGCCGGGCAGGTCGCCGCGGACGATCGGCGACAGCGCCCTGACCGCGCCGCGCAGCCTGCGCAGGAACGCGTTGACGGTGCCCAGCGGGGTGGGCGCGCCGGTCCAGGCGGCGCGGGTGCCCTCGTCGGCGAGCTGCGCGCCGACGACGTCCACCAGGTCGCCGAACGTGCGGCAGACCGGGCCGCTCTCCTCGCCCGGGCGGCGGATCCGTACGGCGCCGCCCTCGCCCACCGGCTCGGCCCACGCCTGCAGCCGGGCCGCGACCTGGCCGACGAGCAGCGAGTACTGGGCCCGCTCGTCGTCGGCGTCGCTGAAGACGAAGCGCAGCAGCTCATCGGCGCAGAACTCGGCCAGCGTCCAGTAGTAGGCGCTGACGTCGCGGGTCCTGGCCGAGACGTCGGGCACGCCGTTGGGGTCGCGGGGGCGCGGCGGCGCGAACACGTGGACGCTGCCGAACGGCCCGGCGGGCAGGCCGAGCCGGGCGTACCGGGCCGTGGCGGCGGCGTCGAGGCGGGTGTTGGCGTGGTCGAGGAAGAGCAGGTCCTCGCCTTTCACGGAGAAGACCAGGGCTTTGGTGTTGGCGGCCTCCGCGCCCAGCACGCCGGAATTGAATATCGAATAGATGAGGAATGTGGCGAATGACGTCTTCGTCGCCACGCCGGAAACGCCGGAGATCGACACGTGGGCGCCGCGGGTGCCGTCGAGGAAATCGAAATTGACGTACATCGGCTGCCCGTCGCGGCCCAGCCCCATGGGGACGCGCCGGTCCATCACGTCGAAGTAGAGCGCCTGATCGCGCTCGCCGCTCCCGGCGCGGTAGACGGGCGCGCCGGGCAGCGGCGGCACGAAGATCTCCGGCTCGACCCGGGTGACGCGCACCTCGGCGCACTCGACCACGGCCGCCGGGAGCGCGCCGTCGGCGATGAGGAAGACGTCGGAGTCGAAGCCGGCGCCCTCGTGACGCGCCTCGACGGCCGACACCACGCCCGCGACCAGCACCGGGCCGTAGTCGGGCGTGTCGCGCCTGGTCACCACCACGTCGTCGAGCTGCACGACGCGGCCGGGCTCCAGCCCGACCCAGAACGACAGCGGGGAGGCGGCATGCGTGCCGAGCACCCTGCCGACCGCGTCACCCGACGCGGCGGTCCCGTCCGTGGGGCGGTCGACGAGGCCGCTCCGGCCGGCGGGCCCGTCGGCGCCTGCGATGGCCTGAGCCGCGGGTCCGTTGGAACCTCCTGCGGATCCGTGGGCGCCTTCTGTGGCGGGGCCGTTGGTGAGGCCGTTGGCGGCGCTCGCCTCCGTCTTCTCACTCACCGATGCTCTCCCGCCCCGGACGTTCACGTTCTCCCCGCAGAATCCTAACGACCGCTCTGCCATCTTTTGGCACTGTCGCGGGGGAAATGCGGCACGTATCAGCCGGGCGACCTGGCCTTGCCCTCTTTCGTCAAATGACGGTAAAGGAAATGCGATCAGCGGGCGTAGCGGCGGGCGTGCGGGCGGTGCTCGCCGTAGCGGCGGGCGTGGTGCAGCGCTTCCAGGAACGCGCGGGGGCCGTCGAAGTCGGGCATCTCCAGGTACGCGGCCCCGATCCCGTCCGGGTCGTGGGCGTCCGAACCCACGGTGCCGGGCAGCCCGTACGCCCGCGCCGCCCGCAGCGCGGCCCTGTTGTGGCGCTGGTCCTCGATCTTGGCGTTGAACACCTCGACGGCGTCGATCAGCCCGTCCCGGCACAGCTCGTCCAGGTGCCCGCCGAGCCCTGAGCGCTCGGGGTCGTACGGGTGGGGCGCGCACACCAGCCCACCCTGGGCGCGGATCCGCCGGATCGCCTCACGGGTGGGCAGCACGTACGGCACCCGTTCTGTCAGGAAGAGCCCGAGCACCTCGCCGGACCCCGTACGGACCTCCTCGCCCGGCACGACCCGGCACCCGACGGCCCGCGACAGGTCGTCCGCCGTGCCGGCGAGGTGGTTGTGGTCGGTGAGGAACACGACGTCGATGCGGTGCGCCGCGACCTGCTCGGCGAGCCGGCCGAGCGTCGTGACGGCGTCACCGGACGCCACGGTGTGCACGTGACAGTCCACCCGGACCCACCCATCGGGCACGGCCCGCTCAGTGGAGGGCGGCAGCGCCGGCTCGAGCGTGGGCGCACCGGACGTCACGGGGTCCGCTCCCCCGGCGAGCCCGGTGAGCCGGCCGAACCAGGCGAGCCACACGAGCCCGCCGAGCCCGCCGAACCGGTCGGCCCAGGCGCGGGCGGGCCGGCTGCGGGGGTGGCGGGCTCGGGGGTGGCAGGCTCGGGGGTGGCAGGCTCGGGGGTGGCAGGCTCGGGGGTGGCAGGCGCGGGGGCCGGGCGGGCGCGACGGCGGCGCAGGCCGCCCAGCGAGGCCAGCACCGACAGCACGGACACGACGGTCAGCACGCCGAAGGTGATCCGGTACCCGGTGACCAGCGCCCCGATGCCCTCGGGAGCCACCCGCGACAGCGTCCCAGCGAACACGGCGGGCCGCAGCGCGGCCGGCAGCGGCCCCGTGACGAGGGACAGCGCGAGCGCGGTGCTCACCACCACGCCGGAGTTCTGGATCATGAGCCGCATGGCGTTGACGATGCCGATCCGGTGGGAGGGGAGCTGGTCGAGGATGGCGGTGGCGGTGGCCGGCAGGAACATCCCGGCACCGGCCCCGAGCAGCACCATGCCCACGCACATGGGCGCGTACCCGACATCTGCGGAGACGTACCCCAGCAACACCACCAGCCCGGCGGTGCCGACGACGTTGCCGAGCAGCCCGACGAGCCGCGCCCCGAGCCAGGCGTGCAGCGGGCCCGCGCTCATCGACGCGATCATCATGGCGACCGAGAGCGGCAGCACCTTCAACCCGGCCGTCACCGGGTTCTCGCCGTGCACGGCCTGGTAGAACAGCGCGACGAGCAGCACGACCGCCGTCCGCCCGACCGTGCTGAGGAACGTGGCCAGCAGGTCGAGCGTGAACACCCGGTCGGCGAAGAGCCGTACGTCCACCACGGGGTGCGCGCTGCGCCGCTCGACCACCACGAACACCGGCATGAGCAGGACGAACAGCACCACCCCGCCGAGCACGACCGGATCGGTCCAGCCGAGGTCGGCGGCCTGCGACAGCCCGAACAGCAGCCCGCCCAGCGACACCAGCACCAGCAGGTTGCCCGGCACGTCGATGCCCCGCTCCCCCGGCCGGGCGAGCGTGCGGCGCAGCGTGACCGCGCCCCAGATCAGGCAGAGCACGCCGAGCGGCACGTTGTACCAGAACACCCACTGCCAGCCGTACCGGTGCGTCAGGAAACCGCCCAGCGTCGGGCCGACGAGCTGGGCGACGGAGAAGGAGGCGATGTAGATGCCCATGCCGCGGCCGAGGTGGCGGCGCGGGAAGGCGTCGGTGAGCAGGGCGGCGCTGTTGGTCAGCAGCATCGCGCCGCCGGCGGCCTGCACGACGCGCAGGCCGACGACGTACCATTCGCCGGGGGCGAAGCCGAGCAGGAGGCTGGCGCCGGTGTAGGTGGCCAGGCCCCACAGGTACATCGAGCGGCGGCCGAACATGTCGGCCAGGCGCCCGAACACCACCATGAGCACGGTGTTGGCCAGCATGAACGACAGCAGCATCCAGCTCGCGGCGGCGGCCGAGGCGTCGAAGTTGCGGACGACCTCGGGCAGCGCCACGTTCAGCGAGCTGCTGCCGAGCGCGGTCAGGATGCTGGCCAGGCCGACGACCGACAGGACCCGCCAGGCGTAGCGGAGCTGAGCCCGCTCATCGGGGTCGTGCGGCGCCGGTTGTCCCGGCTCGCTCATGGGAACGTGACGAGCGACCGGATCACGTCCCCCGAGCCCATGGCGGCGAACGCCTCGGCCACGCCGTCGAGCGCGATGCGCCTGCTGATCAGCCCGTCCAGGTCGAGCCGCCCGGCCCGCCACAGCCGTAGCAGGCGGGCGAAGTCGGTGCGCACGTCGCCGGAGCCGTACAGGCAGCCGAGCAGGCGGCGCTCGGTGGCGAACAGCTCGGCGGCGCTGAAGGTGACGGGGTCGTCGGCGCTGCCGGCGCCGACCACGACGGTGGTGCCGCCGCGCCGGGTCGATTTGTACGCCTGCCTGATGGTCTGGGAGCGGCCGACGACCTCGAAGGCGTAGTCGAAGCCGAGCCCGCCGGTCAGCTCGTCGGCGCCGGCCCGCAGCTCGTCGGGGGTGAAGGTGTGGGTGGCGCCGAAGGCGCGGGCGGCGGCCAGCTTCTCCGGTACGCGGTCCACCGCCACGATGGGCGCGGCGGCGGCCAGCACGGCCCCTTGGATGACGTTGATCCCGACGCCGCCGCAGCCGATCACCAGCACCGACGAGCCGGGCCGTACCTGGGCGGTGTTGACCACGGCGCCGACGCCGGTGAGCACCGCGCAGCCGACCACGGCGGCCACGTCGAACGGCACGTCCGAGGGGATGGGGATGGCCGCGCGGGCGTCCACGACCGTCTCCTCTGCGAAGCAGCCGACGCCGAGCCCGGCGTGCGCGGGCTCGCCGGCGATGCTCAGCGTGGGCTCGGCGGGCGGGCGGACGGAGGTGCACAGGTTGGGCTGCCCGCCCAGGCAGTACGCGCACCCGCCGCACGGCGGGATCCACGACAGGATGACGTGGCTGCCGACGGGCGGCCCCGACACGCCGGGGCCGAGCTCGACCACCTCACCCGCGCCCTCGTGGCCGGGCACGAGCGGCAGCCGCGCGGGCAGCCGCCCCTCGCACATCGACAGGTCGGAGTGGCAGACGCCGGCGGCCCGCAACCGCACGCGCACCTCTCCGGGGCCGGGCCGGCGGATCGTCAGCTCGTCGCTGACCTCGACCGGCTTGCCGGTTTCGCGCAGGATGACGCCTCGCATCGGTTTCGTTCTCCCCCGGGGGCTTCAGAGCTGGATGGACGTGGTGGTGAGGAACTCCTCCAGGCCGAAGCGGCCGTACTCGCGGCCGTACCCGGACTGCTTGTAGCCGCCGAAGGGGGCCAGGCCGTTGTGGGTGCCGTCGTTGACACGGATCTGCCCGGCGCGCAGCCGCCGGGCGACGCGGTAGGCGCGCTCGGGGTCGGCGCCGCGCACGCCGGCGGCCAGCCCGTACGCGGTGCCGTTGGCGATCTCGACCGCCTGGTCCTCCCCGTCGTAGGGCAGGATGACCAGGACCGGCCCGAAGATCTCCTCCTGCGCGACGCGCGACTCGGATGCGACGCCGGTGAGTACGGTCGGCCGCACGTAGAAGCCGCGTTCCAGGCCGTCGGGCGCGTCGGGGCCGCCGGTGAGCACGGTCGCGCCGTCCTCGACGGCGGAGCGCAGGTGGTCGCGTACGCGCTCGCGCTGCAGCCCCGACACCAGCGGGCCGAGCCTGGTGGCGGGGTCGCGCGGGTCGCCCACGCTGTAGGTGGCCGCCTCGTCGGCGGCGATCCGCTCGGCCTCGGCCAGCCGGTCGCGCGGGACGAGCAGCCGGGTCAGCGCCGAGCAGGTCTGTCCTGAGTTGAGGTAGCAGGCGGCGACGCCCTTGCGTACGGCGTCCTCGAAGGCGGCGTCGTCGAGGTCGTCGAGCAGCACGTTGGCGGACTTGCCGCCGAGTTCCAGCGCGGTGCGCTT
Organism: Nonomuraea sp. NPDC049421; assembly: GCF_040677005.1. Lineage (NCBI taxonomy): Bacteria > Bacillati > Actinomycetota > Actinomycetes > Streptosporangiales > Streptosporangiaceae > Nonomuraea > Nonomuraea sp. NPDC049421. Next base: position 43,085 of record NZ_JBFAQA010000014.1, read on the forward strand.
GACGCCGGCTGCGGCGAGTTCGGCGACCCGCCGCCCCGCCCTGGTGGAGCCGGTGAAGGAGACCATGTCGATCTGCGGATGCCCGGCCAGCGCCTCCCCCGCCTCAGGCCCGGTGCCGGAGACCAGGTTGAACACGCCCGCCGGGAACCCGGCCTCGTGCAGCACGTCCGCCAGCACGAACGCGTTGAGCGGCGTGACCTCACTGGGCTTGAGCACCACCGTGCAGCCGGCCGTCAGGGCGGGGGCGACCTTCGCGGCGATCTGGTGCAGCGGGTAGTTCCAGGGGGTGATGGCGCCGACGACCCCGATGGGGTCGCGGTGCACGACCGAGCCGCCGAGCCGTTCCTCGACCGCGACCTCGCCGGCGACCTGCGGCATCGAGGCGAACGTGCGGATCGGCGCGCCCACCTGGATGGCCTTGGTGAGCTTGAGTGGCATGCCCAGCTCGTCCACGATCATCTCGGTCAGCTCGCCGGCGCGTTCCTGCAGGGCGGCCGCCACGCTCGCGCACAGGGCGGCCCGCTCCTCCATCGGCCTGGCCGACCAGGCGGGCAGGGCGGCGGCAGCGGCCTCCACCGCGCGGGCCACGTCCTTGACGCCGCCGCGCGGCACCTCGTCGAAGACCTCCTCGGTCGCGGGGTTCACCACCGGTATCGCGGTGCCGCCGCTCGCCTGTACCCACTCGCCGTCGACATAGATCCGATGCGGCATGACCCCACCTCAAAAGAACGGACGCTTAATTCTAGATTCGGATTCTAGATTCGCTCTCCGTTCCCGTCCAGGGCGCCGGGCGGTCAGCCGACCCGCACCGGCACCGTGCGCGGGCCGCGTACCTGGCTGGCCGCCCACGTCACCGCCGCAGGATCGGCCAGCTCGAACACCGGGATCCGCTCCAGCCACACCTCCAGCGCCACCCGCAGCTCCATCCGCGCGAGATGCGAGCCCACGCACCGGTGGATGCCCAGCCCGAACGCCGCGTGCCGGTTCTCCTCGCGGTCGATCACCACCTCATCGGCCCGCTCGAACTGCGCCGGGTCCCGGTTGGCCGCGGGGAACGACAGCAGCACCCAGTCGTCGGCCTTCATCTCCACGCCGTTCCAGGTCATGTCCTCCCTGACCAGGCGGGCCATCGTCACCGGCGCGTACGCCCGCAGGAACTCCTCCAGCGCCGTCGGCAGCAGCCCCGGCTCGGCCACCAGCCGCTCCCGGTCGGCCGGCGTCTTCGCCAGATGCCACAGCGACGCCCCGATCGCGCTCCACGTCGTGTCGATGCCCGCGATGAGCAGCAACGTCATCGTGCCCACCACGTGGATCGGGTCGAGCTTCTTGCCGTACAGCTCCGCGTTCATCAGGTACGTGGTCAGGTCGTCGCGCGGATGCTCGATGTGGTCGTGGATCTGCGCCACCAGGTAGTCCGTCAGCCGGGTGAACCCCTCGATGCGCTCGTCCTGCGGCCGGTTGATGCTCTCCAGCGCGCTCTCCACGAACGCGGCGAACTTCGGCCCGTCCTCCGGCGGGAAGCCCAGCATGTCGGCGATCACCCGCATCGGGATGTGCTGGGCGTAGTCGCCGGCCGCGTCCACCACCTCCTTGCCCTCCATCGCGTCGATGAGCGCGTGACAGTACGCCCTGGTCGCCGCCTCCCGCTTGGCCACCGCCGACTTGGTGAACGCGGGCAGCAGCAGCTTGCGGGCGTCGTGGTGGAACGGCGGATCGGAGGAGATCGGCGGCACCGCCCCCACCGGCGCCAGCTCCATGGGCGGGCGGACGTTGCTGACGATGATGGCCCGGGAGGAGAAACGGTCGGTGTCGTACGCGATCGACGCGACGTCCTCGTACCGGGTGGGCAGCCAGACCCCGCCGAACCGCTCGGTGTGCGCGATCGGGCAGCGCCGGCGCAGGTCGTCCTGGATGGGGTAGGGGTCGGCGGCCCACACGGGGTCGACGTGGGAGAAGTCGGTCGCCCAGTCGCCGACCGGATCGGTGACCGGGTCGGTGACCGTGCCGATGGGCCGGTTCTTGCGCGCCTGCTCAAGCTCCTCGCCGAAGCGATCGTCGACGGTCATCGTCCGGCTCCGCTCTGTACCTGCATGGCCTCGTTCCCGTCTGTCCTGGGGGTCTCGGTTCCTGGTACGTCCTTGAGCGAATTAAAAAATCGTTCATTTGCCCCGTCAAGCCCCTGGCCCGCCGAGGAGGTCGTCTGAGGGCCTTGCAGATGTTCAGTACGACACCAGGAAACCGATGGGCCACAATGACCCGCATGTCTGCGATGCCCGAGGCCTTCACCGCGGCCGGCTTCAACGGCGCCTCGCAACGGGACGGGAACGCTCCTTCGCGGAGAAAGGCCAGCTAGTGGCGCTGGATGAGGCTGTTGCTCGTTACACCGACATGCGTGATCGGTTCGGGACCTCGAAGGCCCCGAGCCGGCGTCCGGACCGAGTTTCTCGGACCGTTGAGTGCCTATGTCGATCTCTTCACCAGGTGCTATGACAGTGAGGAGGCGGATGCGTCAGTGGACATTGACGCAGCCTGCCTGGCCGTGGTCGAAGCCGAAAGCGGCGTTCGCCTGGATTGGGAGCTGATGAACAGTCCAGCTCCAGTCCTGTCACTCCCGAGTCCAGCAAGCACAAGGTGATCGAGGTTCTCTTCGCGCTGCTGGATGAGTCCTTCGCCGCCCGGGCAGGGTGCGTCCGCTGCGGGGTCAGTCCCAGGTGGGGAGCATGCCCTCGGGGTAGCGGGCGCCGAAGCCGCCGGTCGGGAGGATTTCGGCGATGCGCTTCAGGTCTCCGTCGTCGAGGGTGATCTCGGCGGCGGCCACGTTCTCCTCCAGTCGCTGGGGGCTGCGGGTGCCGGGGATGGGGACGATGTCGTCGCCCTGGGCCAGGAGCCAGGCCAGGGCGAGCTGGGCGACGGTGGCGTCCTTGGCCGCGGCCAGGTCGGCGAGCCGCTGGGTTGCCTCCAGGTTCTTCTCGTAGTTGCCGGGCTGGAAGCGGGCGTCCCAGCTGCGCATGTCGGTGGGGTCGTACTCGGCGCCGGGCTTGGCCTGGCCGGTGAGGAAGCCCCGGCCGAGCGGCGAGTAGGCGACGAACCCGATCCCGAGCTCGCGCAGGACGGGGAAGAGGCTCTCGACGTCCCGCTCGAACAGGGAGTATTCGGTCTGCAGAACCGAGACGGGCTGGACGGCGTGCGCGCGGCGGATGGTGTTGGCCCCCGCCTCGCTCAGCCCGAAATAGCGGACCTTGCCGGCGTCGACGAACTCCTTGACCGTCCCCGCCACGTCCTCGATGGGCACGTTGGGGTCGACGCGGTGCTGGTAGAGCACGTCGATGACGTCGACGCCGAGGCGGCGCAGGCCGGCGTCGACGACCTCGCGGATGTGCTCGGGACGGCTGTCGACACCGCCCTGCCTGGTGCCGGTGAAGTCGAAGCCGAACTTGGTCGCGATGACGACTTCGTCGCGTATCGGGGCGAGCGCGGCGCCGACGATCCGCTCGTTCTCGCCCTGCCCGTACAGCTCGGCCGTGTCGAAGAACGTCACGCCCAGCTCGTGGGCCCGGCGGATCGTCGCGATCCCCTCGTTCTCGTCCGACGGCCCATAGGCCAGGGAGATGCCCATCGCGCCGTATCCCAGCGCCGACACCGTCAGCCCCTGCCGTCCGAGTGTCCGTTGCTCCATGATGCGTTCTCATCTCCGTCGATGTAAGAGCATTCTAACATTAAGTAAGAGTACTCTAACATCGGAAAGGGAGGAGAATCGTTCGCCGTGAGCAGACCCACGCCGAAGAAACGCGGCTACCACCACGGCGACCTGCGTCAGGAGCTGATCCGCGAGAGTCTCGCGCTCCTGGCCGAATCGGGCGTCAGCGGTTTCTCCGTGGCGAAGGTCGCCGCCCGCGTCGGCGTGTCATCGGCCGCGCCGTACCGCCACTTCCCCGACCGGGAGGCGCTGCTCGCCGCCTGCGCGGCCGCCATCATCGGCGACATCACGGACGTTCTCGTCGAGGCGGCCGAGCGGGCGGGGCCCGATCCCGTGGACCGGCTCGCCGCCACGGCGGGCGCCTACACCCGCTTCGTCCTGGAGCACCGCACCGGCCTCGACCTCGTCTACTCCTACGACTTCGCCGAGCCCCACCGTCCGACCGTCCAGGAGCAGAGCCGCCGGCTCACGGCCGCCCTCATGCGCCTGACCGCGGACGTGCTGCCCGCCGACACCTCCTGGGCCGACACCGCCGAGTTCGTCTACGTGCACCTGTCCACCACGCACGGCTACGCCACGCTGCTCTTCAAGGGCACCCGCCCGCCGCAGGGCATCGACGATCACGCGGCTCGCGCCGTCACCGCGGCCCGTGACCACATCACCGGCCATCTCCTGCGCCTGCGTGACGCCCGCTGACGAACTGCTCGTTGCCGGGGTGCGGAGCCGCCGTTATCGTGATCAAACGCTCTCACCCCCCGGAGGCCACGTGAACGTGCAGCAGGCCCACATCATGCCCGGCACGGTGCGGGCGGCCCGGGTGCTCATGTGCGTACAGGTGCTCATGGAGGTCGTGCTGAGCGCCCTCGTCCTGCTTCCGCTCGCGCTGAACGGGCTCCTGGTGCTCAACTTCGTGCTCAGCGTCGCCGTGGCGGTGCTCGCCGGGGCGGTGGTCGTCCTCATGCGGACCCGCCGCAGGTGGGTGCAGTGGGTGGGCCTGGCGATCCAGGGACTGCTGGCGGCCAACGCGCTGGTGGGGCTGATGAGCACGGTCAGCGTCGGCGCGGTCGCCGGGCTCGCGCTGGCCGTGGGCGTCATCGCGCTCCTGCTGACCCCGTCGAACAACGGCTGGTTCACCGCCTGAACTCACTCCGGAGGGTGGGCCAGGATCAGGACCAGCGCGTCGAGCAGGCGTTGCCAGTCGGCTTCGCGCAGGTCCCGTTCGAGCGTGCCGGCGACGGCCGCCAGCGTGCCGACGAGCTTGGCGCGTACCGTCCGCTGATCCTCCCCCATGACGGCGGCCAGCCGCCCGACCTCCCGAGCGAAGCGGCGGCTCTTCGAGAAGTCCACGAGTGACGGCGGCGGCGCCTCGGTCGCCGGTTCCGCCGACCGGTCGGCGAGGGTGACCGTCAGGCGGGTGCCGAGCGCATCGGCCAGCCGGTCGAGTACGGCTGATGTTCAACGCCGCGACGTTGCCCGTCGCCCTGACCGCCGCCGTCCTGCTCGGGATACCGGGCGTCACCGTGGTGGTCGCCACCCACACCTGGCTGCAACGCGCCACGCCCAGGCAGCTGCTCGGCCGGGTCAGCTCGGCCTTCGTCACCGTCGAAGCCGCCGCGAACATGGCCGGAGCCCTCGCAGGTCCGGCACTGAGCACCCTGACCGGCCTCACCCCGGCGCTCAACGCGGCCTGCGCCCTCGCTTTCGTGTCCGCCCTCATCACGCTCGCGCTGATGCCCAGGAGTGTCACACCCGAGGAGTAGCTTCCGATCATGCCCGCCGACTTCACCCCGCACCGCGTGCCCTACCTCAAGCACCGCCCCGACACCTTCCGCATCCGGGAGTGGGCGGCGGCCAACGGCCACCCGGTCAGCGAGCGCGGCCGGCTCGCCCGGCACCTCATCGAGGCCTTCTTCGCCGCGCACCCGGAGCTCTACGAGCAGGCGGAGAAGGTCGAGCTGGTCCACGCCACCGCGCGCACCCCCAGCCCCTCGCCGGAGGACTACGGCTGGGTGGAGGGCAGTTCCCTGCGCGACGTCTACACCGTCGCGTTCGTCCGGGGCCTGGACGAACACGAGGTCTTACGCCGCATCGGGGCCGTCGACGCGGACATCCGCATGATCACGGACGACGATTACTCGCAGCCGGAGGGGCCGGAGATCGTCACCGTGCGGCGGGTGGGTGACTGGACGGTCGTGGTCGAGGACTGCGGGTGGCGGGCCTCCCACCTGAAGGGTCTGTGTCCTCTGTCGAGGGATGGCGGCGAGGCGGTGGCGGTGATGCGCCACGACTACGCCGCCCGGCATTCCCTCGCCTACGCCCTCGACGGCGCGTACGTCACCGACATCAACCCGAACTTCCCCCTCGAAAGGCACGGCACGGATCCCGACCGGCTCAACCGTCACCTACGCGAGCTGGGCATCGACCCGGCCGCCGACGACCACCTCGACAACCCGATCCCGGCCGCCTTCGCCGTCGCCGGCCGCGTCACCGGCGTCGTCCTCAGGCCGGAGCACCTCCGCCGCCCCGTTTTGGGAGCCGCCGTCCCCGGTGCCTACTGACGGCGAAGGACGCTGGTGAGCGCGTCCGCCGGCTGCGTTCCAGACGGTACGCGAGGCCGAGCAGCGCGCCGGCGGAAAGGAAGCGGCTGAGGGAGACCAGCGTGCTCATGGCACCTGCCTGGGTCTGCCGCCGGAGGGAAGCCCGCCGGTCCGGACCGGGGTGTAGCGGTGCTGATCGCGTATGGTTTCCCGGCCCTGTCACGTGCGGGCGTTCTTGCGGGAGCGGTAGTTCGCCACCTTGACGCGGTTGCCGCATTCCTCCATGCCGCACCACTGCCGGTTGCCGCCTCGGGAGCGGTCGACGAACAGGCGGGTGCAGTCGTCGTAGGCGCATTCTTTGACGCGCAACTGAGCCTGTTCGGCGAGTAGTTCGGCGGCTGAGCGGGACACTGCGGCGGCCAGTGCGGTGGGGTCGCCTGTGCGGACGAGGCCCGCAGCCGTCAGGCGCAGTTCCGGGGGTGCGCCGGCGGCCTCCTGGTTGACGACGTGCAGGTCGTCCTCCGGCCAGGGGCGGTCGTTCATGCCCTCGATGACGAGGCGGTAGATGGCCTCGCGCAGTGTGCGCAGTCGAACCAGATCCGCTTCGTCGGCCGACGGCGGCTCGGTGGTCACGCCGGATTCGACGGCCCATCGGGACAGGTCGGCGGGGGTGGCGAGGAGCTCTTCCTGGTCGCTGCGGCGCCACTTGAGCGTGCCGGCGAAGTCGAGGGCGAGGTTGCCGCTGACGAAGACGAAACCCACGACACCATCTTGACCGGTTACAGCTCCATGTCGCAAGGTGTACACCAGCTGAGACGGTTACGAGCTTGGAGGGGCATCTGGTGATCACCGAGGACGAGTACCTCTACTACGTCGATCGTGCTCTTGACGGGATGGCCGCGATCGTCGCCGAGCTGGGCGACGAGAAGGCCAACATCAGGCCGCTGCCCGGCGCCAACTCCCCGTACGCGCTGCTCACCCACTGCCTCGGCGTGACCTCGTACTGGGCGGGGACGCTCGTGTCGGGACGCGAGGTGGCCCGGGACCGCGACGCCGAGTTCGTCAGCTCGGGACCCGTCGGGCCGCTGCTGGAGAAGGTGAGGGAGGTGCGGGCGAAGCTGGCCGACGACGTACGGGCGGCCGTCCCCGCCGACCCGCTGCGCGGCACGCCGCCGGACGGCTTCCTCGGCCCCGACGACGTCCAGACGCAGGGATCGGCGCTGCTGCACGTGTACGAGGAGCTCGCCCAGCACCACGGCCAGATGGAGGTCCTGCGCGACGCGATCCACGCCGGGGCGGCGGCGTGAGCGGCCCGTTCGAGACCATCGACGTCGAACGCCTGCGCTCCGGCCACGGCGTCAAGTGGGGCTCCCTGCCGCCGGGCACCATCGGCGCATGGGTGGCCGACATGGACTTCGGCATCCCGCCCGCGGTCCGCGAGAGCCTTCTTGAGGTCACCGACCGCGCGGACTTCGGCTACCCGTACTGGCCGGGCGAGGACCCGGTGGTCGCGGCGTTCGAGGAGCGCATGGCCGCCCGCCACGGCTGGCGCCCCCGCCCCGGACGGGCGCGCGTCTTCACCGACCTGCTGCAGATCCTGCAGGTCATGATCGAGTACGCCACCGCGCCAGGCGACGGCGTCGCGATCCACGTGCCCGCCTACCCTCCGTTCCTGGCCAGCATCGCCAGGGCGGGACGACGGATCGTCCCGCTGCCCATGACCGGCGACGCGACCGGCTGGCATCCCCCGGCCGGAGACCTGACGGCCCTGCTGCGGGAGCAGGGCTGCCGGCTGCTCGTGCTCGTCAACCCGCACAACCCGACCGGCCGCGTCCTGACGTCCGACGAGCTGCGCGCGTGCGCCGACGCCGCCGAGGAGCTGGATCTGGTGGTGCTGGCCGACGAGATCCACGCCGACCTGGTGTTCGCGCCGCACCGGCACGTGCCGTTCGCCTCCGTCGGTACGGCCGCCGCCCGCACGGTCACGGCCACGTCGGCGACCAAGGCGTTCAACATCGCCGGCCTGCGCTGCGCCGTCGCGCACGTCGGCCCCGACCGGCTGCACGACGCGCTGGCCGCCGCGCCGCTCGACTTCTTCGGCACGCCGAGCACGCTCAGCCGGGTGGCCACCCTGGCCGCGTGGCGGCGTTCGGACGGCTGGCTGGCGGAGCTGACGCGCACCCTGGAACGCAACCGCCGGCTGATCGAGGAGTGGGCGGCGGGCCTGCCGTGGGACGCGCGCTACCACTCGCCGCAGGGCACGTACCTGAGCTGGTTCGACTTCACCGACAGCCCGATCGGGGGCCGCGCGCCCGCCGCCCGGCTGGAACGGCTGGCGCGGGTCAAGCTCAGCGAGGGGGCCGAGTTCGCCCAGAACACCGCGGTGGACACCGCCGCGTTCGCCCGGCTCAACTTCGCCACCAGCACCGCCACGCTCACCGAGATCCTCGACCGCCTGGCCGCCGCCCGCGAGTGAACGGGCACGTTACGTACGCGTCACTGCGGTGAGCACTATGGTGCAGGCGTATTGCCGCCGCGTCACCGCGATGGAACCGCCCGCTGTGACCCTCCTGACAACCGCACCCGGAGGGAAGGTCACCATGGCGTCCATCTTCGACCAGATCGGCGGCGCGAGCGCGGTTTCGGCGGTGGTCGACGAGTTCTACGAGCGGGTCATGGCCGACCCGCGGCTCGGCGGCCGCTTCACCGGCACCGACATGGGCAAACTCAAGGCGCACCAGCGCAGTTTCGTGGCGGCCGCACTGGGCGGGCCGCAGGAGTACCGGGGCAAGACGATGGACGAGGCCCACGCCGGCCTGGGCATCACCGGCGAGGACTTCGACGCGGTGGTCGGCCACCTGGCCGGCGCGCTGACGCACTGCGACGTGCCGCAGGACACCATCGCGACGATCGCCGGCGCCCTCGCCCCGCTCCGCGACCAGGTGGTGGACGGGGAGGTGCCCGTGGCCTGACCACCACGGGCCGTGGCAGGTGTCGACGAGCCCGACCGTCAGGACGAGGCGCGGACCGAGTCGGCCGCCGGACTTCGGTGGTCGAGACGCGGCCGGTCAGCAACCGGCGCGGATCCCCAGGAACCGGCGAGCAGGGGCTCGGCGACGGCCGTGGCGTGGTGATCATGGGGCTGAGCTGGGCTTCCGTCCGGTTCAGCCCGTTGCACCGCGAGCGCTGATCCGGGGCGCGAATCGACATGGCTTCCACCATAGTGCTATGAATATAGATAAATGGAGGAAGTTGTGATCGAGTTCTATCTGGACGGCCGCTCGGGGCTGTCGCCGTACCTGCAGCTCGTCCAGCAGGTACGTCACGCCCTGCGCCTCGGCCTGCTCCGCGAGGGCGACCAGTTGCCCACGGTCAAGGACGTGGTGGCGCGGCTGGCGATCAACCCCAACACCGTGCTCAAGGCCTACCGCGAGCTCGAACACGACGGGCTGGTCACCGCCCGTCCCGGTGTGGGGACGTTCGTGACCAGGACGCTGGCCGACACCACGCTGGCCGCGCACGGCCCCCTGCGGCAGGAGTTGCGGCGCTGGCTGTCCCGCGCCAGGAAGGCCGGGCTGGACGACGAGAGCATCGAGGCGCTGTTCATGACCACCTTTCGCAGCGTCGCCCAGGAGGACATAGCGTGAGCGCGCCCCCCGTGACGGCGCCGAGGCGGCCCACATGAGCGTGCGGGCGCGGGCGCTCACCAAGAGGTTCGGACGCCGTACGGCGCTGACCGGCTGCACCCTCGACATCCCGGCCGGGCACGTGACCGGCCTCGTCGGCCCCAACGGCGCGGGCAAGTCGACCCTGCTGAGCCTGGCCGCCGGGATGCTGACCCCCACCTCGGGCACGATCGAGGTGTGCGGCGGCCGTCCTGGCAGCGGCCCCGAGCAGCTCACCAAGGTCGGGTACGTCGCGCAGGACGCCCCCGTCTACGCCGCCCTCACCGTCGCCGACCACCTCGAGCTGGGCGCCCGGCTCAACACCGGCTGGGACGACCCCTTCGCCCGCGCCCGGGTCGAGCGGCTCGGGCTCGACCCCAGGCAGCGGGCCGGGAAGCTGTCGGGCGGCGAGCGTGCCCAGCTCGCCTTGACGATGGGCCTGGCCAAGCGGCCCGAGCTGCTGCTGCTCGACGAGCCGGTGGCGACGCTCGATCCGCTCGCGCGCCGCGAGTTCCTCCAGGACCTCATGGAGGCGGTCGTCGAGCACGGGCTCGGCGTCGTGCTCTCCTCCCACCTGGTCGCCGACCTGGAACGCGTCTGCGACCGGGTGATCGTCCTGGCGGGCGGCGAGGTCAGGCTCGACGGCGACGTCGATGAGCTGCTGGCGGTGCACCACCGGCTCAGCGGGCCCCGCCGCGACAGCCTTCCCGCCGACCAGCACGTGGTCACCGCCGCGCACACCGAGCGGCAGAGCACGCTGATCGTCCGTACGGAGGCGCCGATCCTCGACCCCGCCTGGGCCGTCGGCGCCCTCACCCTGGAGGACCTCGTTCTCGCCTACATGAGCCCGCCCGCCGAACCCGCCGGATCCGGCACACATGGGCCCGGCGCGGAAGGGCCCGGGGAGCGGCCGGCGCTGGAGATCGTCCGATGATCTGGTTGACCTGGCGCCAGTTCCGTCCCCATGCCCTGATCGCGGTCGCCCTCCTGGTCGCCGTCGCCGTCGCCCTGGCGGTCACCGGCCCGCCCCTGCGGCAGCTCTCCTGGGTGACCCCCACCGACGAGACCCTGTTCTACGCCGGCGCGACGCTCGTCCACCTCCTGCCCGCCCTCATCGGCGCCTTCTGGGGCGCCCCGCTGATCGCCCGCGAGCTGGAGACGGGCACCCACCGCCTGGCGTGGAACCAGGGCGTCACCCGCACCCGCTGGCTGGCCGTCAAGCTGACGGTCGCCGGATCGGCGGCCGTGGCCGCGTCCGGGCTGCTCAGCCTGGCCGTCACCTGGTGGGCGGGCCCGCTCGACGCGCTCGCCGGCACGACCGTGCCCACCACCTGGTGGGCCGACGCCACCGTGCTCCCCGTCGGCATGGAGGACCCTGGCCTCCTCTCGCGGGTCGATCCCCGGCTGTTCGGCGCTCGCGGCGTGGCGCCGATCGGGTACGCCGCGTTCGCCTTCATGGTCGGCGTCGCCGCAGGAGCCGTCATCCGCAGGACCGTGCCGGCGATGGCGGTCACGCTCGCCGTCGTCGCGCTGGTCCAGCTCGCCGTGCCCCTGGCGGTCCGTCCGCACCTGCTGCCGGCCGAGCAGCGCACGGTCCCGATCACGGCGGCGAACGTCCGCTCGTTCGACCCCACCGTCCCCCGCCTGACCGTCGCGGGACCGCCGGGAGCGTGGCTGCTGGCCAACGACACCCTGGACGCCCGCGGCCGCCCCGTCACCGCCCTGCCCGCATGGACCCGCGAGTGCTCGCCACCGCCCCCCACGTCGGGGCAGCCCGCGCCCTCGCGGATCGGCCTGCCGGCCGTGCAGGCGTGCTTCGCCAAGCTCAGCGATCTCGGCTACCGGCAGCGGTTCGCGTACCACCCGCTCAGCGCCTTCTGGCCGCTCCAATGGGTGGAGACCGTGCTGTTCCTGGTCCTGTCGGCGCTGCTCGCCGGCTTCTGCCTCCGCTGGACCCGCCACCGCCTGCCCTGAGACAAGAACGCTCACCCCCGCCACGGGGTCACTGAACCCTGCCGGAAAACAAGAAGGGACACCGTCATGAGTCATGCCCGCATACGGTTCAAGCGCGGAATGGCCGTCGCCGCGAGCCTGCTCGCCCTGGCTGCGCCGGCCGTTACCGCAACGCCCGCGTCGGCGGCGGCGCCCCCCGCGCCCGCCCTGCCCAAGCCGACCGGCTCCAGCCCGGTCGGCGTCACGTCCCTGCACCTGAAGGACACCTCACGCGCCGACCCATGGGTGCCGTCGGTGACGTTCAGGGAGCTCATGGTGTCGGTGTGGTATCCGGCGAGGTCGCCGGGCCGCAAGCGGGCGCCGTACATGACGCCCAAGGAGTCCGAGCTGCTGCTGAGGAGCGGGAAGATCACCACCGTCCCCGCCGACATCCTCAGCAAGACCAGGACCAACGCCTTCACCGACGCCAAGCCGGCCGGCCGCAAGCGCGGCCTGCCGCTCGTCGTGCTCTCCCCCGGCCACGGCAAGCCCCGTTCCGAGCTCACCGGGCTGGCGGAGGAGCTGGCGAGCAGGGGGTACGTGGTGGCCGCGATCGACCACACGTACGAGAGCGTCGCGACGACCTTCCCCGACGGGCGGGTCACCGAGTGCGTCACCTGCGAGATCGACAAGAACCCCGACTGGTGGGTGGGGCTGGTCAAGAGCCGGGCGCGCGACGTGTCCTTCGTCCTCGACCGGCTGACCGGGCCCCGGCCGGCCTGGAAGGGTTCCAGCCTCATCGACCCGTCCAGGATCGCGATGGCCGGGCACTCCGTCGGAGGCGCCAGCACCATCCCGACCCTGCTGAGCGACTCCCGCGTCCGCGCCGGCATCGACATCGACGGCACCACCGACATGGCGGTCCCGGACAGCGGGCTGAAGCGGCCGTTCCTGTTCCTGGGCAAGCCGGCCACCTACACCCCTGGCCAGGGTGAGGCCGCCGCCACCTGGGAGCGCGACTGGAAGCACCTCACCGGATGGAAGCGCTGGCTGCTGCTCACCGGGGCCGAGCACCTGTCGTTCACGGACCTCGGCGTGCTGGTGGACCAGCTCGGCATCGATGTCGGCGCCGACATCGCCGGGGCCCGCGCCATGACGATCACCCGCAGCTACGTGACGGCCTTCCTCGACCAGCATCTGCGCAAGAAGCACCGCCCTCAGCTGGACAAGCCGTCCCCCCGCTTCCCCGAGATCAAGCACTGCGCCCCTGAGAGCAAGACCTGCAGGTAGGAGCACGGCGGCGCGCGCATTTCCAAGATCCAGTAGAGGTCTTGAGCATTTCCGCGCGCCGCCCCTAGCGTCGTGGTCATGCGACAGATCGACGACCTGGACATGCTCAGGGTGCTGACGAACCGGTTCAGGATGAAGATGTACGGGCTGCTGTTCCGGATCGGTCCCGTCACGGTGAGCGAGCTGGCCAGGCGGATGGACGCCGACCCCGGCCAGGTGAGCTACCACCTGCGGCAGCTGCAGCGCTACGACATGATCGAGGACGTGCCCGAGCTGGCCAGGGACAGCAGGGAGCGCTGGGTGCGGACGGCCATGCGCGGCTGGCGGTTCGACACCGACCTCGAAGGTCCTGACGCCGAGGCCGTGATCAGAGCATGGACCGCGCAGTGGGTGATCGACCAGTTCGAGCGGCTGCGCGACTTCGAACGCAACCTCACGGCGCTGCCCGAGGAGTGGCGGGACGCGGGCTTCGGCAGCAGCCGCCACCTGCGGCTCACCAGGGACGAGATGGCGCACCTCGCCGAGCAGCTCGATGCCGTGGTGGAGCCGTTTCGGCAGCTGACCGCCGCGCGACTGGAGACGAGCGAGAGGCCGCCGGACAGCTCGCCGGTGTTCCTCTTCTACCACGCCTTTCCGGAGTTGCCGTGAGGCGGCCTTCCCCGTACGGCATCCACGAGGAGTTCGCCCGCGCCTACCTCGCCGAACGGCACGCCGAGGCCGACCGTTCCCGCATGATCCCGCCCCGCCCGCCCAGCCGGGCGCGCGTCCGGCTCGCGGACGCCTTACGCCGCCTGGCCGACCGCCTCGAGCCCGCCCTGCCGCCCGCCCTGCCGCCCGCCCTGCCGCCCGCCCTGCCGCCTGTTCGCGCCGGTCAGGACTGGCGCGGGTCGTAGCCTCTGAAGCCGCTCAGCTCCACGGCGCTGTCCGGCAGGGTGAGGTTCTTCAGCGGGACGGATCCCTCCAGCCAGGGCCGCCGCTCCGGTGACCGCTGCCAGCGGTCGGCCACCTCGCGGGCGAGGGCGGTGAACGCCTCGTCGGACCGGCCGAGCCGGAGTACACGTCCCGGCCCACCATCCGGGCACTTCCCCCAAGCGGTGACATCATTAGTTATGCGAATATAATCGTTGTATGCCTATAACCGATCAGTCCGCCTCCGCCGCGGCGGCGCCCCCCGCGCTCGGCCGGCGGCGGCGGATGCTCGTCCTGGCGATCTGCTGCATGAGCCTGTTCATCGTCGGCCTGGACAACACGATCGTGAACATCGCGCTGCCCGCCATCCGGCGCGACCTGAACGCCTCCGTCTCCGGCCTGCAGTGGATCATCGACGCCTACACGGTGGTGCTGGCCAGCCTGCTCATGCTGTCCGGCTCCACCGGCGACAGGATCGGCCGGCGCCGCACGTTCCAGACCGGGCTGACGCTGTTCACGCTGGGCTCGCTCATGTGCTCACTGGCGCCGAGCCTGGGCTGGCTGATCGGGGCGCGGGCGTTGCAGGCGGTGGGCGGGTCGATGCTCAACCCGGTCGCCATGTCGATCATCACGAACACCTTCACCGAGCCGGGCGAGCGGGCCAGGGCGATCGGCGTGTGGGGCGGGGTGAGCGGCGTCAGCATGGCGCTGGGCCCGCTGGTGGGCGGCGCGCTGGTGGGCGCGGTCGGCTGGCAGTCGATCTTCTGGATCAACATCCCGGTGGGGGTGGCCGCGTTCGTGCTGTGCGCGCTGTTCGTGCCCGAGTCGCGCGCGCCGCGCCCGCGCCGGGTGGACCCGGTCGGGCAGGTGCTGGTCATCGTGGCGCTGGCGACGCTGACGTTCGGGCTGATCGAGGCGCCGGCCGCCGGATGGGGGTCGCCGCGTACGCTGGCCTGCTTCACGGTGGCCGCGCTGGCGCTGGCCGGGCTGATCCGCTACGAGCTGCGCACCGAGGAGCCGCTGATCGAGCTGCGCTTCTTCCGCAGCGTGCCGTTCGCGGGCGCGACCGTGACGGCGGTGTGCGGGTTCGCCGCGCTCGGCGGCTTCCTGTTCGTCAACACCCTCTATCTGCAGGACGTGCTGGGCCTGTCCGCGCTGCACGCCGGCCTCTACACGCTGCCCATGGCGGGACTGACCGTGCTGTGCTCGCCGCTGGCGGGCCGGATCGTGGCCAACGCCGGGACCCGGGTGCCGCTGCTGCTGGCCGGCGCCTCGATCGGGGCGAGCGGCCTGATCATGACGGGGCTGGCGACGGACACGCCGATCTGGCGGCTGATGGCCGCGTACGTGCTGTTCGGCCTCGGCTTCGGCATGCTGAACGCGCCGATCACCAACACCGCCGTGTCCGGCATGCCGCGCGAACGGGCCGGGGTGGCGGCGGCGGTGACCTCGACCAGCCGGCAGATCGGGCAGACGCTCGGCGTCGCGGTCATCGGCGCGCTGGTCACCTCGGCGGTGGCCGGGCCGTTCGTCACCGGGTTCCCTGCGGCCAGCCACGTCGGCTACTGGATCATCACCGGCTGCGGCGTGGCGATCGTGCTGCTCGCTATCCTGACCACCACCGGCTGGGCCCGCCGCAGCGCCGCGCGCACCGCCGAACGGCTGGCCCACCCGCAGGAGACGACATGAGCGAGACCAACGAGCAGGAGGCGGTGGCCCGGGTGTGGGCCGCCATGTACGACCTGGTCCTGCGGCAGGAGAACCGCCGCAAGGAGGTGGCCGACGCGCTCGGCATGAGCTTCTTCCGCATCAAGGCGCTGCGCTACCTGCTGGCCGGGCCGATGACCATGCGGGAGCTGACGACCGAGCTGGCCACCGACAAGCCGTACACCTCGCTGATGGTGGACGACCTGGAGCGGCGCGGCCACGTCACCCGCAGCGTCTCCCCCGGCGACCGCCGCAGCAAGATCGTCACGCTGACGCCGTCGGGCACGGCGGTCGCCGAGGAGGCCCAGCGCATCCTGGCCCGCCCGCCGCGCTCCCTGCTGGCCCTCGACCCCGACGATCTGGCCGCGCTCGACCGCATCATGACCAAGCTGCGCGCCCCTGAGGAGCAGGCCGCGCGCTAGAGCGCGGCGTCGGCGTCGAGCGGGAAGATGGGCCGCTTGAGGTTGCGGTAGGGCAGCCGGTGCAGGTCCTGGTCCACGCCGCCGGGCGTGAGCGCCAGCATCCAGCCGGCGGCGGCCTCGAACAGCTCGGGCTCCAGGTAGCCGATCTTCACGGTGACGACGTCAACCTCGGCGACCTCCACCCCCAGCCGCCGGTACGACTCCAGCAGCCGGTACTGCATGCGCCGCGAGGTGAGGAAGACGCTCAGCCCGCCGATGCGCACGCTGACCACCCGGCCGCCGTCGGGGTCGTCGGCCACGGCCTCCAGCGTGCCCTCCAGCAGGAGCGGCCCGGGCGCGCGGGTGTCGATCCGGCCGCCGGCGCGCACACCGACGGGCGAGCCGACCGGCAGGTGCCCGACGCGCGCCACCGCCTCGGGGTCGACGAGGGAGGCGAAGACGGCGCGTACGGAGCCGTCGCGGATCTCGGGCCTGGCCAGCAGGCGCTCCAGGGCGTAGGTGACGTCGTCGGCGCCGCCCGCGCCCGGGTTGTCGCCGGAGTCGCTGATGAAGTAAGGCCGGGCCGCGCCCTCCTTCAGCGCCGCGTCGAGGCACTCGTCCATGGAGCCGGTGGGGGCGACGAAGGCGAAGTCGTCGCGGGCGTCCCAGAACGCCTGGCCCAGCTCGCGGGCGGCCTGCTCGGTGGCGGCCCGGTCGGTGCCGGTGGCCACGACGGCGCCGGTGCAGCGCGGCTCGTCGGCCCAGGCGAAGCCGATCCAGATGGCCGCGTCGATCACGCCGGGCCTGGACTCGACCTCGGGGATGCGGGCGTACAGGCCGCGGGCGGGCTCGACGCGGGTGCTGGTCATCTCGCCGGGCAGCAGGATCGGCACGTGCACGAGCGCCTTGTGCGGCCGGCCGCCGGCGTGCAGCGCCTCGACGAGGTTGCGGGCGGCGCGCTCGCGGGTCTCCCAGACGTCCACGTGAGGCGCGGTGCGGTAGCAGGTCAGCAGGTCACAGCCGTCGAACAGGACGTGGGAGACGTTGCCGTGCAGGTCCATCGCGGCCGACACGAGCGGCTCCGGGCCGATCACCGACCGGATCGCGGTGATGAGGTCGCCTTCGGCGTCCTCGCGGCCGACGACGCTCATGGCGCCGTGGATGTCGAGCAGAACGCCGTCGAAGTCACCCTGGCCGAGGCCCTGGACGATCTCCGCGCGCCAGGCGTCGTACGCGGCGGGCTCGACAGCGCCGCCGGGCAGGGCGCGGGCGTGCACGAGCGGCACCCACTCGACCTCGGCCGCCCATGGGCTGCCCAGCCAGTCGTAGCGGTCGAGCAGGGCCTGGCCGCGGGTGACGTCGAAGTCGGCGGTGCCGCTCAGGTGCGGCGAGAAGGTGCTGGACTCGATGTGGATGCCGCAGACGGCGATACGCAGGGACCCGGTAATGGTCACGGTGGTGCTTCCTAGGTGGTGGCGTCGGTGGTGGAGTGCAGGTCGGTCGTCTCGCGCAGCAGCCTTCCGAGCCCGATGAGGGCGGCGTCGGGGCCCGCCGCGCTCGCCTCGATGGACAGCGACTGGGTCAGGGGCGGCAGGCAGCGCTCGTACAGCACGCCTTTGACGGCCGCGACGTAGACGTCGAGGCTGGACAGCGCGCCGCCGATGACGACGCTGTCGGGGTTGAGGAAGTTGACCAGGCCCGACAGGGCGACGCCGAGCAGCCGGCCGGCCTGGCGCACGAGCGTCACGACGGCGGGGTCGGCGTCCACGGTGGCGGCCACGACGTCGCGCAGCCCGGTGACGGGCCGGCCGCGGCGGGCCAGCTCGCGCACGAGCGCGGCGCCGCTGGCGACGGTCTCCAGGCAGCCGCGGCTGCCGCAGGAGCATTCGCGCTCGCCGCTGTCGGCCACCCGCACGTGGGTGAGGTCGCCGGACAGGCCGCGCCCGCCGCGGTAGATGCGGCCGCCGGTGACCAGGCAGCCGCCGATGCCGCTGCCGGCCTTGACGTAGATCATGTCGCCGGTGGCGCGGCGGGTGACGTACTCGCCGATGGCGGCGGCCTTGGCGTCGTTGTCGGCCAGGGCGCCGGCCTGGAAGCGCTCGCCCAGGTCGGCCTGGACGTCGTAGCCGCTCCAGCCGGGCATGCGGGCCGGGCCGACGAGCCGGCCGTGCGGGAAGTCGACGGGCCCCGGCAACGCCATGCCGACGGCCAGCAGGCGGCGGCCGGGCGCGTGGGCGGTCCTGACACGGTCGAAGGCCTCGCTGATCTCGTCGAAGATCGCCTGCGGGCCTGCGCTTATGTCGACGGCGAGCTCCTCGGCGACCTGGAGTGCTCCTGAGGGGGCGCACAGGCCGACGCGGGCGTGCCGGCCGCCGAGCTCGGCCACGGCGAGCACGCCGCCGTCCTCGCGCAGCCGCAGGATCCTGGGCCGGCGGCCGCCGGTGGAGGCGCCGACGCCCTCCTCCAGGATCGTGCCCTCCTCCAGCAGGCGGCGTACCACGCTGGAGACCGTCGAGGGAGCCACCTCCAGGAGCTCCACCAGGTCCGCACGGGAGGCGGCCTTGCCGCTGGCCAGCAGGTTCAACGCCTGCTCGCGCAGCTTGGCGGGCGGCTCCGGCATGTCTCTCCTCCCCCCTGGCGCAGCGCAGGCGAGCACGGGGGCCCGCGAGCGGGCCCGACCCCTGGGCCCAGGCGGGCCATCACAGCAGACGCCCATCATCGGGCACGAAGACGATCACCGAAAGATGTCACGCGGATGTCGCATGCGTTCCACGCGGATCTCGCCCGGCGGACCTCCTCGCCGCGGACTCTATCCCGAAATAAGTGTCCCGAACAAAGCCGATTTTTCACATTGACTTAGTACTTGTACCTCTATACATTCTCCGGACTGAAGGCCCCCTGGAGGGCCCGCGCACGTCTCGACGAGGAGAAACATGGGGACGAGAACCCGCATCGTGAGCGGCGTGGTGGCCATCGGGCTCGGTTTGACCGCCTGCAGCGCGGGCGCCGGCGGCGGTACGCCGCAGGGCGGAGCGGCGCAGAGCAAGGACACCGTGACCGTGGCCCTCCGCACGCCGAACTGGATCCTGCCGATCTCGGCCCCCGGATTCACCCAGGGCGAGAACGACATCTTCTCCACCGCCCTGTACCGCAAGCTCTACAGCTTCCAGCTCGACGGCACGACCGAGGACAACGTCAACCCGACGCGGTCGCTCGCCGAGCCGCCCGTGGTCAGCGACAAGGGCAGGACGCTGACCATCACGCTCAAGGACAACACCTGGTCCGACGGCAAGCCGATCACCACCAAGGACGTCGAGTTCTGGTGGGACCTGGTGACCACCAACAAGGACAAGTGGGCCTCCTACCGGCCCGGCGGCTTCCCCGACAACGTCGCCGACTTCAAGGTCAAGGACGACAAGACCTTCTCGATCACCACCAAGAAGGCCTACAACGCCGCCTGGTTCGTCGGCAACCAGCTCAACCGCATCGTCCCGCTCCCCCAGCACGCCTGGGACAAGGGCGACCCCAAGAAGACGTTCGAAGAGCTGACCGCCGCCTCCAAGGACCCCAAGACCTACGCCACCAACCCGCTGTGGAAGACCACCAGCGGCCCCTGGAAGCTGGAGAGCTACGTCCCCAGCGGCGAGGTGGTCCTGGCCAAGCAGGACGCCTACTCTGGCCCCGACAAGCCGAAGATCGGCAAGGTCGTGCTGCGCCCGTTCACCGGCGACGACGCCGAGTTCAACGTGCTGCGCGCCGGCGACATCGACTACGGCTACATCCCGCCGGCCAACCTGTCGCAGAAGTCGTACCTGGAGTCCAAGGGCTACAAGGTCGCCCCCTGGTACGGGTGGTCGATCACGTACCTGCAGCTGAACTTCAACAACCCCAAGACCGGGGCGTTGTTCAAGCAGCCGTACCTGCGCCAGGCGCTGCAGCACCTCATCGACCAGCCCACCATCAGCAAGGTCATCTGGGCCGACATGGCCGCCCCCACCTGCGGCCCCGTTCCCGCCAAGCAGGGCTCGCCGGCCGGCGAAGGCTGTGTCTACCCGTTCGACCCGGCCAAGGCCAAGCAGTTGCTGGAGAGCCACGGCTGGAAGGTCACCCCCGACGGGACCACCACCTGCGCCGACCCCGCGCTGTGCGGTGCGGGCATCGCCAAGGACACCCCGCTGAACTTCACCGTCACCAGCCAGTCCGGCTTCGCCGCCACCACCAAGATGTTCGCCGAGATCAAGTCCCAGATGGCCAAGCTCGGCGTGCAGCTGACCATCAAGGAGGTGCCCGACTCCGTCGCGGTCACCCCCGCCTGCAAGCCGGAGGAGTCCAAGTGCGACTGGGACATGTCGTTCTTCGGTTCCCAGGGCAGCTGGTACTACCCCGCCTTCGCCTCCGGTGAGCGGCTCTTCCAGACCGACGCCCCCGTCAACCTCGGCAGCTACAGCAACCCCGAGGCCGACGAGCTGATCGAGAAGGCGCAGTTCTCCGACGACGCCGGCGCCCTCCAGGAGTACGACGACTTCCTGGCCAAGGACCTGCCGGTGCTGTGGATGCCGAACCCCGTCTACCAGATTTCGGCGTACAAGTCGGGCCTGCAGGGCGTCGAGCCGCAGGACCCGATGAACCTCATGTACTTCCAAGACTGGTCCTGGAAGAGCTGACCCTTGCCCCGGTACCTCCTCACCCGTCTGGGCCAGGCCCTGGTCATCGTGATCCTGGTGACGCTGATCACGTTCGTGATCCTGCACCTGCTGCCGGGAGGCGCGGCCAGGGCCATCCTGGGCAAGGAAGCGACGCTCGAGCAGATCGCCGCCTTCAACCACGAGATGGGGTACGACCGGCCGCTGTGGCAGCAGTACGCGATGTACCTGCAGCGGCTGGTCACCGGCGACCTGGGCTACTCCTTCCAGCTCAACCAGTCGGTGTCGGAGGCCATCGCGCAGCGGCTGCCCAAGACCATGCTGCTGTCGCTGGCCTCGACCCTGCTGGCGGTCGTGGTGGCCGTCCCGCTCGGCGTGGTGCAGGCCGTCCGGCGTAACCGCTGGCCCGACTACACCATCAACGGGCTGTCGCTGCTGGCCTACGCCACCCCGATCTTCTTCATGGGCCTCATGATGATCATCCTGTTCTCGCAGGTGTGGCCGCTGCTGCCGCCCGAGGCGCCGCAGGGCTTCACGCTGGCGGAGGTGCTGGCCGACCCGGCCGGGCTGGTGCTGCCCACGGTCACGCTGGCCATCCTCACCGTCGCCGTCTACTCCCGCTACGTACGCTCGTCCATGGTCGACAACCTCAACGAGAACTACGTGCGCACGGCCCGTAGCAAGGGCCTGTCGGAGAGCCGCGTGATCGTCGGCCACACCCTGCGCAACGGCCTGTTCCCCGTCATCACGCTGCTCGGCATGTACCTGCCGGCGCTGTTCAGCGGCGCCCTGGTGGTCGAGCGGCTGTTCAACTACCCCGGCATGGGGCTGCTGTTCTGGCAGGCGGCGCTCAAGCGGGACTACCCGATCCTGCTCGGTGTCACCCTGCTGATCTCCGTGGCCACCGTGCTGGGCGCGCTGGTCGCCGACGTGCTCTACGCCGCCGTCGACCCGCGCGTACGACTCAAGGCAGGCCGCTCATGACCGCGACCCCGCACGAGGACGAGGCGCCCGTCCGCGGCATGTGGCGCCAGGGCCTGGAGGTGTTCTGCGAGAACCGGCTGGCCCTGGTGGGCGTCGGCCTGTTCGTGCTGCTGGCCGCCTTCAGCTTCCTAGGGCCGCTGTTCTACCAGACCGACCAGGTGCACACTGACCTGACGAAGGTGTTCCTCACCCCCGGCGACGGGCATCCGCTCGGCACCGACGGCGTCGGCTACGACCAGCTCGGCCGGCTCATGCTGGGCGGGCAGACCTCCATCGTGGTCGGCCTGGCGGCCGGCCTGCTGGCCACGGTCGTCGGCACCGTCTGGGGCGCCGTCGCGGGCTTCGCCGGCGGCTGGCTGGACGCGGTCATGATGCGCGTGGTCGACGCGTTCATGTCGATCCCGGCGCTGTTCCTGTTCATGCTCATGGCCTCGATCGTCACGCCGACCGTGCCGATGCTCATCGTCATCATCGGCGCCTTCGCCTGGCTCGGCCCCGCCCGGCTGGTCCGCGGCGAGGCGCTGACGCTGCGCACCCGCGAGTACGTCATGGCGATGCGCGGCATGGGCGGCACCGGCGGGCGCGCGGTGCGCCGGCACATCATCCCCAACGCCATCGGCACGGTGATCGTCAACGCCACCTTCCAGGTGGCCGACGCCATCCTGTACGTGGCGTACCTGTCCTTCCTCGGACTGGGCGTGCCGCCACCCGCCGCGAACTGGGGCGGCATGCTGTCGGACGGCCTGTCGGACACCTTCAGCGGCCACTGGTGGCTGCTGTACCCGCCGGGCATCGCCATCATCCTCATCGTCCTCGCCTTCAACTTCATCGGCGACGGGCTGAGGGACGTCTTCGAGGTCCGCCTCCGGCGGCGTTGACAGGAGTTTTTCGCACCATGGGGAACCCCACCAGCGAGCCGCTGCTGCGGCTGCGCGACCTCAGCACCGACATCGCGCTGCGGCGCGGCACCGTGCACGCGCTCGACCGCGTCACCCTCGACGTCCACCAGGGCGAGACGCTCGGCATCGTCGGCGAGTCGGGCAGCGGCAAGACCATGACCGTGCTGTCGATCATGGGGCTGCTGCCCACCGGCGGCTCCGTCGTCGGCGGGGAGATCCTCTTCGACGGCCGCGACCTGCGCACCATGCAGGCGCCCGAGCTGCGCCGGGTGCGCGGCGTCGAGATGGGCATGGTCTTCCAGGACCCGCTCACCTCGCTCAACCCCACCATGCGCATCGGCGCCCAGGTGGCCGAGCCGCTGCGGGTGCACCAGAAGGTCGGCAAGGCCGAGGCGCGCGAGCGGGCGATCGAGATCCTGCGCCGGGTCGGCATGCCCCGCCCCGACAAGATCGTCGACGACTACCCGCACCAGCTGTCGGGCGGCATGCGCCAGCGCGTGGTCATCGCCATGGCGCTCATCCGCTCCCCGCGCCTGCTCATCGCCGACGAGCCCACCACGGCCCTGGACGTCACCACCCAGCGCCAGATCCTGGAGCTCATCGACGACCTGCGCGAAGAGTTCAGGATGGCGGTCATCCTGGTCACCCACGACCTCGGCGTGATCGCAGGCCGCGCCGACCGCGTCGCCGTCATGTACGCCGGCCGCGTCGTGGAGACCGCCACCACCCCCGAGCTGTTCCGCGCGCCCCGGCACCGCTACACCGAGGCGCTCATGCGCGCCCTGCCCGAGTCGGCCACCGACGGCGACGGCCGCCTCTACAGCATCCCCGGCCTGCCGCCCGACCTGTCGCGCCCGCTGACCGGCTGCCGCTTCGCGCCGCGCTGCCGCTTCGCCACCGACGAGTGCCGCACCGGCGACATCGCGCTCACGGCGGCCGGGAACGGGCACGCCTTCGCCTGCCTGCACCCCGTCACCGAGCCCGTCGTGCTCGCCCCGCCCACCGGCCGCGAGCAGGCCGCCACGGCCGCCGCCGAGCCGATCCTGAGCGTGCGCGACCTGGTCAAGGAGTACGACGCGGGCGGCGCCGGGCTGAAGCGCTCCAGCGGCAAGGTCAGCGCCGTGGCCGGGGTGTCGTTCGAGGTCGCGCCCGGCGAGACGCTCGGCATCGTGGGCGAGTCGGGCTGCGGCAAGTCCACCGTCGGCCGGCTCGTGGCCGGTCTCGAGCCCGCCACCGGCGGCAGCATCGTCGTGGACGGCACCGACATCGCCGGCCTCGACCGGCGCGCCCGCCACCGCATGCACCGGCAGGTGCAGCTGATGTTCCAGGACAGCTACGCGGCCATGAACCCGCGCATGCGCATCGACTCCATCCTCACCGAGCCGCTGGAGATCCAGCAGGCCGGCGACGCGGCGCAGCGGCGCGCCCGGGTCACCGAGCTGCTCGACCAGGTGGGCCTGCCCAGGACGGCGCTGGAGCGCTACCCGCACGAGTTCTCCGGCGGCCAGCTGCAGCGCATCGGCCTGGCCAGGTCGCTGGCGTTGCGGCCCCGGCTCATCGTCGCCGACGAGCCGGTCAGCGCGCTGGACGTCTCGGTGCAGGCCCAGGTCCTCAACCTGATGCGGGACCTGCAGGGCGAGCTGGGCCTGTCGTACGTGTTCATCAGCCACGACCTGTCCGTGGTCGACTACATGGCCGACAGGATCGGCGTGATGTACCTCGGCAAGATGGTCGAGATCGGGCCCGCCCACCAGGTCGTCCGCGCCCCGCGCCACCCCTACACGCAGGCGCTGTTGGACGCCGTCCCCTCACCGGACCCCGATCACGTGCCCAGCCCGGACACCACGATCAAGGGCGAGCTGCCGAGCGCGCTGAACCCGCCGACCGGCTGCCGCTTCCGCACCCGCTGCCCGCTCGCGCAGGACATATGCGCTGCCGAGCCGCCCCTTCAGGGCGGGGCGCACCAGGTGGCCTGCCACTTCCCGCTGCGTCAGGAGGAGCCGGCCGCGCCCCTGGCGTAGGCCGGCCAGGGGCGGGCGGGGAGGCGTTCGACGTCGTCGTCGAGACCGAAGGCTCTGCTGAGCTGCCCGATGGACATCGGCCCCTCGCGGCGGATCCGGCTGAGCAGGAGGTACGCGCTGCGGTCGAGGTGCATATCTTCCACAAGAATGTGCAACACCCACAATGTGTGCATTCATCACGCTATGTGGGTGGTGCACGTCGCTACCATCGGGGGGACACACGCGTGGAAGAGCCCGGCAGACCCGCAACCCGGCACGGCATCGTCACCGTGATGGCCGTCGCCGGCATCGTCGCCTCACTCACCCAGACCCTCGTCGTCCCCCTCATCGGCCGCCTGCCGTCGATGCTGCACGCCACCGCCTCCGACGCCTCCTGGGTGGTCACCGCGACCCTGCTGGCCGGCGCCGTCACCACCCCCGTCATGGGACGGCTCGGCGACCTGTACGGCAAGCGCCGCATGATGCTCGTCTGCGCCGTCCCCCTGGTCCTCGGCTGCGTCACCTGCGCCCTGGCCGGCTCGCTCGCCCCCATGATCGCCGGACGCGGCCTGCAGGGCATGGGCATGGGCCTCATCCCCCTCGGCATCAGCGCCCTGCGCGAGGTGCTGCCGCCCGACCGGCTCGGCCCGTCCATCGCGCTGATGAGCTCGTCCATGGGCATCGGCGGCGCGCTCGGCCTGCCCATCGCCGCCGCCGTCGCCGAGTACGCCAGCTGGCGGGCGCTGTTCTGGGCCACCGCCGTGCTCGGCCTGCTGGTGGCCGCGCTCATCCGGCTGCTGGTGCCGTACACGCCGCCCGCCGCGCGCGGCCGCGTCGACGTGCTCGGCGCGCTCGGGCTCGGCGCGGGACTCGTCTGCCTGCTGCTCGGCGTCTCCAAGGGCGCCGACTGGGGCTGGGACAGCGCGCCCACGCTCGGCCTGCTGGCCGCCGCCGCCCTCGTGCTGCCGCTGTGGGGCTGGTGGGAGCTGCGCGCCCGCGACCCGCTGGTGGACCTGCGCGTCGCCGCCCGCCCCCAGGTGCTGCTCACCAACGTGGCCTCGATCGTGGTCGGCTTCTCCATGTACGCCCAGTCGCTGATCGTCATCCAGATCCTGCAACTGCCCGCCGCCACCGGCTACGGGCTCGGCCAGTCCATGCTCGCCGCCGGCCTCTGGATGGCCCCCGCCGGTCTCATGATGATGATCGTCTCCCCCGTCGGCGCCCGCCTGTCGGCCGCCCGCGGGCCCAAGGTCACGCTCATCACCGGCAGCCTCGTCATGGCGCTCGGCTACGGCCTGTCGGTCGTCCTGCTCGGCTCCACCTGGGGCCTGCTCGTCATCACCTGCGTGTGCGCCGTCGGCGTCGGCTTCGCCTACGGCTCGATGCCCGCCCTCATCATGGGCGCCGTGCCGCGCTCGGAGACCGGCGCGGCCAACAGCTTCAACACCTTGATGCGCTCCATCGGCACCACTGTCTCCGCCGCCGTCGTCGGAGTCGTGCTCTCGCAGCTCACCATCGACTTCGGCGGCCACCCGCTGCCGTCGGAGCGCGGCTTCCACGTCGGCATGCTCATCGGCTGCGGCGCGGCACTCGCCGCCGCCCTCATCACCATGACGCTCCCAGGTGAGGGCGGCCCGCCCCGACG
This sequence comes from Nonomuraea sp. NPDC049421, assembly GCF_040677005.1. NCBI lineage: Bacteria > Bacillati > Actinomycetota > Actinomycetes > Streptosporangiales > Streptosporangiaceae > Nonomuraea > Nonomuraea sp. NPDC049421. The sequence goes on from NZ_JBFAQA010000014.1 coordinate 69,394, forward strand.
CGTGCTGGTGCCCGCCGACCCCGCCCCCGCCACCGAGTCCTGATCAGCCGTCCACGGTGAACGTGAACCGGTGCGCGCCCGACGGCACCCTGGCCGACAGGCGCACCCGGTGCACGGTCTCCTGCTCGCCGTCGTGGCCGCGTACCGCCAGCTCGTCGGCCTCGGCCCGCCACCCGGCCGGAACCTCCAGCGCGACCGGCCCCCACGTGACCCGGCCGTCGCCCAGCACCGGGCGCCGGCGCGACACGAACACCTCGGTCACCCGCGCGTCCCGCGTGGTGAAGCCGAACGCGTCGGTCAGCTCCAGCCCGCCGGGCCGCCACCGGAACGTCCGGGTGAGCCGCTCCAGGCAGGGCACCGCGTAGGCGGCGGTGAGGTCGAGTGCGAACGTCACCGCGTCGCCGCCGGCGGCGTGCTCCAGCACCTCGGCCCGCCGCTCGGGCCCCGGCACCTGCCCCCGCCCCTCGACCAGCGGGATCGAGTGCCACTCCGCCGACGCCTGCGGCACCAGGTAGCGGCCCTCGCGGAAGTAGTCGCGGGTGTACTCCGGCGCGCCCAGATCGTCCAGCAGCGTCTCACCCCGCACGTGCAGCACGAACGTGCCGACGTCGAGGTGGTTGTGCGGCTCGTCGTTGTGCCCGCCCTTGGCCGCGAACGCCGCCCCGCCGGACCGCGCCACCACGATGCCCGCGTCCGGCAGGTACGCATGCGGCTCCGGCTCCGCCACCGGAACCTCCCGCGCCCACCACAACGTCCGCGACAGATGCGCCCACCGGTAACAGGCGTCGTCATGGAACGACGGCTCCCCCACGGTGACCGGCACCGGCACGCCGAGCCGCTCCGACAGCCGCGACAGCAGCCCCGCCGGGTAGACGCCGCGCGCCTGCGCGTCCGCGAACGCCGGCCTGGTGCCGTCACCCAGATCCACCCGCGCCGGGTAGGCGGCCATCTCCCGCACGTGCGGATCGTCCAGCAGGTCCGCGCCGGTGTGCTCGCGCAGCGCCTCGGCGAAGTACACGAAATATCCGAACCCGTACGCCCAGTAGTCCGGCCCCTCCAGGCAGGCGCCGTCGGCGCCCGTACCCGACAGGAACGCCTCCATCGCGCCCTTCAGCCGCGCCACCACCCGATCGGCGCCCAGAGCCAGCGCCGCCGCGCCCGCCGCGCCCGCGCACACCGCCGACCAGTTGTGCGGGGCCGACTCCCACCACATCGTCCCCGCCTCCAGCGAAGCGAAGACCCGCCGCTCCACCTCCGCGCGCACCCGCGCCCGCACCCGCGCGTCCACGTGCCCGCCCAGCAGCCGCACCCCCTCCGCCAGCGTCTGCGCCGTCTCGGCGGCGAACAGGTCCACGAACGCGTTGGGGTCGCCGCCCTCCGGCTCGTGCGCCGGCAGCACCCAGGAGTACTCGTCGCACACCGACCACAGCAGGTCGTCCAGCGCCGGGTCCGGCCGGTCGTCCAGGTGCGCGGCCAGCAGCAGCGCGGCCAGCCTGCGGCGGCGCTCGAAATAGGCGCCCTCGTACGCCAGCCGGTCCCCGCCGTCGGCGAAGCGCCGCCACAGGGAGAACGTCAGCTCGGGAGCCGGCGACGTACGGGCACGCTCCGCCTCCTCGTGGATCTCGCGGACCAGACGGGTCAAGACATCGGCGGACATACGGTCCTTTCACCTCCAGCGGGGTCACGTGATTCTCCCAGCCCCCGACCCGCGGAAAATCGCCTCGCGGCACGACCACCCGCCCGGCTAGATTCAGGAACGTGGCGCAACCCCTCGAAATCGCGTGCGACGAATCCGGCGCGGAGGGCGAGAAGCTCGTCGGCGGCAACAGCGACGTCTTCGCCCACGCCAGCGTGCTCATGGACGCCGAGGCGGCCGCCGCCGTCATCGCCGAGCTACGCGTGCGAGCGCCCACCCCCGCCGACGAATACCGCGCGAACCACGTCCTGCGCGAGAAGCACCGCGCCGCCCTGCTCTGGCTGCTCGGCCCCAGCGGCCCCGTGCTCGGCCACGTCCGCGTCTTCGTCGCCGACAAGACCTTCTGGCTCACCGGCAAGGTCACCGGCCTGCTCCAGGACGACCACACCCCGCGCCTCGGCCTCGACCCCCTCGCCAGAGCCGACGCCCTCGCCCTCTACCGCGAGGGCCGCCGCACCTTCGGACCCGGCCGCTGGGCCGCCTTCCTCGACTCCTTCAACTACCTGCTGCGCGCCAAGAACGGCCAGGGCATCACCACCTCCGTCGCCGACACCTACCTGCTGATCGACGAGCTGCGCACGGCGCACGGCCCGGCCGGCGACGTCATGCGCGCACTGTGGAAGGTCCGCGACCGCGTCGAGGAGTTCCGCGACCGCCTGCTGACCGACCCCCACGTCTTCCCCGCGCTCGACCCGCTCATCCCCGCCATCGTCCAGGCCGTCACCTCCTGGGGCGACGGCCGCGGCCCCGTCGCCGTCGTGCACGACCGCCAGACCACGCTGACCGACGAGCGCATCGCCCAGATGCGGCAGATACTCGGCGGCCGGATGGCCGGCCTCCGGCTCGTCGTCTCCGAGCTCGACGAGCGCGTGCAGATCGCCGACGTGCTGGCCGGCATCGCCCGCAAGGCCGCCTCCGACGAGCTCAACGGCCGCCCCGACCCCGAGCTGACCCACCTCCTGCGCCCCTACGTCGATCCCGCCTCCATCTGGGCCGACGAACGCGGCCCTTTCGCATAAACCCAGGTCATGCCCCGGTAAACAGCCCCACCCCCACACGATCGCCACCAAACGTGACGTTAGAGTGACGTAGTGTGAACGAGACGAAGCAACTGGAAATCTCCTGGCCCGGCCTCGGCATCACCGTGGCCGCCGAACTCGACCAGCGCAACCCCTCACTGGCCCAGGCCCTGTGGGACGCGCTGCCCTACCGCAGCCTCCAAGGGCATGCCCTGGTCGCCGGGTACCACCTGTACCACCTCGCCCCGGTCCACGCCCTGCTGCACACCGCCGCCGAGTACAAGGTGGACCGCCGCACCGTGCCCGACGGCACCCTGTTCTGCTCCCGCCTGCAACACCTCGGCATCAAGTACGGCGAACTCACCGAACCCATGACCGCCACCCCGATCGGCCAGGTCGTCGAAGAGGACCTCGACGCCCTCATCCACGCCGGCCGCGAAGTGTGGAACTCCGTCTACACCACCAAGGAACCGGTCATCGCCGAGGTCCGCCAGGCCGGCCAGACCGGCGGCCACGTGCTGCCCCGCCTGCCCGTCGGCGACCCCGAGCTCAACCAGCTCGCCAAAGAGGTGCACGCCGAGACCGAGCGCATCTGGCTCGACCCGCCCAGAGAGCTCCTCGACCTGCACGAAGGCCGCATCCCGTCCGGCGCGGGCAGCTACGAGACCGTCCTGACCACCCTGCTGTTCGTCAACGGCGAGACCCGCCCGCTCGGCTACAGCTGCTACGGCGGCCTCGTCCGCGCCGCACTCGACGGCATGCCCATGCCCTGGCTGCGCCAGATGACCCGCCAACTCGCCCACACACCCGCCGAGTTCCTCGGCTACTGCGGCCTCGACCGCCTCTGGGACTTCACCCAGCGCCTCCTGGACGGCCTCGAACGCCTCGACAGCCACGAGGACTACATCGCGATCATGGCCCACATGGCCCTCTACTGCAACTGCCTCGGCGGCTGGAACCTGCACCTGTTCCCCTGGGAGGCCGGCGCCCACCTGCGCAGACTGCAGGTCCAGGCATGAGCGCCGGATCCCGCGTGGTGGTGATCGGCGGCGGCGTCATCGGGCTGTCGATCGCCTACCACCTCGCCGAAGCCGGAACCGACGTCACCCTGCTCGAACGCGGCACGCTCGGCTCCGGCGCCTCCCGCGCCACCGCCGACGTCGTACGCTCCTACTTCGCCGGCAACCCGGTCAGCTCCGCGCTCGCCGTCCGCAGCCTCGCCGCCTACCACGCCTTCCCCGAAAGGCCCGGCATCGACCTGCCGCTGCGCCAGGTCGGCTACCTCGTGCTGTTCACCGAGCCCGAGCAGGTCACCGCCTTCGAAGCCGACCTGCCCGCCCAGCACGCCGCCGGCGTCGACGTCGGGCTCATCGGCGCCAAGGAGGCCAGGCGCCGCAACCCGCTCATCGGCGACCTGCCGCTGCTGGCCGCCGCCTACTCGCCCGACGCCTACATCTCCGACACCACCGCCATCGTCACCGCCTACGCCATGGCCGCCGAGAAAGCCGGAGCCACCCTGCGCACCGGCTGCCCGGTGACCGCCATCGACGCAGAAGCGGGCCGCGTCCAGACCGCCGACGGCGAACTGTCCGCCGACGCCGTCGTCTGCGCCGCCGGCGCCTGGTCGGCCTCGCTCGTCCGCTGCGCCGGCGTGGACCTGCCGCTCACCGAACCCATCGAGCAGGAGCTGCTCACCACCGACCCGCTCCCGCCCGGCACACCCGACATCCCGGTCACCCTGCACCCCGCCAGCGGCCTGCTGATCCGGCGGCGCGACGACCGCATGCTCATCGGCATGGGCTACCCGGGACCCGACCGCGAGTCCTGGCGCCGCGACGTCGCCGCCCGGCTCGCCGAGACATACCCGAGCCTGGCCGGCCTGGCCCTGCACACCGCCGTCACCGGGCTGCGCGACGCCAGCCCCGACAAGACGGCCTTCATCGGCCACCAGCCGGGCCCACCGGCCTTCCTGTACGCGACCGGCTTCTCCGGCCACGGCCTGTGCAACGCGCCCGCCGCCGGCGAACTCGTCCGCGACCTCTACCTCGACCAGGACCCCGGCATGGACGTGACCGCCCTGGCGGTCAGCCCACGACGAACGGGATGACCATGACCGACGACCGCTTCATCCTCGACCCGGCCACCCGCGACATCCACGCCGACAACGAACGCCTGCGCGCCGCGGGACCACTCGTGCCGGTGACCGCGGAAGGCGTACCGGCCTGGGCCGCCACCCGGTACGCCACACTGATGACCGTCCTCACCCACCCGGACCTGTCCAGGGAGCTGCGCCACTGGTCAGGCCGCGACGCCCTGCCACCGGGCACCGCCATCGACCGCATCGTCACCGACACCTCCATGCTCAACGCCGAAGGCGAACGCCACCGGCGGCTGCGCATGCCGCTCACCGCCGCGTTCTCACAACGCCGGCTCAACGGCCTGCGCCCGCGCATCGAGGAACTCACCGCCCGGCTCATCGACCACCTCGCCGAGCAGCCGCCCGACCAGCCGGTGGACCTGCGGCTCGAATTCGCCTACCCGCTGCCGCGCGAGGTCATCTCCGAGCTCATCGGCATCCCGCCCGAGCACCAGGACGAGCTGCACCGCCTCACCGACGCCGTCGCCCAGGTCGGCGACCTCGAAGACTCGCCCGGCCTGCGCAAAGAGCTGCACGAACTGCTCGACCAGATCATCGACGAGCGCCGCGGCGCACCAGGAGAAGACCTCATCACCGACCTGTTCCGGCTGCACGAGAAGGACGGCGGGCGGCTGTCGGAGGACGAGCTGTTCGCCACCATCGAGCTGCTGTTCATCGCCGGGCACGTCACCACCGTCAACCTCATCACCAACGCCATCGGCGCCCTGCTCGGCCAGCCGGGCCAGCTCGGGATGCTGCTGTCCGGGCAGTGCCCGTACAGCGCCGCCGTCGAGGAGACCCTGCGCTGGGACTCGCCCATCGCGTACTTCCCGATGCGCTACGCCGTACGCGACGTCGAACTCGACGGTGTCCGCGTACCCGCGGGAGAGCCCGTCCTGGCCTGCTTCGCCTCCACCGGACGCGACCCCGACCAGTACGGACCCGACGCCGACCGCTTCGACATCACCCGCACGCAGACCCAGCACCTCGCCTTCGGCCACGGCCCGCACTTCTGCCTGGGCGCGCCACTGGCCAGGCTGGAAGGCGAGATCGCGCTGCGGGCGCTGTTCACCGCCTTCCCGGGCATGCGGCTCGCCACGCCCGCCGAGGACCTGCCGCCGCTGGACACCCTGCTCGGCAACAGCACCCGCGCCATGCCCGTCCTGCTGGGCCCGCGCGCCCGCTGACCAGATGGGCCGCCCCGCGCGGCCCAGCCCGGGTACGCACTCCCCCCGCACGCGTTCTACGCTCCATGAACGACGATTGGAGCCAACGCCGTGCAACACCCCGCCCCGCCATCGGGCACCGCCCCCATACGCCTGGCCACCACCATCCGCCCTTACGACTGGGGCTCGGTCACCGCCCTGCCGCGCCTGTTCGGCACGGAGCCGACCGGCGAACCGCAGGCCGAACTCTGGATGGGCGCCCACCCCGGCGCGCCCTCGACCGCCGGCGGCGTCCCGCTGAACGAGCTCATCGCCCACGACCCCGCCGCCACCCTCGGCGCCCCCGCCGCCGATCGCTTCGGCCCCGAGCTGCCCTACCTGCTCAAGGTCCTCGCCGTCGAACGCCCGCTCTCCCTCCAGGTCCACCCCACCACCGAGCAGGCCAGGGCCGGCTACGCCGCCGAGAACGCCCGCGGCATCCCGCTCGACGACCGCACCCGCACGTACAAGGACGCCTCCCACAAGCCCGAGATGGTGTGCGCCCTCACCCCCTTCCACGGCCTGTGCGGCTTCCGCGCCCCCGCCGCGACCGCCGCCCTCCTCGACCGGCTCGGCCTGCCCGGCCTGCGCCCCTGGATCGACGCCCTCACCGACGGCGAGCCCGAGGCCGCGCTGCGCCGGGTGTTCGCCGAGATGCTGGACGACGCCGCCCGCCCGCTGCGCGCCGGCGTCGAACGCGCCCTGCTGGAAGCCGTGGAGGACGACGAGCTGGCCGTCTACGCCGGCATCGCCCGCGCCTACCCCGGCGACCCCGGCATCGTCGCCGCCCTCCTGCTCAACCACGTCGACCTGGCCCCCGGCGAGGCCCTCTACCTCGGCGCCGGCGTCCCCCACGCCTACCTCGGCGGCATCGGCGTCGAGATCATGGCCAACTCCGACAACGTGCTGCGCTGCGGGCTCACCTCCAAGCACGTGGACGTGCCCGAGCTGATGCGCGTCGTGGACTTCACCCCGACCGCCCCGCACCGGGTCGAGCCGGCCGAGGACCCCCGAGGGGCGTACGCCTACCGGCCGCCCGCCCCCGAGTTCGCCCTCACCCGCCACGAGCTGACCGGTGAGCACACCCATCAGCTGCCCGGCGGGGTGCCGCAGATCGTGCTGTGCGTGGAGGGCGAGGCCCGCCTCGGCGAGGATCTGACGCTGCGTCCCGGCGAGTCGGCGTTCGTCCCGGCCGCCGCTGCCTCGGTGACGCTGGCCGGCAAGGGGACGGCGTACCGCGCCGAACCCGGCGCCTTTACACTGTAGATCACAGACGGCGGAGCACCAGGACGTTGTCCTTGCGGGTGGTGGGGGTGCCGTCGGGGGCGGTCTGGGGGCGTTCGAACTCGGCGTCCTTCAGCACCTCCCACTCCCCCTCCGTCAGGTCCAGCGACTCGTACACCTCGCGGGGCGTCGGGAGGTGCACGTGGGGGTGGGGGTTCGGCTCCCAGGACGGCCCGGCGGCGTGCCCGGCCACCAGCAGCACCCCGCCCGGCGCGACGGCCGCGGCGGCGGCCCGCAGGATCTCCTCACGGGGCAGGTCGTGCGGTGAGTGCAGGTAGCAGGCGGTGACCAGGTCGTACGTGCCCTCGGGGAAGGACCGGCCGAGGTCGTGCCACTGCCAGTCGATCCGGTCGGCCACGCCCATGCGCTCGGCGAGTTCGGCCGCCCGGCGCAGCGCCACCCCCGACACGTCGGCCGCGGTGACCCGCCAGCCCCGCTTCGCCAGCCACACCGCGTCGCCGCCCTCGCCGCTGCCCAGGTCGAGCGCCCGGCCCGGCGGCAGGTCGCTCAGCTCGCGGACGAGCACCACGTTCGGCTCGCCGGTCCAGAGCCGCTCGCGCTCGGAGTAGCGGCCGTCCCACAGCTCCTCGGGAGTCACCTCGGCCTGGGCGGCCCGGCGGGCGGTGACGGCGGCTCTGGTCTCCTCCTCGATCAGGTCGGCGTTGATGGCGGCGCCGGCCTTGACGCCCGCCGCCGCCGAGCCGATGACCTGCTCGAACAGGCTGGTGACGTTCCCCGCCGCCCACACCCCTGGCACGGACGTGCGGCCCGTGGGGTCGGCGGGGACGTGGGTGCCCACCACGTGGCCGCCCATCTCCATCTCGGCGGTCTCCAGCCTGAGCCGCGCCAGCGGTCCGACGCGGGCGGTCAGCCGCGTGCCCAGGGCCAGCGCCTGGCGGGCGTGCTCACGGCCGTCGGCCGTCCGCACGCCGTGGAGCCGCCCGTCCTTGAGGACCAGCTCCGTCACCTCGCCCTCGATCACCGCGACGCCCCGGGCGTCGAGCTGCTCGCGCTGCTCGCCGGACGGCTCCGGCATGGTGTGCGAGAACAGGGTCACGTCGTCGCTCCACTGCCGCCACAGCAGCGCCTGGTGCACGGCGAGCGGGCCGGTGCCGAGCACGCCGATGGCCTGGTCGCGTACCTCCCAGCCGTGGCAGTACGGGCAGTGCAGCACGTCCTTGCCCCACAGCTCGGCCAGTCCTGGCAGCGGGGGCAGCTCGTCGATCAGGCCGGTCGCGACCAGCAGCCTGGCCGCCTCGACGGCGGTGCCGTCGTCCAGCGTGAGGCGGAAGCGCCCGTCCCCGAGCCGCTCCGCTCCCGTCACGGCGGCGTTCTCGACGCGCACGCCGTACGCGGCCACCTCCTCGCGCCCGGCGGCCAGCAGCTCCGACGGCGGCGTGCCCTCGCGGCCGAGGTAGACGTGCACCCCCTCGGCGGGGGCGTTGCGCGGCCGGCCCGAGTCGACCACCAGCACGCTGCGGCGGGCCCGGCCCAGCGTGAGCGCCCCGCTCAGCCCGGCGGCGCCGCCGCCGATCACTACCACGTCGTACGTCTTCATGTCGCGGTCTCCCTTCCGTATGCCAGGCAACTGTGCGCGAGCCGCCGACGAGTTGACAAACTTCGTTGCCGGAATGGCAAGGTTGGGTCCATGGAACTCGACGAGGTGCTCCAGGCGGTGGGTCCCCGGCTGCGGGCCCTGCGCCTGGAGCGCGGCATCACCCTCACGCAGCTCGGCAAGAGCACCGGCATCTCGGTCAGCACCCTGTCCCGGCTGGAGTCCGGCGGCCGCAAGCCGACGCTCGAGCTCCTGCTGCTCCTGGCCAGGGCCTACCAGGTGCAGCTCGACGAGCTGATCGACGCGCCCGTGACGGGCGACCCGCGCGTGCACATGCGGCCGGTCAAGCGGCACGGCATGACCTACATCCCGCTCACCCGGCGGCCCGGCGGGCTGCAGGCGTTCAAGCAGATCTATCCGCCGCACTACCCGGGCTACCTGCCCGAGCAGCAGGTGCACGAGGGCTACGAATGGCTGTACGTGCTGTCGGGCCGGCTGCGCCTGCTGCTCGGGCCGCACGACACGACGCTGGTGGCCGGGGAGGTGGCCGAGTTCGACACGCGGACGCCGCACGCGTTCATCAACCCGGGCGACGAGCCGTGCGAGGTGCTGGCGCTGTTCGGCAAGCAGGGCGAGCGCATGCACGTACGCGCTCGTCCGGCCGCCCGCAAGCAGGACTGAACCCCAGGTCGGCTTCCTTTTCGAGAGGGATGTGGGGGTTCGTCATCGCGTTGACGGGCAGGGCGGCGGGGCGGGATCGCGGACTCCCGGACGGGCGGCGGTCAAGGCCCTAAAGTCCGTGCTGGGGGGTGCTCGATGAAGCTGGTGATCGACGGCGTGACGCGGCTCGTACGGCGCTACCGCCCTGACGGCAACCCGCTGCGCCGGCGTACCGACCGGTGGGAGAGCGCGGGGCTGGTGGTGGCGGTGCTGCTGATCCTGCTCTCCCTGTGGCCGGCGACGGCCGCCGCCCGCCAGGCGTACGCGGGCGCGCTGGCCACCGGCACCGGCCGCCAGCAGGTCCGGGCGACGCTGCTGGCCGACACGCCGGTGACGACGCTGTCGTTCGGCGAGGTGGGCGGCGGCGGGCTGGTCTCGGCGGGCTGGACGACGGCGTCCGGCCGCCGGCACACCGGCAAGGTGTCCGTGCTCTCCCCCGCCAAGGCCGGCGCGCAGCTCACCATCTGGGTCGACAGGTCAGGCCGCCCGGCCCCGCCGCCGCCCAGCGAGGCCGAGCTGCGCATCACGGCGGCGGCCACGGCCCTCATGATCCTCGGCGTGGCCGCCTGCCTCGTGCTGACGCTCTTCGCCGCGTTCCGCCACGGCCTCGACCGCGTCCGCTACCGCGACTGGACCGTCGCCTGGGCACTCGCCGACGACCACTGGCGCCAAAGCCCTTCGTGACCGTTACGATCTGCGTTCCAGGGCCGAGTGGCGGCGGCTGTAGGTGAAGTAGATGATCAGGCCGATGACGAACCAGACGGCGAAGCGCAGCCAGGTGTGCGGGTCCAGGAACGTGATGAGCCAGATCGAGAAGACCACCCCGATCGCGGGCACCACCGGCATCCACGGCGTGCGGAACGTACGCGGCAGGTCGGGCTGCCGGTAGCGCAGCACGATCACGGCCGCGCACACCACCACGAACGCCAGCAGGATCCCGATGTTGGTCAGCTCGGCCGCCTCCCTGATCGGCAGGAACCCGGCGATCACCGCCGAGGCCGCCCCGACGATCCAGGTGACACGGGTGGGCACCCGCCGTACGGGGTGCAGCTTGGCGAACCAGGCCGGCAGCAGCCCGTCGCGGCTCATCGCGAACCACACCCGCGTCACGCCCAGCATGAACGTGAACATGACGGTCAGGATGCCGATGATCGCGCCGGCCGCGATGAGAGAGGCAAGACCGGACAGCCCGACGGAGGCGAACGCCGAGGAGAAGCCGCTCTCCGGGTCGATCTCGCGGTAGTTCTGCATGCCGGTGAGCACGAGCGTGGCCAGCACGTACAGAACCATCGCGATGATCAGCGAGTAGATGATCGCCTTGGGCATGTGGCGCTGGGCGTCGCGCGACTCCTCGGCGGCGGTGCTCATGGCGTCGTAGCCGAACACCGCGAAGAACACGGTCGCCGCGCCGGTGATGGCGCCGCCGATGCCGAACGGGAAGAACGGCGAATAGTTGGCGGTGTTGATGTGGAAGAACCCGACGACGATGACGAGCAGCACGACGGCGACCTTGATGGCCACCACGAACGTCTCGAACCTGGCGGCGGCGCGGATGCCGAGGTTCAGCAGGTAGGCGATGAGCAGGCACAGCAGGGCCGCGAACAGGTCCACCACGCGCCCCTCGCCGGTCCCCGGCGCGCCCAGCATCCAGGGCGGCAGCGTGAGGCCGAGGTTCTGGACCAGGAAGCCGAAGTAGCCGGAGATGCCGATGGCGACGACCGCGACGATGGCGGTGTACTCCAGCAGCAGGTCCCAGCCGATGAACCAGCCGACGATCTCGCCGAGCACCGCGTAGCCGTAGGTGTAGGCCGAGCCGGCCTTCGGGATGAGGCCGGCGAACTCGGCGTACGAGAGCGCGGCGGCGGCGCTGGCCACCCCCGCGATGAGGAACGACACCAGCACCGCGGGCCCGGCCGTCTCGTGGGCGACGGCGCCGGCCAGCGCGAAGATGCCGGCCCCGATGATGCCGCCCACGCCGATGGCGGTGAGCTGCCACAGGCCGAGGGTCCTGGCCAGCTCCCCCTCGTGCTCGGTGGCGATCTGCTCCACCGGCTTGCGCCGGAAGACGCCACGGGAACCGACCATGACACCCCCACTGCCGATCGTCGCATCCGTGGGGGCGACCTTCCCTTCTGGCAGCGGGCTAACCTGCGGCGCGCCGCCTCAGCACGGTCTTCTGAATCTTGCCGGTGGAGGTCTTGGGGAGATCGCAGAAGTGGACCTCGTCGGGGCGGGCGACGACGGCCTCCTGCACGGCGGGGTGGGCGGTCAGGACGTTCTCGACCTCGACGGAGGCGCCGCGTACCGCGATCTCGCCCACGGTGGTGGCGTCGGCGGGCACGTCGGAGCCGTCGCCCGCCACGCCTCGCCGGGATCGACGACCTTGGGCAGGCACACGTGCCTCGCTCCGGCCAGCGTCACGGCCCACGGGAAGCACCAGCCGTGGCAGTGGAACATGGGCAGCGTCCACAGGTAGCTGCTCGCCGCCTCCAGCCTGGTGTGCAGGGCCATGGCGAGGGCCTGGAGGTAGGCGCCGCGGTGGTGGTGGACGACGCCCTTGGGGCGTCCTGTGGTGCCGCTGGTGTAGTTGATCGGCAGCGGCGACAGCTCGTCGGTGACGGGCACGAGCAGCTCTCGCGCGGTCTCGATCATGCTCTCGTACGCGGTGCCCGAGATCAGGCGCGGCGTGACCGTGCTCTGCTCGGCCGCGGCCTCGGCCAGGCCGCCGGCCAAGCCGCTGGACGCGCTGCCACAGCTCGGCGCAGGTCAGCTCCAGGCCGCCGTCCACGACGGCCAGGCGGGGGCCGAAGACGGCGGCGGAGCGCTGGAGGAAGCTGGTGGGTGTCAGGGGATCGTAGGACAGTACGGACTTCCGGTCCTCCTGTTCGTGACGCACGATGATCGTACGCACGCGCCGGGCCTTCCAGGGAGGGCGCTAACATCCGTGCCCGGACGAGGACGAGAGGCGACGACGAGAGGCGAGCACGTGAGCGAGCACCCCCTGTGGCCGGTGGACGGCGCGGCCACCATCACCGCCCTCCCCGTACGCGCGGCGCGCCCCGCGCCGGCGGTCGTGGTGTTCCCCGGCGGCGGCTACCACCATCTGGCCGACCACGAGGGCGCCCCGGTGGCGCGGTGGCTGAACGGGCTCGGCCTGGCCGCGTACGTGCTGCGCTACCGCCTCGCGCCGCACCGCCATCCGCTGCCGCTGCTCGACGCCGCGAGGGCGGTGCGCTGGGTCCGCCACCACGCCTCCGCTCATGGTGTGGACCCGGCCAGGGTGGGGGTCCTCGGGTTCTCGGCGGGCGCCCATCTGGCGGGTCTGCTGGCCACCGAGCCCGGGCCGGCGCTGCCCGAGGGCCCGCACGACGCGATCGACCGTGCCGACCCGCGGCCCGGCCTGGCCGTCCTGGGCTATCCGGTGACGGTGCTCGACGGGCACCGCGGCTCCGCCGACAACCTGCTCGGCCCCGATGCGCCCGCGTCGCTGCGCGCCGAGCTGTCGCTGCCCGGGCGCGTCTCCGCCGCCACGCCGCCGATGTTCCTGTGGCACACGGCCGACGACGAGTCCGTCCCGGTGGCCGGCACCCTTGAGCTGGCGGGCGCACTGGCCAGGCACGGAATCACGCAGGAGCTCCACGTCTACCCGAACGGCCGGCACGGCCTCGGCCTGGCGGCGGGCGAGAACCCGACGGCCGCCGACTGGACCGCCCGCTGCGCGGTCTTCCTGCGCGACCAGGGCTGGTGACCCGGGCCGGGCGGCCCGGGCTTTTGTGGGCGACGCGCCGGGATTACTCATGCGCGGTGGCGCCCGAGGGATTCATCATGGAGTCCCCCGCTGAGGGAGGTTGCGCCATGACGACCGCGAGCACGGGACACGAGGAGCCCGCGCGCAGGGTGGCGGCCGGGCTGGGACGGCGGCCGGACGGGTTGTCCGGAGTGGTGGAGATCCGGTTGCACGGGGTGGGCGGCACGTCGCCCCAGTCGCTGCTCGACGACCTCGCCCCCATGCAGGTCTCCGGCGACCGCATCGCCGGCTTCTACCGGACGGCCGACCGGGAGGGGCGGCACGTGGAGGCGTACTCGTGGGGCGGCCTGACCTCGGGCAGCGCCTGGCGGGTGCTGTGGCTGTTGCTGCTGCCGTTCGCGATGGCGAACATGGCGGCCCGCATGTTCCCGCCGTGGCTGCCGGGCAGGCCGCGCCGGTTCACGGTGTTCCTGTGGGCGGCCAGGCTGGCGTCCTTCGGGCTGACGCTCAACCTGGTCCTGCTGGCCGCCGCCATCCCGGTCGACTACGTGGCGTACCAGTGCGGGGGCGCGCCGGAGTGCGCGCGCTGGCCGGCCTGGCTGCTGCCGCCCGAGCGGCCCGGCGTACGGATCCTGGTGGGCGCGCTGGTGCCGCTGCTGGTGATCGCCGTCCTGTACCTGCTGGCGCACACCTCCCAGAACCGCTACGACCAGGTGAAGCCGCCGGCTTATGACACCGGCGTGCCGCCCAGGGAGACGGGGCTGCGCGAGGGCGAGTTCCCCGGCCTGTCGGACCCCGCGTTCTGGGACGACGTCGAGCACACCAGGACGCTCACCCGCCTGCACGTGGCCGGTGCCGTGGCGCTCGTCGCCGCGCTGGTCGCGTGGACGTCGCACGCGGTCAGGCCGCTCCCTGAGCCGTGGGCGGCGATCGGCGTGGCCGTCCCGCTGGCCGTGATCGGCCTGTGCGCGCTCGCCCTCATCGGCAGGCGGAAGGCCGGCTCGTGGGCGCTGCTGGCGGTGGCGGGCGCGGCGATGGCGCTCTCGGCGGTGCTGGCCGCCGGGCAGCCGCCGGGCGACCCGTTCGGCGCGGGCCCGCACGAGCTGCCCGGCCTCCAGGTGTTCATGAACGGCGTGTACGGAGGCGTGCTCGGCGCGCTCTTCCTCGTCCCCGTCACCCTGGCCGCCGCCGCGTGGACCAGGGCCGACTGGCCGGGCGTGGCCGCGCGGGCCGTGCTCGTGCCGGTCGGGTTCGCCGCCGGGGTGGCGCTGCTGTCGGTGTGGGAGACCGACTACCGGTGGATCTGGACAGGGCTTGGGCTGGGCGTCGCGGTCGGGGCGTTCGCCGTCCTGACGAGCGGGGACGGCCGGCTGGGCGGCAGGTTCCGCTGGGGTGCGCCGTTCGTGGTGCTGGGGCTCGCGGTGGCCGCGCTCAACACGTTCATGCTGGCCACGCTGCTGCTGGTGGCCGAGTGGCTGGGCACGCTGCGGCCCTGCCACGACCCGCGCCGCGGCGGCTGCCTGGACGTCCCTGAAGCGGGGACGGCGGAGACGCCGATCGCCGTGTTCCCGATCATCAGGAACGTCATCCCGTACCTCATCGTGGTGCCCGTGCTCCTGCTGCTCTGCTTCCTGCTCTACCAGGGGGTGCGCTGGTGGAGCAGCGGCGTGCAGGGCGGTCGAGGCGTGGCCCGCCACTACCGCGAGCGTTTCGCCGTCCCCGACGGCCCGCTCAAGCGGTGGTGGGCGTCCACGGTGGACGAGCGCCCGGTCCCCGCGTGGCACCGGCGGCTGGTCGGGAGCTGGCCGGCCCGCGTGGCCAGAGCCCGGCGGCTGGCCAGGGTGCCGCGCGACCTCGACCTGCTGCTGACCGCGCTGATGGCGGTCGGCGGCATGGTGCTGGCCTGGGTGCAGTGGCGGGTGTGGTGGCACGACGACCTGCCGTCCAACGCCAACTGGCTCACCTCGCTGTGCGCCGGCGTCGCGATGCTGCTGCCGTTCGTGCTGGTCGGGCTGTTGCGGCTGGGCTGGAAGGACGAGCGCAACCGCCGCCTCATCGGCGTGCTGTGGGACGTCGCCACGTTCTGGCCGCGGCACTGCCACCCGCTCGCCCCGCCGTCCTACGCCGAGCGCGCCGTCCCCGAGCTGCAGCGGCGGCTGTGGTGGCTGCACGACAACGGCGGCGTCCCGCTGCTGGCCGCCCACAGCCAGGGCTCGGTCATCGCGGCCGCCGCGCTCGCCCAGCCCTGCTCCAGGCCGCGCGACGACCGGGTGACGCTGGTGACGTTCGGCTCGCCGCTGCGCACCCTGTACGCCTGGGGTTTCCCCGCCTACTTCGACGACGAGCTGTTCCGCCGGCTGGCCCACGGGCCCGGCGTCCAGGTGGCCCGCTGGCGCAACTTCTGGTGCGACACCGACTACATCGGCGGCCCCGTACGCGACGACGTGGACGAGCAGCTGCCCGACCCGCCCGACTGCCGCTTCCTGTACGGCCAGCCGCCGCCCGCCATCGGCGCCCACACCGGCTTCTGGGATGACCCGCGGCTGCACCGCCGCATCGCCGAGCTGGCCTCCGGTTTCCCCTCCCCACCAGGGGCAGGGAACGGCTCATGAACGACACCTACGACAAGGTCGCGATCGTGACGGGTGCCGACTCCGGCATCGGCAAGGCCACCGCGGTTGCGCTGGCGGAGCAGGGCTTCGAGGTGGGCATCACCTACCACCGGGACGAGGACGGCGCGGAGGAGACGGCCCGCCTCGTGCGCGCGACCGGCCGCGCCCCTGCCGTCCGTCAGCACGACCTGACCGATCCTGTACGCGCGGCGGCGGTGGTGGACGAGCTGGCCGACGAGCTGGGCGGGCTCGGCGTGCTGGTGAACAACGCGGGCACCGGCAGCCACGAGCCGCTGCTGGAGATGGGCTACGACCGCTGGCGGTCGGTGCTGGCGGTGGACCTGGACGGGCCGTTCCTGTGCGCGCAGCGGGCGGCCCGCCGCATGGTCGCCTCGGGGCGGGGCGGCCGGGTGGTGAACATCACCAGCGTGCACGAGGAGTACCCGAAGATGGGCTCGGGGCCGTACTGCGCGGCCAAGGGCGGGCTGCGCATGCTGAGCCGGGTGCTCGCGCTGGAGCTGGCCGAGCACGGCATCACGGTCAACACCGTCGCGCCCGGCGAGATCGCGACGCCGATGACCGGGCAGGAGGACATGCCGCCGCAGACCGGCAGCAGGCCCGGCAACCCGATCCCGCGGCCGGGCGACGCCCGCGAGGTGGCGGCCGTGGTGGCGTTCCTGGCGGGGCCGGCGGCGTCGTACGTGACGGGGGCGACGGTGTTCGTGGACGGCGGGATGACGATGATGGGCCCTCAGGGCGCGTCGGCGCTGGGATCGAGTGACTGGCGATCCCTTTAGCCCTTCGCCCGGCCCTTAGCCGCGAGGCGGGGTTTCACACCAGGTCAGGCGGTTCCCATCACGGGCTCGTCCAAGGGTGGCGGGCCCGTGACATCGACCTTCCGCGATCGCCAGCAATCCTGTCCGCGCAGAGACTCCTACGCTCCGTATCAATATCACTACTTTTAGTGGCGACTGCCCTGCCGACCCCGCCCGGAGGAAAGATGCCCACGGAGCCGACGGAGACGCGGCTGAGCCTCGACACGAGGGCCGCGCGCAACCTGGCCACCACCACCAAGACCGTCCCGCAGATGCAGGCGATCAGCTCGCGCTGGCTGCTGCGCATGTTGCCCTGGGTGGACGTGCGCGGCGGTACGTACCGGGTGAACCGCCGGCTGACCCATCGCATCGGGCGCGGGCGGGTGGCGGTGACCAACAACGGGGCCGACGACGTCCGTGTCGTGCCGGAGACGCTGACGGAGATCCCGGCCCTGCGCGGCTTCGGCGATCCCGCCGTGCTGGCGGAGATCGCCTCCACGTTCACCGCCCGCGAGGTGCAGCCGGGCGAGATCGTCGCCGAGGCGGGCCGCCCAGTGAACCAGACCTGCGTGATCGCCCACGGCCGGCTCGAGCGCCTGGGCACCGGCCCCTACGGCGACCGCCAGTTCCTCGGCATCATCGCGGGCGGCGACCAGTTCGGCGACGAGGCGCTGACCGAGGACGACCCGCGCTGGCCGTGCACCTACCGCGCGGCGACGGCCTGCACGGTGCTGGTGGCGCCGCGCTGGGAGCTGCGCCGCGTCGCCGACCGCTCCCCCGAACTGCGCGACCACCTGGCCCGCTACCTGGAGGTGCTGAGCCGACCCGCCAACCGCCGCGGTGAGGCGGCGGTGGAGGTCACGGCCGGGCACAGCGGCGAGCCGGCCATCGGCGGCACGTTCGTCGACTACGACCTGCACCCCCGCGAATACGAGCTGAGCGTCGCCCAGACCATCCTGCGCGTGCACACCCGGGTGGCCGACCTCTACAACCAGCCGATGAACCAGATCGAGCAGCAGCTCCGCCTGACCATCCACGAGCTGCGCGAGCGCGAGGAGTGGGAGCTGCTCAACAACCGCGAGTTCGGGCTGCTCCACAACACCGACTACGACCAGCGCATCTACACCTGGTCGGGCCCGCCCACCCCGGACGACCTCGATGAGCTGATCAGCATGCGGCGCAAGACGAAGCTGCTGCTCGCCCATCCGAAGGCGATCGCGGCGTTCTTCCGCGAGTGCAACAAGCGGGGGCTGGTGGTCGGCAGCACCGACGTGGGCGGTCACGAGGTGCCGGCCTGGCGGGGCATCCCCATCTTCCCCTGTGGCAAGATCCCGATCTCCGGCGCGCGGACGACGTCGATCCTGGCGCTGCGGACGGGCGAGGAGGACCAGGGCGTGGTGGGCCTCTACCAGACGGGCATCCCCGAGGAGTACGAGCCGGGGCTGAACGTGCGCTTCATGGGGATCAACGAGCGGGCCGTGATGTCTTACCTGGTCAGTGCCTATTTCTCGGTGGCGGTCCTGGTGCCGGACGCGATCGGGATCTTGGAGGACGTCGACATCGCCGCCCCGCGCTCGTGACCGGCCGACCCCAGGAAGAGGCATGACATGCCGGACATCTCCCCCCATGACGCTCCAGTGGCGCGGCTCCTG
This sequence comes from Nonomuraea sp. NPDC049421, assembly GCF_040677005.1. Classification (NCBI taxonomy): domain Bacteria; kingdom Bacillati; phylum Actinomycetota; class Actinomycetes; order Streptosporangiales; family Streptosporangiaceae; genus Nonomuraea; species Nonomuraea sp. NPDC049421. The sequence continues at coordinate 87,837 of NZ_JBFAQA010000014.1, forward strand.
GCCGGGCCCGCCGGGCTGGGCTCGTCCTCGCTGAGCCTTCGGGCCGCGCTGCTGCCGCACCGGCGCGCGTACGAGGAGGGGGACGGGCACGAGCCCCCCGGTTCGCCGGTGGGGCCCGTGCCCGGGTCCGACCTGACGCCCCTCCCCTACCGCGAGCGCGAGTGGGGCGACGGCACGTACCCGCCGCTGCTCTGCCCCGAGACCGTCCGCGTGGACGACGCGCTCGCCTCGGAGGTGGACCGGCGGCTGACGGCCTGGGCCGGGCGCATCGGCCTGCACGAGGGGCGGATGGAGGAGTTCGCCGCCACCGGGTTCGGCCGGCTGGCCACGCTCGCCCACCCCGACACCGACGACCCCGACCGGCTGCTCATCGCCGCCCAGATGAACGCCGCCTGGTGGGCCGCCGACGACTACTACGCCGACGAGACCGACCTCGGCGCCACCCCCACCGAGCTGCCGCCCCGGCTGGCGCTGGTGACCTCCGCCATGGACCCGCCGCCCGACGCCGGCCCCTACACCGAGCAGCTCGAGGCGGCCATCGCCGCCGACCCGGTGCTGGTGGCGCTGCGCTCGGCGCTCAGCCACGTCGCCCGCCACGCCACCGACTCGCAGATCCTGCGGGTCCGCAACATCACCAGCCAGATGTACGTCAGCTGGGCCGCCTACGCCGCCTGGCGCTACCTGGAGACCCCGCCGCCCGTCTGGCGCTACCTGGCCGCCCGCCAGCACGACAGCTTCTACACCTCGATGACGCTCATCGACGTCGTGGGCGGCTACCGGCTGCCCGCCGAGCTGTTCGCCGAGCCGCGCTTCCACACCGCGCTCATGCAGGCGGGCACCGCGAGCGTGCTGGTCAACGACCTGCACTCGGCGGCCAAGGAGGCGGCCGACGAGCTGCCAGACTCCAACGTCATCCTGCTCATGGCCGCCGAGGACGGCTGCTCGGCCCGCGAGGCCACCGAGCGCGCCGTGCACCTGCACAACGACTTCGTCCGCGGCTTCGAGCAGAGCAGGCAGGCGCTGTCGGCCGTCCACTCCCCCGAGCTCAAGCGGTTCCTGCGCGGCGCGCAGGCGTGGATGGCCGGGTGCCTCGAATGGCACGGCAGCAGCAACCGCTACCAGTCCTGACCGTCACCCCGTCCCGTAACTGAGAAGGAGTCGTTGATGACCATGACGCCCCATGCCCCCGTGCTGAACAGCCTCTACCAGCAGTCGGTCGCCGACTACTGGAACACCGAGGAGAACCCGGTCAACCTGCGCCTCGGCGAGGTGGACGGCCTCTACCACCACCACTACGGGGTGGGCGAGGTGGACTGGTCGGTGCTGGAGGGCCCGGCCTCCACGCGGGAGAGCCGGGTGGTCAAGGAGCTGCACCGGCTGGAGACCGCGCAGGCCGAGATGCTGATGGCGCACCTCGGGCCGCCGCGCCCCGACTACCGCGTGTTCGACGCCGGGTGCGGCCGTGGCGGCTCCAGCCTGCTCGCCCACCTGCGCTTCGGCTGCGAGGCCGACGGCGTGTCCATCTCGGAGTCGCAGGTGGCCTTCGCCAACCGGCAGGCCGAGGAGCGCGGCGTCGGCGACAAGGTGCGCTTCCACTTCCGCAACATGCTCGACACCGGCTTCCCCACCGGCGCGTTCCACGCCTCGTGGAACAACGAGAGCACCATGTACGTCGAACTGTCCCTGCTGTTCGCCGAGCACGCCAGGCTGCTGGCCCGGGGCGGCCGCTACGTCTGCATCACCGGCTGCTACAACGACGCCTACGGCCTGCCGTCCCGGGCCATCAGCCAGATCAACGCCCACTACATCTGCGACATCCACTCCCGCAGCACGTACTTCAAGGAGATGGCGGCCAACCGGCTCGTCCCGGTCAGCGTCATCGACCTCACCGCGGCCACCATCCCCTACTGGGAGCTGCGGGCCAGGACCCATCTGGCCACGGGGATCGAGGACGCGTTCCTGGAGGCGTACAAGAGCGGCAGCTTCCAATACCTGCTGATCGCCGCCGACCGCGTCTGATCACACGCGTGCTGTGCGCCGGTCGGCTCCGGCGCGCAGCAGGTGCGTCCAGGCCAGGAGCGGCGCAGCGACCGCGCAGGCGACGGTGAACCACAGCGGCGACATCCCGATCGCCAGCCGGTCAGTGGCTACGACCAGGGCCACCACGGACACACCGGCCAGCCCGGTGGCGGCCAGCGCGGCCAGCGCGAGCCTCCTGCCCCGCCACAGCACGGCCGTCAGCACCACGACGGCCAGCCCTCCGAGCCCGACGGCGGCCTCGAACCCCCGCCACAGCAGCGACAGCGGCTCGCCGATCATGCTCTGTACGGTGTGCAGGGGCAGGTACCGGGTGAGCCACAGCGGGTCTCGGCTGATCAGCGGCGGGATCAGGACGCTCACGCACGCCGCGAAACCGGCGAACCGCACCAGCGGCGCGGGGCCTTCAGGTGCCAAGCCGGGTGGCCGGGCCGGTGACGTGGCCTGTGATGGGGCCTGTGATGGGGCGTGTGATGGGGCCGGCTGCGGAGCGGCGAGGTCGTGGGCGGAGCGGGCCAGCCAGATCACGATCATGGCGTCCATGACGGCGTACGCCGCGAGGTCCACGCCGGCGACCCGAGCCGGCAGGAGCGCGACGAACATGACCAGGAGGAGGGGCAGGACCTGGGCGGCGACGCCGTACAGGACGGTCGCGCGCCGCCAGCGGCCGTCCCGCCACTGAGCCGCCAGCACCAGCACATACCAGAGCGTCCCGGCCAGGCCGCCCAGCCCGGCCGCCTGGGCCGCGCGCTCCCAGTCGTGCAGGTCGAGCGCGTAGAACACCTCGCCCGCGACCGTCGTCACGTAGCCCAGCAGCCCCGCCGCCAGCGCGAACCCGGCCAAGCTCCACCGCTGCCGCAGCACGGGATGGAGGGCCACCACGACCGCGGCCAGCACCGTCGCATCGAGCACCACGGCCCACCACGGCCAGATCGGCGCGGCAGCGTAGACGACCCAGGTGCCGGCGACGACGTAGAGGGTCAGCCGTAACCGCCGCTCGTCCCGCCCTGCGGGGTGACGGGCGGCTCCGGGCGGTGGGCGCGAGGGGCCGCGGAGGGACTGCCACAGTGTCCAGGTCCAGACGGCGCCGACTGCGAGCAGCAGGCCGACGCTCGGCCGCGACAGTCCGGCGATGACGTCCCGCAGGGTCGGCTCGCCGCCGTCGCCGTCGTCGGTCTCCTTCAGGACGGTCAGCCGTTCGAGGGGGCCGATGTCGCCGCCGGTCAGCGCGATGCCGGCGGTGACGGCGACGGCGATGACGTAGGCGGCGGTGAGCAGGAGGGCGGGCACGGCTGATCGGTGGCGGCGCACGGGGGGTCACACTCTCAAGGAAAGCCAGGTGTACTGGGGTGAGGACGCCTCACCTTAGCGGGCCGGAGTCACCCGGTCGATCTTGCAGGCCGGGCCGCCATGCGTACGCCCCGCCGCGCCGCTCGATGCGGCCCAGCCCGGGGAACGGCAGGTGGTAGGCGTGCATCGGCACCCCCTCGTCGGCGGCCCACGCGAGCAGCCTGCGGCGGGCGGCCACCGACCGCACCTGGTCGTGGTCCCACGGCGTGCGCCAGTCGGGGTGGGCGAGCTGGAGCGGGTCGTAGAAGGTGTCGCCGAGGCAGAGCAGCCGCTCGCCGCGCGAGCGCAGCAGGATCGCGGTGTGGCCGGGGGTGTGGCCGGCGGCGTCCACGGTGTGCACGCCGGGTAGCAGCTCGGCGTCGTAGCTCGCCGGACGCAGCCGCTCGCCGAAGAGCCTGATCGCCTCCAGCGCGGGCCGGCGCTGCTCGTCGGGGATCCGCTGGGCGCGGTCGGACCAGTAGGCCACCTCGGCGGCGTGCGCGTACGCCACCGCGCCGGGGAAGGCCGGCTCGCCGTCGGTCCCGGCGCCTCTGACGTGGTCCTCGTGCAGGTGGGTGAAGACGACGGCGGACACGTCGGACGGTGTCAGCCCGGCCTCGCCCAGGCCGGCGCCGAGCTTGCCGACGTAGGGCGTGAAGGCGGGCCCGTAGCCGAGGAAGCCGGGCCCGAGCCCGGTGTCCACGATCGCGATCCCGTCGGGGGTGCGCACGCACAGGCAGTTGTACGCGCACGTCAGCGTGGTGCGGCCGCTGCCCTCCTCGGCCACCGCGTCCCGCAGCTCGGACTCGGGCACCCCGGTCGCGGGCTGGTAGAAGGAGCCCAGCGGCGGCTCCAGCGGCGGCTCTGACTGACCGTCGCCGACGACGGCGCACTCGAGATCACCGACCGTGAACCGATGGAACATGCGCGGCCCCCTGCTTTGCGGACGTCCCGGCCACCTTATCGACGGGCCGGCGCGCGAGCACGGCCCGAGGCGGGACCGACGCCTTCCACCGGCCTGCCGGTGAGCCGTCCCCGGTCGCCGCCCTACGGGTGGACCGACAGGAACGTCTCGATCGTCCGCACGAAGCGGGGCGGGTCGTCGCGCCAGGGGAAGTGGGCGGCGGCGGGCTGGACGGCCGTCTCGGCGGACGGCAGCAGCGCGGCCAGCTTCTCCGCGGCGGACGGCGGGGTGTTGAGGTCCACCTCGCCGGCCAGCACCAGCGCGGGCACGTCGAGGGCGGCCAGCGCCTTTCCGGTGGCGTCGGGGTCGAAGGCGGAGCCGAAGACGGCGGCGGCGTCGGTGTTGCGGGCGGGGGCCTGGGCGGCGTGGTAGCGGCGGGTCTCGTCGTCCCAGCGGCCGTGGAAGAAGGGGTCGAGGGCGTCCCAGTCGGCGCCGGTGCCCGCGACGACGGCTTCGAGCGCGGCGTACGCCCGCGGGTACCAGGGCTCGGCCGCACGCAGCCGGGCGACGTCGAGGCGGTCCTGGCCGGTGACCTCGATGCCGGCGCCCATGGGGCTGGGGGTGACGAGGACGAGGGCGGCCACGCGGCCGGGGTGGCGGATGGCGTACTGGAGGGCGAGGTTCGTGCCGGCGGAGTGGCCGAGCAGGGCCATGCGGTCGAGGCCGAGGTGGGCGCGCAGAGCTTCGACGTCGTCCACTTGCCGATCGCACCGGTACGTCTCGGGGTCCGCGGGCGTGGCGGAGCCGCCCGTGCCGCGCGGGTCGAGCTTGACCAGCCGCCGGTGGACGTCGAGGCCGCCGAGGCCGCCGAGGTAGGCGGAGTCCTGCATCGGCCCGCCGGGCAGGCAGATGAGCGGGTGGCCTGAGCCGGACTCGTGGTAGGCGAGGGTGGTGCCGTCGAAGGCGGTGAAGGCGAGCATGGCGAAGAGCCTCCCAGCGCCGTGATGTGCAGGCAACGGGATATTTCGCGCCGTCTTCTTGCGTCCTGCGCAAGACGGTAGGTCGCCATACGCAAGCCCGCTTAGAGTCGAGCCATGGCACACCACCCCGCGCACGATTCCGGACATCAGGCCGCCCACGGCTCCCACGAGCACGACCACCGGCACGGCGCCGAGCACGCCTCAGGACATGGGCATGGGCATGGGCACGGGCACCACCACGACCCGCACGCGTCGGCGGCGATGGCCGAGTTGCTCGATCTCGACGCCGAGGTGCTGCAACCGCACCTGGCCGAGGTGACCGCCTGGATCGACGGGCTGACCGCCGACCGGCCGCCCCTCCGCCTGCTCGACCTGGGCAGCGGCACGGGCGCGGGCACGTTCGCGCTGCTGGAGCGGTTCGCGGACGCGGAGGTGACGGCCGTGGACATGGCGGAGGACATGCTGCGCCACCTGGAGGCCAAGGCTCGCGAGCGCGGCGTGGACAAGCGCGTCCGTACGCTCCAGGCGGACCTCGACAGCACGTGGCCCGAGGTCGGCACCGTCGATCTGGTGTGGGCGGCGGCGTCGCTGCACCACCTGGCCGACCCCGATCGCGTCCTCGGCGAGGTGCTCGCCGCGCTGCGCCCCGGCGGGCTGCTGGTGGCGGTCGAGATGGACTCCTTCCCCCGTTTCCTCCCCGAAGACCTCGGCTTCGGCCGGCCAGGGCTGGAGGGGCGCGGCCACGCCGTGCTGGACGAGCGCCGGGCCGCCGCGCTGCCGACGTTCGGCTCCGACTGGGGGCCGCGGCTGGCGGCGAACGGCTTCACGGTCGAGGCGGAGCGGGAGTTCGTCATCGACCTGCGGCCCCCGCTCCCGCCGGCCGCCACCCGCTACGCGGAGGTGGCGCTGCGCCGCATGCGCGGCGGCCTGGAGGGCACGCTGGCGGCAGACGACCTGGCGGTGCTCGACGACCTGCTGACCCCGGACGGCCCGCGCAGCCTGTCGCGCCGCGACGACCTGTCCGTACGCACCCGCCGTACGATCTGGCTCGCCCGCCACCCCGGCTTGTGACCACTTTTTGCCAGCCGCTGATACGGGCTGGAGCTCCTTTTGCCGACACACGGGAAGGTTCGAGGACGGATCGGCTCAAAATCACCGCACCGGGAGATGATCGTGCCCGCCAAAGGCAGCAGCAAAGCGTCCAAGAAAACGAGCAGCCAGCCGTGGCTGCACGTGGACGGCACCGAGATCCAGGAATACGGCACAGTGCGGACGTGGCCGCTGGCCCTGTCCGATGAGGCCCGCAACTACTCCTGCGGCCGGCTGAACCAGATCCTGGCCGACACGCAGATCCTCTACGCCCTGTACAAGAAGCATCACTGGCTGATGCGCGGCCCGACTTTCTACCAGCTCCACCTGCTGCTCGACAAGCACGCCAAGGAGCAGCTGGAACTGGTGGACGAGATCGCGGAGCGGGTGCAGACGCTGGGCGGCATCGCGGTCGGCGACCCGCGGCACGTCGCCGAGATCACCGTGGTCCCGCGCCCGCCGAACGGCGCCGAGGAGGTGCCGGCCATGCTCTCGCGCCTGGTCGAGGCGCACGAGACCATCCTGCTCGCCTCGCGGGACGCGGCGTCACGGGCCGCCGAGCTGGGCGACGACGGCACCAACGACCTGCTGGTCTCCGAGGTGATCAGGACCGGTGAGCTGCAGGTCTGGTTCCTGGTCGAGCACCTCGTGGACACGCCGCTGGTCGAGACGCCGAGCAACGGGGAGACCAGGGCGCCGCGCAAGACGACGACCCGCTCCGGCAAGTGACGGTCCGCACGGGCGAATGCGGCGCCCGGCCCGCTCCCGCGGGCCGGGCGTCCGCCGTCGGCGTGCCGCCCTAGCCGCGTCCGTAGCGGTCCTCGGCCCGCCAGAAGTACCAGGATCCGAGGACGAGCGCGAGGACCGCCCACACCAGGCACGCCAGCCAGACCATCGGCGGCGGGCTGTGGCTGCCGATGAGGATGTCGCGCATCCACTCGATGTACGACGCCGCCGGGTTCAGGTACATCACGGTCGCCACCCATTCGGGCAGCCCGGCCCTGTTGACCACCTTGTCGTGGATGGCGAAGAACACGCCGGAGGCGTACAGCCAGGTCCGCATGATGAACGGCAGCAGCTGCCCGAGGTCGCGCAGCTGGGAGCCGAGCCTGGCGAGGATCAGCCCCGCCCCGATGTTGAACATCGTCTGCAGCACCAGCACGACCGGGATCATCAGCCAGAACCAGTTGGGCAGCTCGCCGGTGAGCACCACGATGAGCAGCAGCACGCCCATGGAGATGGCGAGCTGCTGCAGCTCCTGGATCGTGTACGCCAGCGGCAGCGAGGCGCGCGGGAAGTGCAGGGCGCGGATGAGGGACAGGTTGCCCGAGATGGACTTGGCGCCCGCGGTGGCCGTGCGCTGGGTGTAGGTGAAGACGAACATGCCGGTCAGCAGGAACGCGGGATAGTTCGGCACCCGGTCGCTGCCGCCCAGGATGAGGCCGAACATCACGTAGTAGATGGCGGCGTTGAGCAGCGGGGTGATGACCTGCCAGAGCTGCCCGAGCGCCGAGCCCGAGTATCTGGAGACGTTGCGCGAGGTGGCGTAGGTCAGCACGAAGTGCCGCCGCTCCCACAGCCGGCGCAGGTAGACGCGGAACCGGGGACGCGCGATGGCGGGGCGCAGGCCGTGGCGGCGGGCCAGCTCGGCCAGCGAGCCCGGCGCCGGTTCTGCGGTCTCTTCCACGTGACTCATGAGCACCTCGCGCTGGTGACCGGAGTGTCGTGCCACGATCATCCCTCGCGACATGGCCGGCGGTCCCGTTATCCGCCGGTGCGTCGCGAGTGCTTTCAGCCGGGGGGTCCTTCAGCCGGACAGGCAGGGCCGCAGGGTCTGGTCGACGGCCTCGGGCAGGGCGGCGATCTCGTCGCGGGTGCGGTGGGCGTGCGCGGCGGCGTGCGTACGGAAGCCGGGGTCGGTCAGGTCGAGCTGCAGGAAGCCGAGGCTGCCCGCGAGGTCCTCCGGCGTGGCGACGCCCTCCGCCAGCGTTCACTTACTATCGCATCACAGGGGCAGGGTCACGCCCGTCACGGCGAAGCGTTCGACCTCGGCGACGTGGCCGCCGGTCGAGGCGACGACGGTCAGCGTACGGCCGTCACGCGGCGTGAAGGAGAGCTTGCCGGACCACGGCGACTTCCGCCCGCCCGCGCTCACGCAGCAGCGCTCACCGAGCGGCTTGTCCGAGCCGGGGTGCAGGACCTGGATCCTGATGCTCTCGTCCACGCCGGTGATGCGGCCGCCGACGGTCAGCGGCGAGGTGACGGAGGCGCCGTACGCCGGCTCGGTGAGTGAGAACGTGGTGTCGTCGGTGCCGACGACCTCCCAGGGCGCGTGCTCGCCCGAGCCGTACCGCATGAGGTGCACCACCGCCGCCACCATCGGCTTCGGCCCCTCCTCCGTCCGCAGGCCGACGTGCACGCGGGCGTGCTCGCCGTCCACGACCGTCTTGACGGCCTGGTCGATCTCGGTGAAGCCGAGGTAGTCGCGGGAGAAGCCGATCGCGGTCGCGGCGGGGTCGAGGTGCCACGGCTGGTGGCCGTTCGTCTGGTAGGCGCGCTGCCAGGCGGCCACCTCGTCAGGCCCGGAGAACGGCCACAGCGGCTGGTAGCGGCCGGCGATGAGCAGCCGCGCGGGCGCGGAGGCGCCGGACGTGCGCGGGGCGGGCGCGGGCGTGCCCGACGTCGGCACCTCGCCGGGGTCGGGCGTGACGGTGGAGCCGGGCTCAGATGCGGTGGCGGCGGGGGTGAGGGTGGCGGTGGTGCCACCGCCGGGGGCGCCCCCGCAGCCCGCCGCGCCCAGGGCGAGCGCGGCCAGCAGGGGCAGCACGCGTACGGTCGTCGCTCTCATGCGGTACCTCCTGCCGACGGGCCATCTGTTGAGGTAGACGTACCCAGGACGGCCATGGTTCGCGTGCCTCTTCGCGTGCCTTGCGAAGGTCCCGGCGGGCGAGGTCTTCGGTCCATGGCTGAGCCGGGCCTGCGCGGGTAGCGTCCGGGCATGACCACCTTCGATCTCACCGCCCTGCGGGCCGTCGTCTTCGACACCGACGGCGTGGTCACCGACACGGCCCGGGTGCACGCGGCGGCGTGGAAGCACGTGTTCGACGGCTTCCTGCGCGGCCGTTCCGCGCCGTTCGACGTACGCGCCGACTACCTGACCTACGTGGACGGGCGGCCGCGGCTCGACGGCGTGCGCACGTTCCTGGCCTCGCGCGGCGTCTCACTGCCCGAGGGCGGGCCGGACGACGAGCCGGGCGCGCCGACCGTCCACGGGCTGGGCCGGGCCAAGGACGAGTTGTTCGTCCAGGAGATCGCGCAGCACGGCGTGGCCGCGTTCCCCTCGACGGTCGAGCTGCTGCACGAGCTGCGCAGGCGCGGCTGCCGCACCGCGGTGGTCTCGGCCAGCAGGCACTGCCGCTCGATGGTGGCGTCGGCGGGCGTGCTGCACCTGTTCGACGTGCTGGTGGACGGCACGGACGCGGCCAGGCTCGGCCTGCCGGGCAAGCCGGACCCGGCACTGTTCCTGGAGGCCGCGCGGCGGCTCGATCTGGCCGCCGGGCAGGTGGGCGTGGTGGAGGACGCGGTGCCCGGCGTCGAGGCGGCCCGCAGGGGCGGTTTCGGGCGGATCGTCGCGGTGGACAGGAGCGGTACGCGGGCCGCCGCGATGCTGGCCGCGGGCGCCGACGCGGTGGTGTCCGACCTGGCGGAGGCCGACGTCACGGGACGGGTGCCGGTGGGGCGGCGATGAGCGCGTGGACGCTCACGTACGAGGGGTTCGATCCCGAGGGTGAGGGGCTGCGCGAGGCGCTGTGCACGCTGGGCAACGGCCGGTTCGCGACGCGGGGGGCGACGCCGGACGGGGAGCCGCGGACTCCGGGCACGTACCTGGCGGGGTGTTACGACCGGCTCGACTCGGTCGTGGCCGGGCACACCGTCACCAACGAGGACATCGTCCACCTGCCCGACTGGCTGCCGCTGTGGTTCGCCACGCCCGGCACGGACTGGTTCCGTCCGCAGGCGGCCGACCTGCTGCTCTACCGGCACGAGCTGGACCTGCGGCACGGCGTGCTGGTGCGGCTGCTGCGCTGGCGCGACGCGGAGGGCCGCGTCACCCGGGTACGCCAGCGCCGCCTGGTGTCGATGGCGGATCCGTACCTCGCGGCGCAGGAGTGCACGTTCACCGCCGAGAACTGGTCGGGCCCGCTGCGGGTGCGGGCCGCCCTGGAGGGGCGGGTCGCCAACGAGGGCGTGGCCCGCTACCGCGACCTGCGCGGCGACCACCTGACCTGCCACGAGACCGGCTCCGAGGACGACCTGGCCTGGCTGACGGCCGTCACCCGCTCCTCCCACGTCGCCGTGACGCTGGCCGCCAGGATCGACGCGGAGACCGGCACGGGAGCACGTCCGGTGCTGGCGGGTGACCACATCACCTCCGACCACGTGCTCGACCTGGCGGAGGGACGCCCGTCCCGGCTCGTCAAGACCGTGGCGCTGACGTCGTCGCGCGACCCCGCCAGTCACGACCCGCGCTCGTCGGCGCTGCGGCACGTACGCAGGGCGCCGCCCTTCCCCGAGCTGCTGGCCCGGCACATGGCGGCGTGGGAGCGGCTGTGGCGCAGGGCCAGGATGGACGTGGACGGCTCCGAGCTGTCGCAGCTCGTCCACGTGAACATCTTCCACCTGCTGCAGACGCTCTCCCCGCACACCGCCGGCCTCGACGCGGGGGTGCCCGCGCGGGGGCTGCACGGCGAGGCGTACCGGGGGCACGTGTTCTGGGACGAGCTGTTCGTCCTGCCGTGGCTCGCGCTGCGCTTCCCCGAGATCTCCGAGGGGCTGCTGCGGTACCGGTGGCGGCGGCTGCCCGAGGCCATGGACGCGGCCCGGCTGGCCGGGCACGACGGCGCCATGTTCCCCTGGCAGAGCGGCAGCGACGGCCGCGAGGAGACCCAGGTCCTGCACCTCAACCCCAAGTCGGGCCGCTGGCTGCCGGACGACTCCCGGCTGCAGCGGCACGTCGGCCTGGCGGTCGCGTACGACGTGTGGCAGCACTTCCTCGCCACCGGCTCGATGCCGGCGTGGTGCGCCGAGATGCTGCTGGAGATCGCCCGTTTCTTCGCCTCGCTCGCCGTCGAGATCGACGGCCGGTACGAGATCCGCGGCGTCATGGGCCCCGACGAGTACCACGACGCCTACCCCGGCGCGGACTCCCCCGGCCTGGACAACAACGCCTACACCAACGTGATGACCGCCTGGCTGATGCGCCGCGCCCGCGAGGCCGCCGCGCTCTGCCCCGACGTCACGCCGCGCCCCGGCGAGCTCGACCGCTGGGACGACGTGGGCCGCCGCCTGCGGGTCGACTTCCACGACGGCGTCATCAGCCAGTTCACCGGGTACGCCGGGCTGGAGGAGCTCGACTGGGACCGCTACCGCGGCGTGCGCCGGCTGGACCGGGCGCTGGAGGCCGACGGCGACGACGTCAACCGCTACAAGGCGTCCAAGCAGGCCGACACGCTGATGCTCTGCTACCTGCTGACCGGCGGCGAGCTGACCGGGCTGCTCGAACACCTGGGCTACGAGGTGGACGACGGCCTCATCCCCCGCACGATCGCGTACTACCTGCGGCGCACCAGCCACGGCTCCACGCTCAGCGCCGTCGTGCACGCCTGGGCGCTGGCCAGGCTCGATCGGGAACGCTCGTGGGAGTTCTTCATCGAGGCGCTGCAGAGCGACCTGAAGGACGTCCAGGGCGGGACCACCGCGGAAGGCATCCACCTGGGCGCCATGGGCGGCACACTCGACCTACTACAACGCTGCTACCTCGGGGTGGAGCCGCGGCGCGACGGGCTGTGGCTCGACCCGCTGCTGCCCGACCGGCTCGGCGAGGTGTCGATGCCGATCTGCTACCGGGGACGGCCGCTGTTCATCGACGCCGACCATCAAGAGGCACGCGTCAACGGGGTCGCGTGCCGCACCTTCAAGCCAGGAGAGGCCATCATGTCCGGCACCGGCGACCTCGGACGACGCATCATCCATCACCGCGAGCGCCGCGGCCTGACCCGCGAGCAGGTCGCCGAGCACGCGGGCATGTCGGCGGGCTACCTCAAATACCTGGAGGAGCACGCCGACACTCCCGACGGCGGCACGCTCTACCGGCTCGCCGACGCGCTGGGGACCACGGTGGACGAGCTGCTCGGCGGCGGGCACGACCGGCCGCCCGGCCGTGGCCCCGCCGCCGCGCACCCCAGTCTGGAGACGCTGGACGAGGCCGAGTCGCTGCGGCTGATCGCGCCGGGCGGCATCGGGCGGGTCGCGTTCAGCGGCTCGCACGGGCCGACCGTGCTGCCGGTCAACTACAAGCTGCACGACGGGAACATCATCTTCCGTACGGCGGCGGGCGGGCCGATGGACAAGGACCTGCGTACCGGGCTGGACGGCGTGGACATCGTCATCGCCTTCCAGATCGACCACTTCGACGAGGCCACCAGGGAGGGGTGGAGCGTCCTGGTGCAGGGGCCCGCGCACCACATGCCGCCCGAGGAGACGGCCGATCTCGCCCGCTCCGGGGTCACGCCGTGGGCGGGCGGCGACCGGCCGCTCTACATCCGGATCACGCCGCAGCGCGTCACCGGCCGCCGCATCCACGGCATCTGACGGGGACTATTGCGGGGACTATGGGCAGCCCGTGGCGGCGAAGGCCATGAAGCGGGTCGTCTCGCGTTCGTCGAAGTTGTCGTCCGAGCCGATCACCAGCGTGCATTCTCCGCCGGTCAGGCGCGGGCCCCACGACAGGCTCTCCAGGTTCTGCACCGGAGGCCGGAACGTGCCGAGGTCGTAGACCAGGCGCTTGCCGGCCGGACGGTAGCCGCCGCGGGCCAGCGAGTCTCGGCCGAGCACGTTGGAGGCGCCGCGCAGGTCGATCTCGTACAGCTTGACGCGGTAGTTCACGCCCTCGATCCAGGAACGTTCCAGCGCCAGGTAGCGGTGGTCGTCGATGGCCAGGATCTCCGACACGCCGGTGTCGGCGTCGCCGGTGGGCGGGTTCGGCGGCTCGGGCAGGCGGTCGAGGCGGTAGGCGTACTGGCCGCGCGGCCTGCCCTGGCGGTCCCAGACGGTGATCCTGGCCACCGAGCCGCGCTCGGCCGTGGGCAGGGGGCCGTCCTCGTAGCGCGGGCCCTCGGTGACGGCGGTGACGGAACGGGCGGTGACCGCCAATCCCTCGAATCCGAAATTACGCCTCGGGCCGCGTTCCGTAGTCGTCAGCCGCAAATTACGCGGGAGAGCGAATTCGCCTACCTCGCGGCCGTTCAGGTCTGCTCTGCGAATGGCCGGTTGTGAAATGGGAATGTCGGGATTTCTGGCGTCGGGCCGGTCGCCCTCGTCGCCCCACACCAGCCGGTTCGTCCACCGGTCGAACCTGATCGTCTCCGCGTCCGCCGCGCCCGGCCTGCCGTACCCGGGGTAGGGGGTGCCGTCCGGGCGGGTCAGCGTGCGGACGCCGGTCAGGCGGACGCCGGTGAAGTCGCCGGTCCTGCGGTTGATGTCGAGGTGGCCGGTGTAGAAGCGGGCCGGATTGTACCGGTCGCGGTCGTCGGAGATGAGGTACCAGGTGCCGGTGCGCGGGTCGCGGTCGACGCCGGACAGGCCGCCCACGGTGGTGCCCTGGAACGTCGTCTTGTACGGGATGCGCTGCTCGCCGAGGAAGCGCGTGATGCGTACCGGCGCCCGCCGCTCCGCCGCCTCCGCCACCGGCGCGGTGGCCAGCACCGTGGCGAATGCCATGGCTATTCCGGTTATTCTCCGAGCACGACCCATTTGAGCCTCCGTCCTGGAAATCGACGGAGGCCATGAAAGCGCGAATCAAAAGCGAAGTCCACGAACCACCCAACGGCATGCCGCCCGCCAAAAGCCGCAAATTCCCTCGGGGTTGAGGGCGGGTCGGAGGTGGTTGAGCGGAAGACCCGCCCGGGCTGGGGACCGGGTCCCGGGCGGGGGCGGAGGGAGCGGCCCACTTGGGATGGGTGCGGCGAAGGAGGGGGCGGCCAACCACCTCTCCCTGGTCATGGGGTGGGACGGGCGAGGGTGCCTATGACGGTTGTCGCGTCGTACTCCGGTGAGGTGGTGATGCGAGGGAGGAGGCCGGCTGAGCGCACTGCTTCGGCGGTGGCCGCCGCCTGGTTCTGGCTGGTCTCCACCAGGAGGCGACCACCGGGGGTCAGCCAGAAGGGGGCGGCGGCGATCACGCGGCGGACGACGTCCAAGCCGTCCTCGCCGCCGTCCAGGGCGAAGCGCGGCTCGTGGAGGCGGGCTTCAGGAGGCAGGAGGGCGACCGATTCCGAGGGGACGTAGGGCGGGCTGGTGATGAGGATGTCGACCCGGCCTTGGAGCGACGGCGGCAGGGGGTCGTACAGGTCGCCCTGGTAGACGTGCGCGGCGGGCAGGTTGCGGCGGGCGCAGCGCACGGCGGCCGGGTCGAGGTCGGCCGCGTGCAGCTCCACCCGCCCGGCCAGCCCCGCCGCGACGGCGGCGCCCATGGCGCCGGTGCCGCAGCACATGTCGAGGACCACCGGCCGGCCCGGCACCTCGCGGGCGAGGGCGACGGCGCGGTCGACGAGGAACTCCGTACGCGGCCTGGGCACGAACACGCCGGGCTCGACGTGGACGCGCAGCCCGCAGAACGACGCCCACCCGAGGACGTGCTCCAGGGGCTCGCCGGCGACCCGGCGTTCGAGCATGGCGGCGAGGGCGTCGGCGGTGGCGGCGGTGGAGACGAGCAGCTCGGCTTCGTCCTCGGCGAACACGCAGCCGGCGGCACGCAGCCTGGCGACGATCTCGGCGGAAGGAAGCGACGAGGAGGAGACAGACATGGGAACCTTTCGGGATGCCGTCGGGCGCTCCCGCGGTCACCTAGTCCTGGTGGGCCGCACGGTTACGGGAAGGGAGCACCCGGCCTGACACAGCGGCGATGGGTCTCACCTCCCTGGGACGAGCACGGACGATCACTTCTGCGAGCGCCACGGTACCAGAGCGCTCGCCGCCGCCCGTGACGGGGTGCGAGCCGGAGGCGGGCGGCTGATTCAGATGCGGCGGGCGAGGGCGAGTTCGGTGGTGAAGGTCAGGTTGACGCCGTCGCCCACCAGCTCGCCGACCTCGCCCAGCACCCGCTCCCGCACGTCGGGGGGAAGGATCCGGTACGCGGACAGCGTGCCGGTGAGGGTGACGAAGCGGTCGGTGTCGTAGCGCTCGGTCCTGGTGTAGCGGCGCCGGTCGAGGTCGGTGAAGCGGGGGTCGCCGTCCAGCAGGTGGCCGGACTCCTCGGCGCGGTCGCCCTCGTTCTGGTGCAGGCTCTGGCTGGCCAGGCCGTACCGCTCGGCCAGCCGGCCGAGTGCGGCGCGCACCCCGTCGTCGGCGGGGATGTAGTGGTTCCAGAACAGCGCCAGCGCCCCCGACGGGGCCAGCGCCGCATGGGCCAGGTCCCAGCGCCGGTCGGGGTCCACCCAGTGCCAGGCCTGCGCGGAGTAGAGCAGCGCGAAGCGGCGGTCGGGGACGTAGTCCTCGAAGATCCCGCTCACCACCCGCACGCCGGGGCACTTGGCCGTGAGCGCCGCCGCCATCCTGGGGTCGGGCTCGACGCAGGTCAGGTCGCTCACGCGGGCGGCGAAGCCGGCGGTGGCCTTGCCCGTGCCGGCGCCGACCTCCAGCACCGGGCCGCCGGGCGCGTAGGCGAGCACCTCGGTGACGAGCCGCTCGGGGTAGCCGGGCCGCGCGGCCTCGTACTGATCGACCGCCTCGCCGAACACCACGCTCCGCCGCCGGTCCACTCCCATGGCGCTTCCCCTCCGTCCGTACGCGAGTGCCGATTCAATCACGCCCGGCGCGGGCGGGCGGAAGGGAGTAGGGTCCGGTGACTGTGAGGGATGAGCGCGACGAGCCGGTCGAATACCGGCAGAGCCGGTTCCGTACGCCGCCGGGCGCGACCGAGGTGCTGCTGGTGCGGCACGGCGAGTCCGAGCCGGCCCGCCCCGACCGGCCGTTCCCGCTGGTCGGCGGGCAGGGTGACCCGGCGCTCGCGCCCGAAGGCCGCGAGCAGGCCGAGCGGGTGGCGCTGCGACTGGCCGCCGAGCGGATCGACGCGATCTACGTCAGCACGTTGCGCCGCACCTCCGAGACGGCGGCGCCGCTGGCCGCCCGACTGGACGTGACGCCGGTGGCAGAGGCCGAGCTGCGTGAGGTGCACCTGGGCGAGTGGGAGGGCGGGCTGTTCCGCCGCATGGTGGCGGAGGGCCATCCGGTCGCCCGGCGCATGGCGCAGGAGGAGCGCTGGGACGTCATCCCCGGCGCGGAGCCGGCGGCGGCGTTCTCCGAGCGGGTCAGGAAGGTGCTGGAGAAGCTCGCGGCCGCCCATCCCGACCAGCGGATCGTGGTGGTGACCCACGCCGGCGTGATCGCGGAGGCGCTGGCGGCGGCCACCGGGTCGCGGCCGTTCGCGTTCCTGGGGGTCGACAACGCCGCGGTGTCGCACCTGGTGCTGACCGAGTCGCGGTCGATCCTGCGCAGGTTCAACGACACCGCGCACCTCGCCCCCTTCTTCACCACCACCGCCGCGCTGCCCACCTGACCGGGGCCGCGTGGTGAAGAGGCTGATCGCCCGGCTGTGGCGGAGCCTGCGCGGGTCGGTGAAGTGGCGGCTGCTCTACCTGACGCAGGACAAGTTCATGGTCGGGGTGACCGGGGTGGTGCGCGACCGCGACGGGCGGGTGCTGCTGCTGCGGCACCGGTTCTGGTCCGAGGAGCGCCCGTGGGGGCTGCCCACGGGCGGCGCGAAGCGCGGCGAGACGTTCGAGCAGACGGTCGTGCGCGAGGTGCGCGAGGAGACCGGGCTGGAGGTGCGGGTGGGCGAGCTGGTGCTGCTCAAGAGCGGGTTCCGGCTGAGGATGGAGGTCGCGTACGCGGCCGAGTACGCCGGCGGCACCCTGCGGCTGAACGCGATGGAGGTCCTGGAGGCCCGCTGGTGCGCCCCCGACGACCTGCCCGACGGCCTGATCCCGTCGCACCGGGCCCTGATCGAGGCGACCCGCTGACCGTGCCCAGCCTGGTCGTGCCCGGCCTGGCAGTACCCAGGCTGGTCATGCTCAGCGGGTGTCGAGCGTCCAGTCGGCGCCGAAGGAGCCTTCGAGCCGGTGGCGCGAGCCGGGGTGGAGCAGCCGGGCCACGCTGACCAGCACGTCGCGCGACCAGGTGCGGCGGCGCACGAGCAGGCACGGCTCGTGGCGGCCGATGCGCAGCAGCCTGCGCTGGGCGGCGTCGCCGAGCACCGCCTCGACGATGTGCTCGCCGCGGGTGAGCGGGGCGACCTCGTTGAGGTAGGCGTGGGGGGTCTGCCGGGTGAAGTCGCGGTCGAGGTAGCAGGGTGCGGCGGCCGGGTTGACCAGGCGGTCTTCGAGCTGGATCGGGGTGTCGTCCTCGAAGTGCACGATGAGCGAGCGGTAGACGACCGGCCCCGCGGCGGCGCGCAGCTCGGGGTCGGCGGCGTCGGACGGCTCCTCGCGGACGAAGACGACCTCGGTGTGGTGGCGGTGGCCGTGCCGGCGGATGTCGTCGGCGATGTTCCTGACCTGGAGCAGCGCGGAGGCGGCCTTGGGCGCGGCGACGAACGTGCCGACGCCGGCCCGCCGCTCGATGAGCCCCTCATGGGTGAGCTCGCGCAGCGCCCTGTTGATGGTCATGCGGGACAGGCCGAGCGCGCCGACGAGCTGGTGCTCCGACGGCAGCTGCTGGCCGTGGGCCCACCGGCCGGAGCGCACGCCGGCGCTGATGACCTTCTTGACCCGCTCGTACGCGGGCGCCGAGGCGGGCCCGAGCTGCTGGAACTGGGCGGCGAGCTCGGACTCGACCACCGTGATGGGCACCATGGCTCGGCGGATCCTCCGGTCGGGGGACGGCGGGCGGAGCGATCTCCGGACTCGATGGCCCGAAGTTTATCTTCCTCCCAAGGGTGGCGAGCTGTATATACAGGACTGTACATTTCCCCTCGAACCCCCGTTTCCCCCAGGGCGCGTGACGCGCGAGAGGCGGACCGCCATGACCGACCATCAATCACTGGGCGCGGGTCCTGCCGTGGAGCGCCGGACGATCGACGTGATCCCCGACGCCGAGCGGCACGGGACGCCGCGCAGCCAGTTCACCCTCTGGTTCGGCGCCAACATGCAGATCACCGCGATCGTGGACGGCGCGCTCGCCGTCGTGTTCGGCGCCGACGCCCTCTGGGCGATCATCGCCCTGCTCATCGGCAACGTGCTCGGCGGCGTGGTGATGGCGCTGCACTCCGCGCAGGGGCCGCGGCTCGGACTGCCCCAGATGATCTCCAGCCGGGCGCAGTTCGGCGTGCTCGGCGCCGTGCTGCCGCTGCTCCTGGTCGTGCTGATGTACCTCGGCTTCGCCGCCACCGGCAGCGTGCTGGCCGGGCAGGCGCTCGGCCGGATCCTGCACGTGCCGGCGACCGCCGGGATCCTGCTGTTCGGGCTGCTGACGGTGATCGTCGCGGTGACCGGCTACCGGCTCATCCACACCGTCGGCAGGATCGCGACCGTGATCGGCGTGTGCGGACTCGGCTACCTGCTGATCAAGGTCTTCACCACGTACGACGTGGGCGCCTTCGTCGGCGTCAAGGGCTTCGAGGCGCCGACGTTCCTGCTGGCCGTGGGGCTCGGCGCGGCCTGGCAGCTGACCTTCGGCCCGTACGTCGCCGACTACTCCCGCTACCTGCCGCGCAGCACCAGTGAGCGCTCCACGTTCTGGGGTACGTTCCTCGGCAGCGTCATCGGCTCGCAGTGGGCGATGTCGCTGGGCGCGCTGATCGCCGCCGTCTCGGGCGCGGTGTTCGTCGGCGACCAGGTCGGCTTCGTGGGCGAGCTGGCCGGTCCCGCGGCCGTCGCGCTGCTGATCTACATCGTGATCGTGGTGGGCAAGCTGACGGTGAACACGCTCAACGCCTATGGCGGCTTCATGTGCCTGCTGACGACCGTGACCGCGTTCAACGGCCGCTCGCGGGTCTCGCCGGTGGTGCGCGCGCTCTACATCGTCGGCTTCACCGCCGTGTCGGTCCTGGTGGCGATCATGGCCAGCGCGGACTTCCTGGACAACTTCAAGAACTTCGTGCTGGTGCTGCTCATGGTGTTCACGCCGTGGAGCGCGATCAACCTCACCGACTACTACCTGATCTCCAAGGAGCGGGTGGACATCCCCGCCCTGTACGACCCGGCGGGCCGCTACGGCCGCTGGAACGTCACCGCGCTGGTCACCTATGCCTTCGGCGTCCTCGTGCAGATCCCCTTCCTCGCGCAGAAGCTCTACACGGGGCCGGTCACCGAGCTGCTCGGCGGCGCCGACATCTCGTGGATCGTCGGCCTGCTGGCCACCGCCGCGCTGTACTACCCGTGGGCCAGGCGGACGTCGAACCCGCCCGCGGAGATGATCTATCCGTCCACCGAGCCGGTCGCGGCTCGCTGACAGAAAGGACCCGGTCATGGAAGGCGCACGCCCGGTCAGGGCCGCCCGTGGCACCGAGCTGACGGCCCTCGGCTGGCAGCAGGAGGCCGCGCTGCGGATGTTGCAGAACAACCTCGACCCCGAGGTTGCCGAGCATCCGGACGACCTCGTCGTCTACGGCGGGACGGGCCGCGCCGCCCGTGACTGGCGCTCCTTCGACGCGATCGTCCGCACGCTGCGCACGCTCAAGGCCGACGAGACGATGCTGGTGCAGTCGGGCCGGCCGGTGGGCGTGATGACGACCCACGAGTGGGCGCCGCGCGTGCTGATCGCCAACTCCAACCTGGTCGGCGACTGGGCGACGTGGGAGGAGTTCCGGCGCCTGGAGGCGGCGGGCCTGACCATGTACGGGCAGATGACGGCCGGTTCGTGGATCTACATCGGTACCCAGGGCATCCTGCAGGGCACGTACGAGACGTTCGCCGCGGTCGCCGCCAAGCGGTTCGGCGGCTCGCTGGCCGGCACGATCACGCTGACCGCCGGGCTCGGCGGCATGGGCGGCGCCCAGCCGCTGGCCGTCACCATGAACGGCGGCGTCGCGATCTGCGTGGAGTGCGACCCGTCGCGCATCCGGCGCCGGCTCGACCACGGCTACCTCGACGTCGAGGCCGACGACCTGGCGCACGCGCTGCGGCTGGCCACCGAGGCCAGGGACGCCCGCAGGCCGCTGTCGATCGGGCTGCTCGGCAACGCCGCCGACGTGCTGCCGCGCATGCTGGCCGAGGGCGCGCCGATCGACGTGGTGACCGACCAGACCAGCGCGCACGACCCGCTGGCGTACCTGCCGGTCGGGGTGGCCTTCGAGGACATGGCGGCCGAGCGGGACAAGGACCCGGCCGGCTTCACCGAGCGGGCGCGGGCGTCGATGGCGCGGCACGTCGAGGCGATGGTCGGCTTCCAGGACGCCGGGGCGGAGGTGTTCGACTACGGCAACTCGATCAGGGGCGAGGCGAAGCTGGCCGGCTACACCAGGGCCTTCGACTTCCCCGGCTTCGTGCCGGCCTACATCAGGCCGCTGTTCTGCGAGGGCAAGGGGCCGTTCCGGTGGGCGGCGCTGTCGGGCGACCCGGCCGACATCGCGGCGACCGACCGGGCGATACTCGACCTGTTCCCCGACAACGAGCCGCTGGCCAGGTGGATCCGGATGGCCGGGGAGAAGGTGCACTTCCAGGGGCTGCCGGCGCGCATCTGCTGGCTCGGGTACGGCGAGCGTGACCGGGCGGGCGAGCGGTTCAACGACATGGTGGCCTCGGGCGAGCTGCGGGCGCCGATCGTGATCGGCCGCGACCACCTCGACTGCGGGTCGGTGGCCTCGCCGTACCGCGAGACCGAGGGCATGCGCGACGGGTCGGACGCGATCGCGGACTGGCCGCTGCTCAACGCCATGGTGAACGTGGCCTCCGGCGCCTCCTGGGTGTCGATCCACCACGGCGGCGGCGTGGGCATCGGCCGGTCGATCCACGCCGGGCAGGTGACGGTGGCCGACGGCACGGCGCTGGCCGGGGAGAAGATCAGGCGGGTGCTCACCAACGACCCGGGCATGGGGGTGATCCGGCACGTGGACGCCGGGTACGAGGAGGCCGAGGAGGTCGCCGGCCGCACCGGCGTGCGCGTGCCCATGAAGGAGTCCTGATGCCGTCGTCGTTCCACTCGCGGGAGGGCTGCTGATGCCGTCGTCGTTCCAGGAGATGTGGGCGGAGCTGCTGCCCGTCGGGCGGCACGCGGGCTCCGGCGGTTACCGGCGCTTCGCGTGGACCTCGGCGGACGCCGAGTGCCGCGACTGGTTCCGCGAGCAGGCGGCGGCGCGCGGGCTGGACGTCGAGACCGACCGCAACGGCAACCAGTGGGCCTGGCTGGGCGACCCGGCGGCGGGTGACGCCGTGGTGACCGGGTCGCACCTGGACTCGGTGCCGGACGGCGGCGCGTTCGACGGGCCGCTCGGCGTGGTGTCGGCGTTCGCGGCGCTGGACGAGCTGGCGGCGCGCGGCGTGCGGCCGTCGCGCCCGGTCGCGGTGGTGAACTTCGGCGACGAGGAGGGCGCGCGCTTCGGGCTGGCCTGTGCGGGTTCGCGGCTCACGGCGGGGCAGCTCACGCCGGAACGGGCCGCCGCGCTGCGCGACGCGGACGGCGTCACGCTGACGCAGGCGATGGAGCGGGCCGGCCACGACCCTGAGGCGATCGGCCCCGACGACGAGCGGCTGGCCAGGATCGGCGTGTTCGTGGAGCTGCACGTCGAGCAGGGCCGCCACCTCGCTGGCACCGGCTCCCCGGTGGGCGTGGCGTCGGCGATCTGGCCGCACGGGCGCTGGCGCTTCGACTTCCGCGGCGAGGCCAACCACGCGGGCACCACCCGCATGCAGGACCGGCACGACCCCATGCCCGCCTACGCGGCGACCGTGCTGGCCGCGCGGGAGCGGGCCGCCGCGGCGGGCGCGCGGGCCACGTTCGGCAAACTGCTCGTCGAGCCGAACGGCGTCAACGCGGTGCCGAGCCTGGTACGGGCCTGGCTGGACGCGCGGGCGGCCGACGAGGAGACGCTGGCGCTGCTGCTCGGCACGATCGAGGACGCGGCCCGTGAGCACGCCGCCCGCGAGGGGGTGGAGGTCGGCCTGGAACGCGAGTCGTTCACGCCGGTCGTGGACTTCGCGCCCGCGCCGCGCGACGAGCTGGTGCGGCTGCTGGCGGCGCGCCGCCCGTACGAGGTGCCGGTGCTGCCGACGGGCGCCGGGCACGACGCGGGCATCCTGGCCGCGAAGGTGCCGACGGCGATGCTGTTCGTCCGCAATCCCACCGGGGTGTCCCACTCCCCTGCCGAGCACGCCCGTGAGGACGACTGCGTGGCAGGGGTGGAGGCGCTGGCCGACGTGCTGGAGGGGCTGGCATGCCGGTGACGTACCACGCCGAGCACGCCTGGATCGGCGGCGCGGTCGTGGCGGGGGTGGTGATCGAGGTGGCCGGCGGCCGCATCTCCGGCGTCCGTACGGGCGTCGCCACGCCCCCGCCCGGCGCCTCGGTGCTGCGCGGCCTGACACTGCCCGGTCTGGCGAACGCGCACTCGCACGCCTTCCACCGAGCCCTGCGCGGCATCGCGCAGCGCGGCTCGGGCACGTTCTGGACCTGGCGCGACACCATGTACGACGTGGCAGGCAGACTCGACCCCGACACGTACCTGGACCTGGCCACCGCCGTCTACGCCGAGATGGCGCTGGCCGGGATCACCTGCGTGGGCGAGTTCCACTACCTCCACCACGCGCCGGGCGGCACCCCGTACGCCGGCCAGAACGCCATGGGCGAGGCGCTCATCGAGGCGGCGGCGCGGGCCGGGATCAGGATCACGCTGCTCGACACCTGCTACCTGTCCGCCGGGTTCGGCGCGCCGCCCGAGCGGCACCAGCTCCGCTTCAGCGACGGCGACGCCGCCGCCTGGGCGGCCCGCGCGGGCGAGCTGAAGGAGCGGCCGCACGCCCGGATCGGGGCGGCGGTGCACTCGGTGCGCGCGGTCCCGGCGGACCAGATCGCGACCGTCGCGGAGTGGGCCGCAGGGCGGGCGGCGCCGCTGCACGTGCACCTGTCGGAGCAGCCCGCCGAGAACGCGGCGTGCCTGGCCGCGCACGGCCGCACGCCCGCCGCGCTGCTGGCCGAGCGGGGCGCGCTCGGCCCGCGGACGTCCGCCGTGCACGCCACCCACCTGACCGGCGACGACATCGCGCTGCTCGGCGGCTCGGCCACCACCGTCTGCATGTGCCCCACGACCGAACGGGACCTCGCCGACGGCATCGGCCCGGCCGCCGCCCTGGCCGCCGCCGGGTCCCCGATCAGCCTGGGCAGCGACAGCCACGCCGTGATCGACCTGTTCGAGGAGGCGCGGGCGGTGGAGCTGGACGAGCGGCTGCGCACGCTGCGGCGCGGCCACTGGAACGCCGCCGCGCTGCTGCGCGCCGCCATCGAGGACGGGCACGCCTCGCTGGGCTGGCCGGAGGCGGGCAGGATCGAGGCGGGCGCGCCGGCCGACTTCGTCACGGTCGCGCTCGACTCCGTCCGCACAGCGGGGCCGCCGCCGTCGCTCGGCGCGGAGACCGCGGTGTTCGCCGCGTCCGCCGCCGACGTCCGGCACGTCGTGGTGAACGGCCGCCCGGTCGTCCGCGACGGCACGCACCTGCTGGTGTCGGACGTGCCCGGCGCGCTGTCCCGCACGATCACCCACCTCACCACCCGGCTGTAACGCAGAAAGGAGCCGTGCCGTGTCCGTCGCCATCACCGGGATCGGCAGCCTGCTCACCAACGATCCCGAGCTGGGCACGATCACCGGCGCCGCCGTCGTGTTCGACGCGGGCCGGGTCGTCTGGGCCGGGCCGCAGGCGCGGGTGCCCGACGCCGACGAGCGGGTGGACGCGGGCGGCCGGGCCGCGATCCCGGGGTTCGTGGACTCGCACGCGCACCTGGTGTTCGCCGGTGACCGCACGGCCGAGTTCGACGCCCGCATGTCGGGCCAGCCGTACACGGCGGGCGGCATCCGCACGACGGTGGCGGCGACCCGCGCGGCGAGCGACGCGGAGCTGGACGCGAACGTCGCCAGGTACGTCGCCGAGGCGCTGCGCCAGGGCACCACGACGATCGAGTGCAAGTCGGGCTACGGCCTGACGGTCGAGGACGAGGCCCGCGCGCTGCGCATCGCGGCAGCTCACACCGACGAGGTGACGTACCTGGGCGCCCACGTGGTGCCGCCCGAGTACGCCGGCGACCCGGACGCGTACGTGGACCTGGTGGCGGGACCGATGCTGGACGCCTGCGCCCCGCACGCCCGCTGGGTGGACGTCTTCTGCGAGCGGGGCGCGTTCGACGGCGACCAGTCCCGCAAGGTGCTCACGGCCGGGCAGCGGGCGGGACTGACGCCCCGGGTGCACGCCAACCAGCTCGGCCCGGGGCCGGGCGTGCGGCTGGCGGTGGAGCTGGGCGCGGCGTCCGCCGACCACTGCACGCACCTCGGCGACGAGGACGTGGACGCGCTGGCGAGCGGCTCGACGGTGGCGACGCTGCTGCCCGGCGCGGAGTTCTCCACCCGCTCGCCGTACCCGGACGCGCGCCGCCTGCTGGACGCGGGCGTGACGGTGGCGCTGTCCACGGACTGCAACCCGGGGTCGAGCTTCACCAGCTCGATGCCGTTCTGCGTGGCGCTGGCCGTGCGCGAGATGGGCATGACGCCGGACGAGGCCGTGGCCGCCGCGACGCTGGGCGGCGCGCGGGCGCTGCGCCGCGACGACGTGGGCCGCCTGTCCCCCGGCGCCCGCGCGGACCTGGTGCTGCTGGACGCGCCCAGCCACGTCCACCTGGCCTACCGGCCGGGGGTTCCGCTGGTCGCCGGGGTCTGGCGGGGCGGCGTACGCGAGGTCTGACGGGCGCTCACATGCGCTCGGCGCCGGCTCTGATCGCCTGCCGGATGCGGGGGTAGGTGCCGCAGCGGCAGATGTTGCGGATGCCGTCGAGGTCGTCGTCGGTGATGGCGCGGCCCTCGGCGGCGACCCTGCGCACGAGGTCCACGGCGGCCATGATCTGGCCGGGCTGGCAGTAGCCGCACTGGGAGACGTCGTGGTCGATCCACGCCTGCTGCATGGGGTGCAGGCCGTCGTCGCCGGCGACGGCGGGACGGGCGGGACGGTGGGCTCGGGGGTGAAGGACAGCGTGCCGTGGTGGATCGGGAACGTGGCCGGCATGGCGCCGGTGGCGCGGCCGTACGCGCAGGCGACGGCGGCCATCGAAGCGGCCACGGCCAGCTCTCCGGCGCCGCCGGGCTGGTCGGAGGTGTCGGGCATGATGATGACCCGCACGTCGGGAGGGGTGTTCCACTGGCGGGTGTAGAAGTAGTCGTCCCAGCTCGCCTCCAGGAAGGCGCCGTCGCGCAGGTGCAGGCTGGAGGTGAGGGCGAGCGCGATGCCGTCCATGACGCCGCCCGTCATCTGCGCCTCCAAGCCGCGCGGGTTGACGGTGAGCCCGGCGTCCACGGCGAAGACGACCTTGGTGACGCGCGGCCCTGTCACGCCGTCGCGGATCGGCCGGCCGACGGTCGCGGGCCGGCAGTCGATCTCGACGAGCGCGGCGCAGGTGGAATCAACGCTGTCCGCGTTCATGACGCCGTCCGAGTCGGAATCGCTGCTCGAACACGCCTACCTCGAGGCCGTCGAGCGCGTCGGCGACACCGACGAGCTGCGCACGCGCATCCTCGACGCCGCCTACGAGCAGTTCTGCCGCATGGGCATCCGCCGCTCGACCATGGAGGAAGTCGCCCGCCGCGCCAAGGTCTCGCGCATCACCGTCTACCGCCGCTTCGCCACGAAGGACGCGCTGGTGGAGCACGTCGCGCGGCGGTTCCTCGTGCCGATGCTGGAGCCGCGCTGATCAGCCCAGGGTGACCGGCAGGGCCGCCAGCCGCAGCGTCCCCGGATCGGGCAGGTACGCCGGCTCGCCCTTGAGCTCCATTCCGGGGAAGCGGCGCAGCAGGGCGCCGAGCGCGACGCCGGTCTCCACGCGGGCCAGCCCGGCGCCCACGCAGAAGTGCGGCCCGTGGCCGAACCCGAGGTGCGGCACCGGCTCCCTGGTGATGTCGAACCTGTCCGGCTCGTCGAACACGCGCGGGTCCCGGTTCGCCGCGGCCACCGAGACGGTGACCGGCTCGCCCTCGGGGATGCGCACGCCGCCGATCTCCACGTCCTGCGCCGCGAAGCGCGGCACGGTCATGATCTGCGGGGTGCACCAGCGGGCCAGCTCCTCCACCGCGCGCGGCATGAGCGCGGGGTCGGCGCGCAGCGCGGCCAGCTGATCGGGGTGGGCGAACAGGGTGACCAGGGCGTTGGCGATGAGGTTGGCCGGGGTCTGGCCGGCCAGGACCAGCATCCACACCATGGTGACCAGCTCGTCGTCGGAGAGCCTGTCGCCGTCCTCGCCGGCGATGCGGGCCAGGTCGGAGACCACGTTCGCGGACGGCGTCGCGCGCGCCTCGGCGATCGCCTTCTTCGCGCCCTCGATGATCGCCGGCAGCGCCTCCTTGAACGCCTCGCCGTGGCCGCTCGCGACGGCGACGCCGTACTCGCGCCAGGCGGGACGGTCGGCGGCGGGGATGCCGACCAGCTCGCAGATCACCTCCATGGGCAGCGGCCTGGCGAAGTGCGCGAGCAGGTCGGCCTCCTGGCCCGGCAGCTCGGTGAGCAGGCGGTCCACGACGGCCTCGATGCGCGGGGCGAACTCCACGGCCTTGCGCGGCGTGAACGCGGGCGCGACGAGGCGGCGCAGGCGGGTGTGCTCGGGGCCGTTCATCTCGGACATCGTGCGCATGTAGCGGACGCAGTGCTCGGGGACGTCGGGGCGCAGGAAGCTGCCTGTGTTGATCTCGAGGCGGGGGTCGGCCAGCGCCGCCCTGGCCTCCTCGTAGCGGGTGACCGCCCACAGGTGGCCGAGTCCCGGCACCAGCAGGCGTACCACGGGGGACTTCTCCCTGGCCGGGGCGTACGCGGCGGCCAGGTCACGCAGCACCGCGAGGTCGGACAGGTGTATCTCCGGCACGTCGGTCATGACGCCGCCTCTCATTTCGAATGATGCCATCATCTGAATGTTGACGGTATCTTGCTTTTCGAGCGCACGGCAACGGAGGAGGGCGGTTGGTCAGGCTCACCAGGGCACAGACGCAGGAGCGCAACCGGGCGAAGGTGCTGGCGGCGGCCAAGGAGGAGTTCGCCGAACGCGGCTACCGCGACGCCAAGATCGACGACATCGCCGACCGGGCCGAGCTGACCCGCGGCGCCGTCTACTCCAACTTCCCCGGCAAGCGGGCCCTGTACTTCGCGGTGCTGGCCGACCTGGCCGAGCACGCACCCGTACGGCCTCCCGCCGAGCCCGCGCCGACCGTGCGCGAGGCGCTCGGCGAGGTCGCGCGGGCCTGGGTGACCCGGCTGCCGCTGGTCACCGACGGCGAGCACGAGCCGAGCCGGCTGGGCATGCACCTGCTGCCCGAGATCCTCGCCGACGAGGCGACGCGCAAGCCGTACGCGCAGCTCATGCGACTCAACGCGATCCTGCTCGGGCTGGCCATGGAGCGCCTGCGGCCGCCCCGCGAGCCGGACGGGCGGCTCGTGCGGCTCGCCGAGTCCACGCTCACCGTCCTGCAGGGCGCGGCGCAGCTGTCGGCGGCGGCGCCCGGGTTCGTCGATCCGTTCAGCCTGATCAGGACGTGCGAGCAGCTCGCCGAGCTCGACCTCGACGACCGCTGGTTCCAGGCCCCCATGACCCCCTCGACCCTGTCCCCCGCCTCCCCCTGGGCACCGCCGTCCGGGACCGTGGACGCGGTCTCCGGCGAGCCCACCCATCCCGAGCGCGACGGGGTGGTGGCGGTGCTCGGCCTGCACCGGCTCTCGGCCGCCGAGGAGCTCGTCCGCGCCGCGCCCCCCGGCACCGAACCGACAGTCGTCATCGTCACCGGCGCCCCCAAGGAGCTGCTCCCCCTGGCCCGCCTCGTCATCGCCGAAGTGGTCACCTGCCTCCGCCAGGCCTTCCCCCGCGCCGCCTGGCCCCGTCTGCGCGTCCTGTACGACGACACGGGCGCGCTGGCTTCGGCCGCGGGCGTAGCGGACCCGGACGACCGCACGGAGGTGGCGCTACGGGTGCGCGCGGGCCGCGTGGAGCTGCGAGCCGAAGGCTTCGGCGCCTGCCACGCCGCCGCCCTCCACCCCTGACCTGCGGGTGGGGCGGGGTTCGCATTCCGGTGGAACCGGGGCGGGTGGGTGCGCGGTCCAAGGTAAGGGCGACGCTCGCGCCGGCGTCCAGAGCGGGCTCGACACCGCCGGGAGGCCGGCCGACGCCGCCAGGCGGCCCTTCCCGTCCGGCACGTGCCGGGCGTCGCCCCCCGCCGGCTCCACCGCTCCGCTTGCGGTGGCATGCCCTTCATAATGGGGACCGTGGTGGAGCAGGAGGCCGGGGTGGTCGTCGGGCGGCGTGAACGCAAGAAGCAGGCCACCAGGGCGGCGCTCAGCGCGGCCGCACTCCGCCTCTCCCTGCGTCACGGCGTCGAGAACGTCACCGTCGAGCAGATCGCCGGTGAGGCCGACATCGCGCTGCGCACCTTCTTCAACTACTTCTCCAGCAAGGAGGAGGCGGTGGTGGCGACCCTCTCGGCCGCCGCCGAGCAGCTCATCGCCGAGTTCCGCGCCCGGCCGCCGGAGGAGACGGTGCTGGCGGCGTTCAGGGAGGCGGTGCTCACGGTCATGGACGCGAGCGACGCCGGCGGCCGGGACCACATCAGGGCGCTGCGGCTGGTCAGGACCACGCCGTCGCTGGTGCCGTACGAGCTGGCCGTGCTCGCCGCCCAGGAGCAGGCCCTGGCCGAGGCGATCACCGAACGCATCGCCCCGCCCTCTGCCGGGGTGGCCTCCTGGGACGCCGGCCTGGACGAGGGCGAGAGCGTCTATCCGATCGTGTGCGCCGGCGCCGTGCTGAGCGCGCTGCGCGTGGTGCTGGATCGGTGGTCGCGCCAGGCGGGCGAGACCGGCCTTTCGCCCGACATCGCGGTGCTGCGGCGCCGGTTCGACGCCGCCATCGCCGAACTGGCCGCCGGCCTCGACCGCCCCGGCCACACCCCATCCGAGCCAGACCCCATTCCCGCCTGAGCGAGCCCGCGACCGAGCCAGAGCCCACCCCCGCCGAGCGAGCCTGCGGCCCTCCGGTCGAGCCCCGCCTGAGCGAGCGTGCGAGCCTGTGGAAATCGCGTTGCGGGTGGCCGGCCCCGGGTGACAGCATCGAAGGCTTCTTACAGTGATGACGGTGCTGGTGGTGGCGGGATGCGGTGGGCGGGGGCGGTGCTGGCGGTCGGGTCGGCCTGTGGGTTCGCGTTCTCGGGGCCGATGGCGAAGTACCTCGTGGCGGGCGGGATGACGCCGGTCGAGGCGGTGTGGGTGCGGCTGGCCGGGTCGGGGGTGCTCATGGTGCTCGTCCTCGGCCTGTTCCGGCCCGCGGCGTTGCGGATCGCCCGGTCGCGGTGGACGTTCGTCGGCCTGTACGCGCTGACGGCCGTCGCGGCCGTCCAGACCCTGTTCTTCGTGGCGGTGACCCGGCTGCCGGTCGGGATCGCGCTGCTGCTGGTGTCGATGGCGCCGGTGCTCGTGGTGGCCTGGGTCCGGCTGGTACGCCGCCTGCGCCTGCCCAGGTCCGCGTACGCGGGCGCGATCGTCGCGGTCGCCGGCCTGGCGATCGTCGTGGAGGCGTGGCGGGAGATCCGCCTCGACGGGCTGGGCCTGGCGACGGGCCTGCTGGCGGCGGCCTGCTCGGCCGGCTACTTCCTGATGAACGAGAGCTTCGGCGACGAGGTGGACCCGCTCGCGCTCATCGCCTGGGGCACGGTGGGCGCGACCGTGGCGCTGGCGCCGTTGGCGTCGCCGTGGGACCTGCCCTGGGAGGCGTTCCTGAGATCGGTGGCGCCGGGCGAGGTCGAGCTGCCGGTGCTCGTGGCGTACCTGCTGATGGTGGTCGCGGGGACGGTGCTGCCGTACGTGTGGGGCGTGCACGCCGTGCGGCGGCTGTCGGCGGCGGTGGCCGCCACCATGGGCACGGTCGAGGTCGTCGCGGGGGCGGTGATGGCGTGGGGGTTCGTCGGGGAGACGCTGGGCGCGTACCAGATCGCGGGCGGCGTGGTCGTGTTGTGCGGCGCGGTGCTCGCCCGCCGTTCGCATCGCGCTCCCGACCGCGTACTCGCGTGATCATTCTCTGGGCGGCAGGTCGGCTTGGAGGAGCCAGCCGCCGTCGCCGTCGGGGCCCGAGTCGAGGGTGCCGCCCACGGCGCGGACGCGTTTGCGCATCCCGGCCAGGCCGTGGCCGGAGGAGGGCAGGGGTTCCGACGTGGCCGGCGCGGGCCCGTTGTGCAGCTTCACCGACAGCCCCCCGCCGGAGGCGGCGACCGTGACCCGGACGCGGGTGCCTGGACCGGCGTGTTTGAGCACGTTCGTCAGCCCTTCCTGGACGATGCTGGCGGCGCACGTGCGCAGCACCGGCGAGACCGTCGCCATGCCGGGGTCGAGGCCGAGGTCCACGACGAGGCCGGCGGCGGACATGCGGCGGGCCGCCGCGCGGATCAGCTCGGCCGCGTCGAGGTGCAGGTCGGCGCCGTGCAGCAGGTTGCCGAGGTCGCGCAGCACCTGGTTGCCCGTCTCGCGGATGTCGGTGAGCGCGTGGCCGACCGGCCCGTCGGGAGCGGCGTCGCAGGCGGCGCCGGCCCGCAGCACCATCGCGCCGACGTGGCCCGCCACCAGGGTCTGGACGTCGCGGGCGATGTGCTCGCGCTCGGCCAGCAGGTCGGCGCGGGCGCGGGCGAGCGTCAGGCGTACGGCCTCCTCGGCCCGCAGCCGCTCGGCCGCGGTGACGGCGCGGCGCATGCCGAGGTAGCGGCCGACCGCGATCGGCATCGCCACCAGCGTCATCAGGAAGAGCACGCGCAGGGTGGTGATCCTGCTCAGCGGCTCGAACACGGCCACCGCGACGACCACGCAGCCCGCCGCGTACGCCAGGGCCGTCCGCGCCCACGACGCCACCCGCATCGCGAACACCCCCATCGCCACCATCAGGAGCAGCATGCCGGTGTCGGCGGCGCGGTTCAGGTGGGCGTCCGCGGCGATCAGCAGCACCCCTTCGACGGCCACGACCAGGCCGGGCAGCCTCCTGGCCACGCCGAGCGCCAGCCCGGAGACGACCGCGGCGACCTGGACGATCGCGACCGGATGGCCGCCCGAGTGCCAGACGTCCCACGTGCTCAGCACGGCCAGCAGCACGCCACCGGCCGCCAGCAGCAGGTCAGGGGTGACGTCGCGGGTGCTGCGGTGCAGGTAGCCGCCGATCACGGCGGGCGCGGCGGGCAGCAGGAGCGCGAGCGCCATCGTGCCGGGGGTGACGCCGGGGGCCGCCACGGTGAGCGCCGTGGCCAGCATGGCGGCGGCCATCGGGCCACGCGCCGCCCTGAGCCCGGAACGGTAGCCGGTCAGGCACAGCGCCACGCACAGCAGGATCTGCGCGCTGTCCGTGCCCGGCGCCAACCGGCCGGCGATCACCACGAGGGCGGCGAGGTAGACGGTGACGGGGCCCGGGCGCTGGCGTACGACGCCCATGGGCAGGCCGGCCAGCAGCGCCGCGGCGAACTCGGGCGGCGTCGGCGACGCGGTGCCCTCACTCGCGTACCCGTTGATCACCAGTTCCAGGGCGACGGCCGAAGCGGCGAACAGCCCATCCACCGACACACCGCGCGAACGCATGCGCTAACGCTACCGATTGATCACCTCACCCGGGCACATCCTCGCGCCGAACGCGTTCGCGGCATGGTCAGAGCGTGGTGGGAAGGACGGGGAGGCCGTGGACGCCGGGGTCGGCGGCGAAGAGGGCGCCTGCCTCGGGTTGTTCCGTGCGGTCCACGTCCAGGGCCGAGGTGGTGATGAAGAGGCGGTTCAGATCGTCGCCGCCGAAGGCGACGGCGGTGACCTTGCGGACCGGGAGGGTGATCACCGCGTCGAGGCGGCCGTCGGGGGCGTAGCGGTGGACGGCGCCGCCGTCCCACAGGGCCACCCAGACGCCGCCCTCGGCGTCCACCGTCAGGCCGTCGGGTGCCCCCTGCGAAGGGTCCACGGCGGCGAAGGGGCGCCGGCCGCTCAGCCCGGTCTCCTGGTCGTAGTCGAGGACGTCCACGCGGCCGGTCTCGGTGTCGGCGTAGTAGGCCAGCCGGCCGTCCGGGCTGAAGCAGAAGCCGTTGGAGATCGTCACCTCCGGCAGCACCACGCGCAGCTCGCCGCCGGGCCCGGCCACGTAGAACGAGCCGCGGCCGGGGGCGGAGTCGTAGGCCATGCTGCCGATGTAGAAGCGGCCGTCGGGGTCGCAGCCGCCCTCGTTCATGCGGACGCCGGGGTCGGTCCACGCCTCGCCGAGCGAGCGCAGCGGGGCGTCGAGGTCGTCGGAGTCGGCCAGCAGCAGCTCGCGCTCGGCGGCGACGACGTACCCGCCGGAGACGCGGGGGCGCACGACGGCGGCGACCTCGGCGACGTGGCGGCGGCGCACCTCGCCGCCGGGCGTGAGCGCGAGGACGTCGCCGGCCAGCATGTCCACCCACCGCAGCCCGCCCCACCGGCCGGACCACACGGGCCCCTCGCCGTGCTGGGCGACGGGGTCGGTGACGGTGTACGCGGTGATGGTCATGCCGCTTCTCCTCCATGATCGCCGGGGTAGGCCAGCCTAGTACGAGGCGGGGTCAGATCCGGCGGGTGGCCGTGACCAGCAGCAGGGCGAGCACCGCCAGCGCCGCGCCCGCCGCGTACGTCACCGCCACCCCGTGCGCCAGCGTCAGCCCGCCGGCGAGCGTGCCGGCGCCGATGCCCGCGTAGATGGCCGACGCGTTGAGCGAGACGACCAGGGACGCCTCCCCCGGGGCGACGCCGATGAGCCGGTGCTGCTGGGGCGGCGTCTGGCACCAGGTGCCCGCGCCCCACCCGGTGGCCAGCAGCCCGACGAGGACGACGGGGACGTCCTGCGAGCCCGCCAGCCGGCCCAGCCCGGCCAGACTGGCGGCCATCACGACATATCCGATCATGAGCACTCGGCCGGCGCCCCACCGGTCCGTGGCGTACCCGGCGGCCAGGTTGCCGAGGACGGCGCCCAGCCCGTACAGGAAGAGCATCGACGCCGTGGACTCCACGCCGACGGCGCGCATCGCGGGGGCGCTGTAGGCGTAGACGGTGTAGGTGGCGGCCATGCCGAGCATGGTCAGCGCCAGCACGGCGGGGACGGCGGGCCGTCGCAGCACCCTCAGCCGTACCCGCAGCGGCACCGGGGATCCGCCGGGCAGCGCCGGCAAGATCACGCACACGGCGCCGGCCACCACCACGCAGGCCGCCGCCACCAGGCCGAGCGCCGCCCGCCAGCCGAGCCACTGCCCGGCCAGCCCGCCCAGCGGCACTCCGGCCGCCGTCGCCACCGTGAGCCCGCCGACGACCGTGGCGAGTGCCCGGCCCCGCGCCTCGGGCCGCGACAGCGCCGCCGCCACCGCCCCGGCGTTCGGCGTGAACGCCGCCGCTCCCGCCGCCGCCACGACCCGCGTCACCAGCAGCACCGCGAACGTCGGCGCGAGCGCCGACCCCAGGTTCGCCAGCGCGAGCAGCAGCAGCGCGCCGACCAGCAGCGCCCGCCGCGACAGGCGGGCGGTCACGGTGGCGAGGACGGGCGACAGGATCGCGTACGCCACCGCGAACGCGGTCACCGACTGCCCCGCCGCCGTCTCGCTCACCTCTAAGGACGCGGCGAGCTGCGGCAGGAATCCCGCCACCACGAACGCGTCCGTCCCCACGGCGAACGCCCCCGCGGCCAGCACCGCCACGGGTGCGAACATGCTCTTAACCGGGACATCCAACATCCCGTTTTACCTCCTGGGTTTGTCATGACTCGGGCCGGGCCCGGTCAGGTGGTGAGGCGGGCGTAGTGGCGGCGGAAGCGGCCGGGCGCGGACGGGGCCGCCTCCCGCATGAGGTCGGCGACGGTCTGCGCCGCCAGCTCCCTGCGCCAGGCCAGCTCGGCGCGCCGCATCGCGATCACCACGCCGCACGGCTTCGCGAACGCGGTGGGCGGCTCCTCGGCACCTGCACCCTGCCGGCGGATCTCGGTGCACCTGAACGCCTCGTCCCTGCCTTCGATGGCGGCGACGACCTCCAGGAGCGTGATCTGCTCCGGCGCCTTCGCCAGCCGGAACCCGCCCTTCACCCCCGGGACCGAGGTGAGGATGCCGGCGCGTACCAGGTCCTGGAGCCGTTTCTTGAGGTAGACGGGTGGCAGCTCGAACAGCTCGGCGAGCCTCCCCGTCGGGATCGGCGCCTCGTCCTCCAGCCAGGCCAGGGCCAGGCAGCAGTGCAGGCCCCACTCGACTCCTTCACCCATCCGCATGAAAGGGGATACTACATGTCCCGTTTCAGGTCAGAGCAAGGGGTATGGGGGCAGGGCGGGGTCAGCGGCGGGTCTCGCCATACAGGCGGGTCAGCGGCGGGGACGGGGGCGGCGGGGCTTGGTGGTGCGGCGGGGTGCGCGGGGTTCCGGGGTGCTCGCCGTCCAGTGCGGCGGGCGGGTCAGCGTGGCGGGGAGGCGGGTGGTGGGGGCGCCCTTGGCGGCGTTGACCTGGGCCTGGGTGAGGAAGATGGCGCCGGTGAGGTCGGCGTCCGTAAGGTCCGCGCCGCGCAGGTCGGCGCCGATGAGGTCGGCCTGCCGCAGGTCGGCACCACGCAGGTCGGCGCCGATCAGGTACGCCCCGCGCAGGTTCGCCCCGCGCAGCCGCGCGCCGCGCAGCCGGGCCCCGATGAGGTCGGCGCCCCGGTGCTGCCGGCCGTCGAGCCCGTGGCGTACCAGCTCGCTGGCCCGCAGCAGCACCTCGTTGACGCGCTCGCGATGGGCGGCCACGTCGAAGCCTTCGAGCACGTCGGCGCTCTCGCGGGTGAGCCTCTCGGTCTCCTCCAGCAGCGCGCGGGCGCTGTCGTGGACGGGCGCGGCGGCGGGCAGGGTGAGGATCTCCGCGAGGTACCACAGCAGCTCGTGTAGCCCGCGCATCACCGGGAACACGGCGTACATCTGCCGGGCCGTCTCCGGCGCCTCCCGCCAGCTCCGCCCCGCGTACGTGACCTGCGAGACCTTCTGCCCGGCCCCGAAGCAGTCGAACACCGTGCACCCGGAGAACCCGCGCTCGCGCAGCCGCGAGTGGATTGAGCAGCGGAAGTCGTCACGCAGGTTGGCGCAGGGCCGGCCGGCGTCCTTGTCCACGGCGAAGTCGGCCGACGCCGAGAACGGCAGCGCCACGCAGCACAGCCCGAAGCAGCTCTCGCAGTCGGACAGCAGGCCGAGCTCGCGCGGGTGGGTTCCGGGCACCGGGCGGGTCTCCTCTTCACGTACGGGGCGGCAGGTCAAGGGTACTCGCGGGCAGGGCCCGCTCAGCCGCCGTAGCGCCGCTGCCTGGCGGCGAAGCTGCGCAGCGCGCGCAGGAAGTCGATCTCGCGGAAGGCCGGCCAGAACGCCTCGCAGAAGTACAGCTCGGAGTAGGCCGACTGCCACAGCAGGAAGTTCGACATGCGCTGCTCGCCGCTGGTGCGGATGACCAGGTCGGGGTCGGGCTGCCCGGCGGTGTAGAGGTGCGGCGCGATGTCGTCCACGGTCAGCGTCGAGGCCAGCTCGACCATCGACTGCCCGGCCTCGGCCCGCTCGTACAGCAGCTCGCGCAGCGCCTCGACGACCTCCTGGCGGCCGCCGTAGCCGATGGCGAGCGTGAGGTGGAACCCGGTGTCACAGGTGCGGGTGGCCTCGACGGCGCTCTTGAGCGCGCGGGCGGTGGTGTCGGGCAGCATGTCGAGCATCCCCGCGACGTGCACCCGCCAGCGGGCGTCGGGACGGTCGAAGCGGTCGGTGACCATCTGCTCGATCACCCGCAGCAGGAACGCCACCTCCTCGTCGTCACGCCGCTGCAGGTTCTCGGTGGAGCACAGGAACACGGTCAGGTGCTTGATGCCGATCGTCTCGCACCACGAGAGCACGTCCTGGATGTGGTCGGCGCCGTACTTGTGGCCCATGCTCGGGTTGGCCATGCCCATCTGCCGGGCCCAGCGGCGGTTGCCGTCCATGATCAGGCCGACGTGGCGGGGCAGCGGGCCGGACGTCACCTGGCGGCGCAGGCGCCTGGCGTAAAGGGAGTGAAGGAGGTCAGTGGTGTGCACCTACCAAGAATGGCGTGGGTGAGGGTCAGGAATCTGATCTTTCCTGATTTCCACCTCCGGCAGGTGCCCACCGGGACGCTAATCCGAAAATCGGACGGTGACGGGGCAGGCGGCAGCGAACCCTGGCCCGCGGTGGTGGGTCAGGGTTGTTGGTTGGCGTATTTGGTCAGGCGGCTGGTTCGAGGATCATGCGGTGGCCGAGGGCTTCGAGCTGGCGGACGTGGGCGCGTTTCTTGCGGTCAGGCTTGATGCGGGTGTCGTAGAAGCCGGCGCCCAGGTCGTGGAAGCGGGCGTCGGTCGGTGTGGGGCGCATGTGAGGTCAGCCCGCTCGCGCGCTGCTCTCCCGGGCGATCGGCCGCCAGGCGACGGCGATCGGCACTGCCGCGAGCACGCCGCCCACTCCGGCGATGGCGATGGCGGCGGCCGGATCGGTGAGTTCGGCCAGCAGGCCGCCCGCCGCGATCCCGAGCCCCTGGACCGCGACCAGCCCTGACCCGGCCAGCCCGACAGCCTGGCCGCGACGGTGGTCCGGCACCGCCCGGACGAACTCGGCGTTGGCCGTGACCTGGTAGGCGGAGAACACCCCGATCAGCGTCCAGAGCGCGATGGACCCGCCCACTCCCGGATCGAAGGCGGCGAACACCAGGGGCACGCTGGTCAGCACGGCCAGCGGTCCCAGCAGGGTCAGCCGCACGCGCGGTGGCACGTATCTCGCGAAGACCGTCACGCCGGCGAGCGTCCCTAGCGGGACCGCCGCCATCAGCATCCCCGCCACCGAACTCCCGCCTCCCATCCCATCGGCGTACGGTACGGCCAGCGCCTGCGGCATCACGTAGAACCCGGCCAGCCAGGCGGCGGCGACCAGTAGCCGGAGCCGGGGTTCCCCGGCGATCAGCCGCGCGGCGGCCAGGATGGCGCGCGGCGCGGTCTCCGCGGGCTCGGGAGCCGGCCTGGCCGCCAGCCCCCACCGCACGACGATCCCGGCCACCAGGAAGGTGCCGGCGTCGATCAGCAGGGCGAAGGAGGGCTCGACGAACGCGACAGCGAGTCCGCCCGCCGTGAACCCCAGAATCCGGGTGAGCTGGGAGGTCATCTGCAGGGCCGCCAGCGCGGTGACGTATCGGTCGTCGTCGAATACCTGCGGAAGTACGGCGCTGTAGGACGCCCTGACCGGAGCCTCCAGCAGGTGCACGGCGAACAGCAGCGCGCAGAGCAGCCAGAACGGGATCGACGGCACGGCCATCAGGGCGACGAGCCCGGCTCTGGCCACATCGCAGTGGAACATCAGCTCGCGACGCGGCAGGCGGTCGGCGAGCCCTCCGAGCAACGGCCCGCCGACCAGCGCCGGCATGAACGTCAGGGCGTACGTGACGGCGGTGATCGCCGCCGAGGACGTCCGCTCGTACGCGATCACCGCGACGGCCACGCGGGCGAGTTGGTCGCCGAGGTCCGACAGGAGCGTCGCCGACCAGAGGGCGCGGTACTCGCGGGAGGAGAAGACCTGGCGAAAGGTTACAGCCTGTGACACTGGGATGGGACTCCGGGAAGGGAAAGGGCGGCCCGCCTGGAACGGACCGCCGGTACGAGAACGTCTAGTGCCAGCTGAAACCGCGCTTGGCCATGTCCTTCACCTCCTCCAGAAATCGTCTTCATGGACATCGTTCCGGCCCGCTGCGGCCGTCTCCAGAGGGTTAACCCTGATCCGAAGATCACGGCTGGACGCTCAGAAGGTCAGATGGACACGGGGGCGCGGCGCTGCGCGATCGTGGAGGCGATGGCTGCGAGCAGCCAGATCACCGGCCCGGACAGCCCGCCCGCTAGATCGACGTGGGCGGGCCCGACCATCAAGATCAGGAACACCGCATCGACGACGCCGAGCGGGATGAGATTGAGCCAGTGGCCCCGCCGGCTGTTGAGCCGGTTCATCGTAAGAGCGACGACGATGGCCTGGACCCCGAAGACTGCGGCGCACACGAAAAACATCAGGCTCTCCGCTGCGGCCTCGTCCTGCGGGGAAAGCTCGGCGTCCCCCTCATGATCATGGCCGTTCCCAGCCCCACGTGCCCGCGAACAGTTGAGCCCTTGTCAGCTGGCTCTGACGCCGGCCGTGCCCACGCCTCACTGCGAGGCCTGCGCGCGGCGTTTCGGTCGACCATAGGCTTGAGCATGATCGAGAAGCTGAGGAAAGGCCGGTAGGCATGCGGGTGATGGTCGCCGACGACTCTCTGCTGTTTCGTGAAGGGCTGGCACGGCTTCTCACCGAACGCGGGTTCGAGGTCACGGGCCAGGCCCGTGACGCCCGATGGCTGGCCACGCTCGTCCGCCAGGACCCTCCCGACGTGGTCATAGTCGACGTCCGCATGCCGCCCACGTACACGTCGGAGGGGCTCAGGGTGGCGCGGGAGCTGCGCAGCGCCTATCCCGGCCTGGGCGTGCTCATCCTGTCGCAGTACGTGGAGACGCACTTCGCCGGCCAGCTGCTCGAAGAGGCCGGGGTCAACGGCGGAGGGGGAGCGGGATACCTGCTCAAGGATCGAGTCAACCGGCTGGACGATCTGGAGAACGGCGTCAGGAACGTCGGCGCAGGCGGTCTGGTCCTCGATCCGTCGGTGGTCGACCGGCTGCTGCGGCGCCGACGTACGCGAGACCCCCTCGACGAGCTGACCGACCGGGAGCGCCAGG
This sequence comes from Nonomuraea sp. NPDC049421, assembly GCF_040677005.1. Lineage (NCBI taxonomy): Bacteria > Bacillati > Actinomycetota > Actinomycetes > Streptosporangiales > Streptosporangiaceae > Nonomuraea > Nonomuraea sp. NPDC049421. Next base: position 127,154 of record NZ_JBFAQA010000014.1, read on the forward strand.
TGCTCGGCCTGATGGCGGAGGGCCGGACGAACGCGGCCATCGCCAGGGCCATGAGCGTCACCGTCAAGACGGTCGAGGCGCATGTGCGCAGCATCTTCGACCGGCTTCACCTGGCGCACACGGAGGACGACAACCGCAGGGTCCTCGCTGTCCTGGCGTACCTGCAGCGCTGAGCCCCGGCTCGGCCCCGCCGGCTCGCGGGACCGGGCCGCGGGACGTCAGGCCGGCGGAAGGACCCTTCCAGGCGGGGCCTGACGGCCGGACGGGCTCATCGCCCGCCCTTCGTCCCGGCCGCGAGCGGTGTCCTGACGGTGGGCAGCAGGATCTGTCCCGTGACGAACTCGGTCCACAGGCCGAAGCGGAGCTCGCCGCCCGTCCTCGCGGTGGTCTCGGCGAAGCCGATGGTGCGGCCGTGGTGTCGGCGGGTGGCGCCGAACGAGAGCCGGAACCGGGTCGTGCCCACCCGTTCCTGCGGCGGGATCGACGTGGGCGGCACGATCTCGTCCAACGCCCATCGGTAGTCCTTCCGGTTCGGGGACGTGACGCGTTCCAGGGTCTGCTCGAGGATCACGTTCGAGGCGGGCATCACCACCAGCACTCCGGGCGAGCGCCCTATCCGCGTGTTGAAGGCATGAACCTCCTGCGGCTCACCACTCGGGAACTCGCCACGACCGCCGCCGATCCGCGACCCGGCCGGGCACGCCCCCACCCCCTTCTGCTCGATCAAGGTACGGGCGCAGGTGGGGAACGCCTCAGGGTTGAAGCTCACCGAACGGTCGAACAGGAACCCGAACCGCCTCGCCGCAGCCGGGATCTCGCCCGTCCCGGCCCGGCTGCGCCGGTCGAAGGCGATCGTCACGCTCCGCCCGGCGCCGCGGGTCGCCGTCACCGACAGCGCGTCGATGTTCCGCGTGGCCTCGACGTCCGGCTCGTACGGCCGCTGCGGCCCTCCCGGAGCGGGGTCCGGGAAGGCCGCGACGTCGGCGGCCGCGGCCGGAGCGGGCGCGCTCAGGGAGGCGAACACGGCGGCTGCGGTCACGACGGTCATCAACTTCATGAAACCTCCAGGGGAAACGGCGGCAGCCGGTCACACGTGTGCACCGGACCGGGGCCGGCTGCTGGCCCCTCGCCAGCTCGCGGCTCCGGCGAGATCATGCTCGCGGCCGTGCCGGGCGTCGGCCAGAGGGTTAACCCTGCGTTGGTACCGGGGGCGAGGCTCCGGCGTCACGGCCGGTCGGCGATGGGCAGGCTCGCCGTCACGCGGGTCCCCCCGCCGGTGGGACTGTGCACGTATAGGCGGCCGCCGATCGCCGCGGCCCTGTCGGCCAGCCCGCGCAGGCCGCTCCCCGACGGGTCCGCGTTCCCCGCACCGTCATCGCTCACCGTCACCGACAGCCGGTCGCCCTCGTCACGGAGCCGGACGACGACCTGCGAGGCCCGGCCGTGCTTGGCGGCGTTGGCGATGGCCTCGGAGACCAGGAAGTAGGCCGTCTCCTCGACGCGGAGGCGCAGCCGGCGCGCGGGCATCTCCGCCAGGACCACGGGTAGGAGCGCGCGTTCGGCCAGCGACCGCAGCGCTGGCGCCAGGCCCGCGGCCGCCAGGATCGCCGGATAGACACCGCGGGCCAGTTCGCGCAGCTCGCTGAGGGCCGCGTTCAGCTCTCTCTCCGCCAGGTCCAGCGCCTCGTCCATCTGCCTGGTCGCAAGGTCCGGTGCCGCCCCGACCGCCGGCGGTCCGGCCACGTGGCTGCGGGCCAGGCTGAGCGACATGCCGACGTTCACCAGGCGCTGCTGCGCGCCGTCGTGCAGGTCGCGCTCGATGCTGCGGCGCCCCGCGTCCATGGCCTCCACCACCTTCCCCCTGGCGTCCCTGACCTCGCCGTACAGGTGCTCGTTCGCCGCGAGCAGCCCACGTACCCGCGTGTCGCCGGTGCTGATCACCCGCGCGAGCACTTCGATCGGCCAGGTCACCAGCGCCACCAGCAGCAGCCCGAGACCGGGCACGGGCAGGAAGACCTCCATAGCCGTCACCCCGCAGGCCAGCCAGCCGAGCAAGGTGAGCAGCAACCCCGCCACCGTGAAGGGAAAGCCGGGCCACGAGACAGCGACCGCGTAGACGAACAGCATGAACAACATTCCGGGCGCCAGCTCGCCGACCCAGGCCAGGACCGGGTGGTCAAGATGGCGGAGACCCGGCAGGAACCAGGCGAAGCCCATTCCGGTCGTCCGCCGCCCGAGCGCGCTGATGTGCCGCTGCGACCAGATGATCAGACCCATGACGATGTAGACCCACGCCGCCCATAAAGGCCCGGACGCCCCGGCCAAATCCCACAGCGGCGCAGCGTGCGGGTCGTCCAGCCAGCCGGTGCCGGCGAAGTACCCGAAACTGGCGATCACGGCGAGTACCACGATGCCGCACTTCGTCCAGAGCCCCACGAATTCTCCTCCACCACGATCACGTCGATCGGCCCCTATGACACCAACCTCCACCGCAAAAGGGCGTAAAGCCGTCATTCGGTGAGGCGAGATCTAGGGATAACCCCATGGTCGGCGTCATGACGGGCCGAGACGATGTCTCCTCCAGTGCGCTTGAAATGAGAGGCGATGAGGAGTTTCCCGATGGCAAGGCACGTCGCAACTCTGGCGGGGGTTCCGGTTCTCGTGCTCGCCCTGGCGGCCTGCGGCATGACGGGCGGGTCCAGCGGCAACGGGGAGCGTCAGGACGGCGTTCGGATGGCAGACCTCACCGGGGATCCCAAGCCCGAACCGGGTCAGTCCACGTCACCTGAGACGACGGCGACGACCAGCACCCCCGCGACCACGCCGGCCGCCTCGCCCTCGGCTCCTGCGCCGATCCTCTCCCGGCGATTCGAGGTCGGCGGACGCAACATGACCGTGTCCATCGCCCAGCTCGAACGGGAGGGCAAGGTGATCACACTGAACTTCACGATCGCCAACGAGGATGGGACCAGGTGGCGCATCGGCAATGACCTGGGCAAAGGGCCGACCGACTACTCGGTCGGCGGCCTGTCCCTGGTGGACGCCGGCAACGCTAAGCGGTACCTGCCGGGCCGTACCGGGCACTTCACCTGCCTGTGCTCCACGACTGGCGGCAGCGTGGCCATCGAGGAGAACCAGAGCCTCCCCTTCTACGCGATGTTCGCCGCGCCGCCTCCGGACGTCACCAAGGTCCACATCGAGATCCCCGGCTTCGGAATTCTGAGCGATGTCCCGATCGCCTGAACCGGCCCCATCGCCTGCGGTGGTGCGCCAGCGCCTGGCCCGGATCGTCTGGACGGCGTCGGTGCTGCTGCTCGCCGCGAGTCCCCCGGCCTCCGCCGGTGTCCGGGCCGACGACGTCTTCCCCGTTGAGGACATCCGGCACCAGGTCGAGAACATCCGGTTCACCGTGGAGTCCCTGGACGCCACCGAGAGCGAGACGCGCGACGACCGGACCGTCACCGTCACCTTGACCAGCGACGTGCTCTTCGCCGTCGACAAGTGGGAGGTGACCGGGGCCGCCAGGACCCGGCTGGAGAGGATCGCGCAAAACATCAGGACCGACGCGCCCGAAGGCGTCATCGAGATCGCCGGTCATACCGACGACCAGGGATCGGACTCCTACAATCGCAGGCTGTCCGAACGCCGCGCCGAAGCCGTGCGCGGCGTCCTCATCAAGCTGCTCGCCGGGCAGTCCGTGCCGTTCAAGGCCATCGGGCACGGCGAGGCCAAGCCGCGGGTGCCCAACATGGTCGACAACCGGCCCAGCGCCAAGAACCGGGCGCTCAACCGGCGCGTGGAGATCGTCTATGAGGCTGGCAGGTGACCGGCAGGCCCGGCCAACTGCGGCCGCGACCTGATTGAGGTACACGGCCACGACTCTCGACCGGCTCGCCGAGAGCTGCGAGGCCGCCGCCGAAGCCCACCAGCATCACTTTGCCGATCTCCAGTAGGACCGATCAGTGAGTCATGGCCAGGCGCGTTGATGCGGATCGGCTGGGCCGCCCTTGACACGGCACCGCGGCTCCGGGGCGCGGTGTAGCGGCCCGGAGCCCCCTTCTGCCCTTGGTGGCGTGCCGTCGCCGAGGTCGACTTTGCCGCACCAATCCGAAAATCGGACAGTGACGGGGCAGGCGGCAGCGAACCCTGGCCCGCGGTGGTGGGTCAGGGTTGTTGGTTGGCGTATTTGGTCAGGCGGCTGGTTCGAGGATCACGCGGTAGCCGAGGGCTTCGAGCTGGCGGACGTGGGTGCGTTTCTTGCGGTCAGGCTTGATGCGGGTGTCGTAGAAGCCGGCGCCCAGGTCGTGGAAGCGGGCGTCGGGGTTGGACAGCAGGTGCCAGACGATGGTCAAGATGGAGCGGCCGACCGCGACGACGGTGATCGTGTGGGCGGCGATCGCCTCCACCCGGGCGACCATCTTGCCGAGCAGGTAGGCGTGGTGGTCGGTGAAGTGGCCGGTGAAGGCTTCCTCGAGCGCGCCGATCTTGGTGCGCATCCGGGTGCGGGCAGAGCTTTTCGACGCGGTTCTTCTCCGCGGTGGCCGCGCCGACCAGATCGACCCGGTAGCGGGTCAGGTCACGCAGGCGGCGGATCGCCGGGGGTGGGACGAAGCTGGGGCGGATCACCTGTCGTTCGGCGACCCTGCAGAGCCATACCGCGCCGATGGTGTCGCTCTTGGGCCGGCCGGGCAGGTGTTCGACGTCACGCGCGTTGACCAGCCACACCTCGAACCCTGCCGCTTCCAGCAGGTAGAAGACGGGTTTCCAGTAATCCGAGGTCGCTTCCATGACCACCCGGGTCACGCCCAGACAGCGGAACCGATCCGACATGGCCAGCAGCGCGCGGGTCATCGTGGAATACGTGCTGATCTCCTGCAGCCGTTTACCGGAGGTGGTCTCGCTGGGCAGGCGCACGCAGGCCAACAGTTCGGCCTTGCCGATGTCGAGCGCGGCGATCCTGGGGATGATCTCTTCGTTGTCGTTGGTCTCGACCAGCACCAGCTTCCTCCCTGTCGCTTCGCGGGCAATAACGGTCGCCCGCAGGAGCCAGGGCGGTTGCGGAAGCTAATCCGCGTGCTCGAAGGCGACAATGAAGGGCCCAGGGGAGGCTCCCAGCGCCCGACTAGACGACGGCCTCATGACGACCATAGAGCTACGGCGTCGGCGGGCGACCACTCCCGATTTTCAGCCCGGAACGGGCTCTGCGCAGCGGAAATGGGACTGGACGAGTAAGTCCGATCTCCGGTCAGTGGTCGTAGGCGGTCAGTGACCGGGTGATCGGTGCGTTGGTTACGTTGTTATGCCAGATCGCAGCGGCCATCGCCAGGAGGCGCTGGGCGACGCGGACGGCGACGCCTTCGAAGGACCGGCCGCCGTGGTCTTCCAGGTCGAGCTGTCCCTTGAGGGTGTCGTTGACCGGCTCGATCAGTTGCCGGACCTTCTTGAGCATCGGCTCGCCGTAGCGGGCCTTCTCGTTCTTGCGGCAGGGCCGCAGCATCGTGATCCCGTAGTCGCCCAGCAGGGTCTCGAAGTCTTTGCCGGCGAACCCCTTGTCGCAGATCAGAAGGATGCCGTCGTGCTCTGCCGCCACGCTGGCCTCGACTTCGAGCATCGCGGCCAGGACCTCGCGCTCGCCGATCTTCGGGTCGGCCAGTGCCCACAGGATCGGCATCCCGGCCGGGGTGCACACCAGATACAGCTTCAGTCCCCAGTAGAACCGCGAGTGGCTGGCGCAGTAGCCGTAACCCGCCCATCCGGCCAGGTCCGAGCGTTTCACGGTGGGCCGCGACATGCCGCAGGGTACCGGGGTGGAGTCTGCGATCCAGCAGTCGTCTAGCCAGAAGTCGCTCGATTTCGCGAGCATCCGGATGGCCCGCTTGATCAGGCCGAGCGCGGCGCGCAGCCGTTTGTTGTAGCCGGATTGCTGCGGCAGGTACGGCAACAGGTCTGTCAGGTGCTTGCGGGCGTAGCGCAGCCAGTGCGCTTCGGGTCAAGAGGGTGTTCAGGTCCTGCGTCACAACAAGATCTTGAACGCACTCTACTCATGTCTGATCACCGGCCCAGGACTTAGGACTTACTCGTCTAGGGGGTCGTCTGCCGGAACAACTTCCAGAATGCCAGCGCCGCCCCCTCCGGCCCGCCTGGGCAGGCGGCGATCACCCAGTGGGCGATGACGCCGGCCAGGGCGCCGGCCAGGTAGGCGGCGTGCACGCCGGCCGGCACGTCCTCCCATCCCGGCGGCCGGTGGCCGGCGGCGAAGCGGTGGGTCAGCTCGTCGGTGAGGCGTTCGCGCAGGCGGGCGGAGAAGCGGGGGCTGCCGTGGGTGCCGAGCATGCGGGCGTACAGGGTGGCGTGGTCGGCGACGTACGCGAACAGCTCGGCCAGCGGATCGGGGGCGCGGTCGCGGGGGGCGTCGAGCGGGCACAGGGCGGCGGCCCTGGCGACGGCGGCCAGGGTGTCCTCCATGGCGTCGGTGACGAGCGCGTCGACGTCGGGGTAGTGCAGGTAGATCGTGGCCCGGTTCACCTCGGCGCGCTTGGCCAGCGCGGACATGGTGATGGTGGCGGGCTCCTGATGGGCTGCCAGGTCGCGCACGGCCTCCTTGAGGCGGGCCCGGGTGCGCACGGCGCGGGGGTCGTCCGGGTTCACCCTCCCCATTATACGACATTCATCGCTTAAGCGACATGTGTTGACTAATCGACATTTGTCGCATACTTTGCTGGCATGCGTATTGAGATCTGGGCAGACGTGGTCTGCGGCTGGGCCCACATCGGCAAGCGGCGGCTGGAGAAGGCGCTCGCCTCCTGGGACGGCGAGCCGGTCGAGGTGGTCTGGCGGCCGTACCAGATCGACCCGTCCGCGCCCGCCCAGGCCGTGCCGATGGCGCAGGCGCTGCTCGACCCCGTGGCCGACGAGGCGCTGCGGGCCTGCGCGCCCGGCCTGTCCCCCGCCGAGAACCGGGCGCGGGTCGCCGAGGTGGCCGCGTCCGAGGGGCTGGGGGCCGAGTGGGGCTCCTCCTACCGGGCCGGCACGCTGGAGGCGCACCGGCTGATCGCGCTCGCGTACGAGGAGGGCGGGGCCGCGCTGCAGGACCGCGTGGTGGAGCGGGTGCTGAACGCCCACTTCGTCGAGGTACGCGACATCAGCGACCTCGCCGTGCTGACCGAGATCGCGGCGGACGCGGGCCTCGCCGAGGCGGCCGGCTACACCGGCGCGGGCCCCGACCGGCAGACGCTGCCCGGCGCCGAGCTGACCAGGGAGCTGCTGCTCACCGGCAAGGCCAAGGGCGTGCGTACGTCGCCGACCATCGTCGCCAACGGGCTCGCCCTGGAGGGCGCGCAGCCGGCTGAGACGATCGCCGCGTTCCTGCGCGACGCCGCCGGGCACGCGCCGCGCCGCCTGCCCGCCGAGGTCGAGCGGCTGCGGCACGCCGAGTCGCTGCTCGACCAGCGCGACCCGCTCGGGGCGCTGACGCTGCTGCGCCCCCTCATGGACGCGCACGGCGACGACCGGGGCGTCCGCCTGCTGGCCGCGCGGGCCTACTTCGGGTCGGCGCAGCTCAACCGGGCGCGTACGGCACTGGAGTCGCTGGTCGCCGAGTCCCCCGACGACTCCTACGCCCGCCACCTCCTGGGCCGCACCCTGCAACGCCAGGGCCGCCACGAGGAAGCCACCACCCACCTCACCCTGGCCGCCACCATGACCCCCGACTACGCCGCCTAACCCATGTGGGCCTGGGCCGGAGGCCCACCAACCACCTCCGCCCCAGGCCCCATCCGCCCCAGGCCCCATCCGCCCCTGGCCCGCCACCGAGACGCCCAGGCGACCCGCCTCCGGCCTTGCCGTGTCACCCGGGCGGGCACGGCTCCGTGACCGGGACGGCAAGGCGACTCACCTGGCCCTCCTCCGTCCTGGATTCCGTCCGCCTTGGGCGGTGTCGTTTCGCGAGCGAGGCGCCCGCGCAGCCCCGCCTGACCCGCATCTTGGGGGTCAGGCGTTCTGGTCGGCTGGACCTGTCGTGGTCGCGGCGGCGGTCCGCTCAGGCGGTCGCCGTAGGTCGCGGGTCGACAGGGCGATCAGGGCGGCCCACACTCCGCAGTAGAGCCCGAAGACCGCTCCCCCGCGGTCGGTGAAGAGCGCGCCGCCCACCATTCCGACGGCTCCGGCGGCGGCCATGAGGCCGCAGAGCCAGTGACCGGTCACCACACTCACGTGCACCCACCTGGCCTTCGCCCGGCCGAGGCGGAGTCGGCCGGCCAGCAGGATGGCCATGACGACGACGCCCGATGCGGCGTTCGCCCACTGGGCCGAAGCGACCTCGCCGGGGCCGTAGGAGAGGTAGCTCTCCGGCTGCACCACCGGGCCGCCGGTGACTCCCAGGCGGCCCTCGAGGGCGTAGGCGATCTTGGAGGCGACGTACAGGGCGGTCCAGGCGATTCCCGCATCAGCGACCTTCATGGGCATCACCCTCCCGATCGCCGCGTTCCTCGCGACTCCCCCGTGCGAGGGATACCGCTCCCCCGCACGGGCGCTCAGAGGTCAGGGGACAGCAGCACCTCGGCGCCGACCGGGACGTATCCGGCGGCCAGGAAGGCCCGTACGCTCGCCGCGTTCCCCGGCGCGACCTGGGCCCACACGGGACCGGGTGCCAGGTGCCGGGCGGCGGCGGCCAGCGACCGGCCCAGCCCCCGACCCCGATGATCGGGCTCGACCTCGACCGCCACCTCCCACCGCCCGCCCACGCCCCGCCCGACGGTCAGCAGCCCGGCGGGGGCGGTCCACACGCGTACGTCGTCGCGGTAGCGGCGGGCCCGCGCCACCCTCGGATGCCCGCTGTCGCGCAGCTCCTCCAACGGGAGCGGCGCAGGTCCTGGCAGCGGAGTCGCGACGGCGAGCAGGTCGTGGCTGCCGGCGGCCCGGCCGGTCAGGGCGGCCAGCTCCTGCAGGAACGGCGGCCCGAGCGGCGCGGACAGGTCACCAGGGCGCAGCCGCTCCCGGATCCAGGCATGATCGACGTCGGCGAAGACCACGGCGTGCGCGGTGAAGGAGAGCACCCCGAGGTCGCGCGGCGACGGCTGCGCCATGATGGTCACACCGCCGTCCGCAGCAGGAAACCGGCCGTCCTCAGCGTCCCGAAGCACCTCTGCCAACGTCGTCATGAGCCGCCATGATGACACGCACCCCCACCCACCCCACCACCGCCCTCACCGCCGCCGGCGCCGCGGCCGGGGTCGGCGGTTTGGACGTGGAACGGGGGTTCGGTCATGGGACGGGGGTTTGGATGTGGGGCGAGGGTTTGTACATGGGGCGGGGGTTTTGCCGGGGGGCGGGGGCCTGTTGATCAATTACGGGGTGTGGCGGGCCGCCCTACCACAAGATCGCTACGTATAGTGATGGCCGATGTCACTTCGTGATTACAGGGGGAGATCATGAGAAGTAGCCTCGTGGCCGCCGGCGGCGCGCTGCTCATCACGGCAGCGGTGTTCGGAACGGCCGGCTCTGCGGCCGCCGACATCTGGTCCGACCACAGCTGGAACGAGCACCCGAGGGCGTGCGGGCTCGTCCTGAACGACGACAGCACCTACCACCACATCACCAAGCACGGCGTCTTCGCCGGTACGCGCGACGCCGACGCCTGCAAGAACAGCCACAAGCACCACTGGGGCTGGGACGACGACGACGCGGACGACGACGACTGAGTCCACCTGATGGCCGCCGCCGCCCGGGACACCCCGAGCGGCGGCGCGCCGTTTCCCGCCCCCGCGAGAAACGCCTCAGGTCTCCCACGACCACTCAGCTCCCGCGAACAAACCCGAGCCGTTTCCCGCCCCCGCGGAACGCCGATAGCCTGTGCCGATGCGACTGGGTGTGAACGTCCCGAACTTCGGTCCCGGTACCGACCCCGAGGTCCTGCGCCGCTGGGCGCTGACCGTCGAGGGGCTCGGCTACGACCTGCTCATGGTCTCCGACCACGTGGTGATCACCCCTGACGTGGCCGAGCAATATCCGGCGCCGTTCTACGACCCGTTCACCACCCTGGCCTGGCTGGCGGGCAGCACGACCCGGCTCACGTTCGGCACCACGGTCCTGATCGTCCCCTACCGTCACCCCCTGCTGGTCGCCCGCATGGCGGCCAACCTCAACGACCTGAGCGGCGGCCGGTTCGTGCTGGGTGTGGGCGCCGGGTGGGCGCGGCAGGAGTTCGAGGCGCTCGGGGTGGCGTACGAGCGGCGCGGCCGGCTGACCGACGAGCACCTGACGGCCATCAGGGCGGCCTGGGCCGACGAGGCCGACTACCGGTCCGGCGGGGTGCCGATCTGGGTGGGCGGCGGCAGCGGCGCGGCCCTGCGAAGGGCGGTGCGGTTCGGCCAGGCGTGGCATCCGCTGCGGATGACGCTGCCGTGGCTGCGCGAGCGGTGGGCCACCCTCCAGGAGGTAGCCGCCGCCGAGGAACTGCCGGTGCCGGCCCTGGCGCCGCGCATCCTGCTGCGCGTGACGGGCACGCCGGTCACGGGCGACGAGCGGCTCCTGGGCGAGGGCACGATCGAGCAGGTCACCGAGGACCTCGAGCAGCTCAGGGAGATGGGCGCGGAGACGGTGGTGTTCGACCCGTTCTTCGAGGACCCGGCCGAGACCCTGCGCCCCGAGGCGGCCTGGGAGATGCTGGCCGCGGTCGTCGCCAGGATGCAGAAGTAGGGGCGTCAGCGGCAGGCGAGCGCCTGGGTGCGATAAAGGTCGGCGTAGTCGCCGCCCGCCGCGAGCAGCTCGGCGCGGCCGCCCTGGTCGCCGGCTCCAGCTAAGGGTCTGCCATGAGAACAGCAGGTATGCGCCGGTCACGATGCCCCAAGATCGCCGAGCAGGACGGTTCGCACACGTCAGCGATCAAACTTCAAAGAAGCATCCCGCTATGAATGGATATTCGCGGCAAGGGTCGTGAGCGCGGTGGCAAGCTGGGGGTCCGCCTCCGCCAGGGCGGTTCGCAGGGTCTCCTCGTACGTGCGGCTCGCCTCGGCATGGCGGGCCTTGCCGGTCTCGGTGACGACGGCGTAGACGCCGCGCTTGTCGTCGGGGCACAGGTCGCGGTAGGCGAGGTCGGCCGCGTTCAGCCGGGCCACCAGGCGGGTCACCGAGCTCTGGTTGAGCCCCAGCTTGTCGGCGAGCTCCTGCATGCGCAGCTCACTGCTCGGCGAGGCGGCGAGATGGCCGAGCGCGCGGAACTCGGACAGGCCGACCCCGTGCCTGCGCTGCAGCGTGGTGGCGAGCCTGCTTTCGACGTGGGAGTGCAGCAGGAGGACCTGCTGCCAGGTGTCGGTGATGGACGGCCCGGTCGCCGTGTCGGTCATGCGGGAGCCCTTCGTCCGGACATCGGCTTGACATGAGAATACATGTACATGCAACATACTACTCATTATTTGCACGTACATACATATAGGAGGAGCGGTGGCGTGGGTCCATCTGCTCATCGCGTCCGTCTTCGAAGTCGTCTTCGCCCTGGCCACCAACGCCACCGAGGGGTTCACCCAGCTGTGGCCCTCACTGCTCACGGCCGGCGCGGCGGCCGGCGGGATCTTCTTCCTGAGCCTGGCGCTGAAGACCCTGGACGTCGGCGTCGGCTACACCGTCTGGACCGGCATCGGCTCGGTCGGCACCGTCGTGCTCGGCACCCTGATCTTCGGTGAGGAGATGAGCGCCTGGAAGGCCCTCGCCTTCGTCCTCATCATCGGCGGCGTGCTAGGGCTCAAGCTCTCCGACCGCCTGACCACCGCCTGATCATCCGCCTGACCCCGTCCCTCAGGAGCTGCACCATGGCCTGGATCTATCTGTCCATCGCGATCGTCTTCGAGATCGCCTTCGCCCTCGGCACCAACGCCACCAAGGGCTTCACCCGGCTCTGGCCGTCGGTCTTCACGTTGCTGGCCGCGGCCGGCGGCATCTTCACGCTCAGCCTGGCGCTCAAGACGCTGGACGTCGGCGTCGGCTACACGATCTGGACCGGCCTCGGCTCGGTCGGGACCGTGATCCTCGGCGCCCTCATCTACAAGGAGAAGATCACGCCGGCCAAGCTGGGCTCGTTCGTCGCCATCATCGGCGGCGTCGCGCTGCTCAAGCTCACCTCGGGGATCTGAGCGGCTGCGGCCGCTGTTAGCCTTATGCCGTAAAGAATTGTCCGTACGGGGAGTTCCGCGTTGGTCGTCTACGCAGGCCAGGGTGACGCGCGACGGTCGATGGCGCTGCTGTGGCGCAGCGGCGAGCCCGGCGAGGCACGGCCGGGCCCCAAACCGGGGCTGAGCGTCGACGCGATCGTGGACGCCGCGATCGAGGTGGCCGACGGCGAGGGCATGGCGGCGCTGTCGATGCGCAAGGTGGGCGAGCGGCTGGGCCGCACGGGCATGGCGCTCTACACGTACGTGCCGAGCAAGGGCGAGCTGATCGACCTCATGTACGACCGCGCCCTGGCCGAGCTGCCCGCGTCCTACGACCTCGGCGCCGGCTGGCGCGCGGCCCTGACGGCGTGGGCCGAGCAGACGCTCGCCTTCTACCTGCGTCACCCCTGGATGTTGCAGGTGTCGCAGGCCCGTCCTGTGCTGGGGCCGAACGAGTTCGCGCTGCTGGAGAGCCTGGTGGCGATCCTGCGCGGCACCGGCCTCGGGCCGCGCAGGGTGCGCGGGATGGTGGCGCTGCTGTTCGACTTCGTCAGGGGCGCCGCCACGACGGTCGCCGAGTCGCGTCAGGCGGCGACGGCGACCGGGGTGTCCGACGAGGAGTGGTGGCAGGCGCGCGCGTCGCTGCTCGAGGAGGTCGCGCCGGGGTTCGCGGGCCGGTTCCCGCAGGTGCGCTGGGTCGAGTCCGACGACTCCGAGCCCGTCGGGGACGAGCCCTACCTGGAGCATCGGGTGAGCGAGACGTTCTCGATCGGGCTGACGGTCCTGCTCGACGGCATCGAGGCGGCGGCGAAGGCCACGAGCCGTCAGCCGCTGTGAACAGCCTCGCGGCGAATGCGAGACGAGCCCGGGACCGTCGTCAGCGCGGGGTCAGGCGGGAGGTGAGTTCGGCGGTGTCGGGGACGAACCAGATGTGGTGGCCGCTGTTGCACTCCTCGACCCAGGCGCGCAGCGCGGAGCTGGTCTCCAGGTGGCGGGAGATGTCGCCGACGATCGACAGGCCGATGCGGTAGTTGACGAACTTCTGCGCGATCTCCCCCGCCACGCCGGTGCTGAGCGTGAAGAAGGCGGCGGGCAGCCGGTCGGCGGGGACGGCGACCCAGGCGGCGCCGCTCGACCACGCCTCGCCGATGAGGTCGAGCACGTCGCGGACCTCGGCCAGGGGCGGGCCGTCGTAGGAGTGGACGTCGGGCATGGGGGTCCTTTCGCGGGTGGTCATGGGCGGACGAGGGCGTCGATGATCCGCAGCACCTGGGCGGTCTCCTCCAGCCCGCCGAGTACGACGACCTTGAGCTGCCGCCGCCGCTCGTCGTAGGCGAACTCGACGCGCAGCCCGCTCCGCTCGGCCGACAGGGCGCCGAGGACCATGGTGCTGACGCGGTCCATCGCGGCCCGGTCGATGCCGTCCACCTGGACGATGCTGGTCGCCTCCGCGTGGCGGGGGCTCGGGGGCGGGTCGGCGGGGAGTCCGGTGAAGGCCGCGAGGTCGTCTTTGGCGATGCGGTATTGCTTGCCGATGCGTACGGCGGGCAGGCGGCCGTCGCGGATGTAGCCGCGCACGGTCTTGACGTGCAGACCGAGGAGGTCGGCCACCTGGTCGACGGTGTAGTTTTCCATATCGTTCCCCATTATGCAGGACGATAGGGAGTGATAGAGAACGATCAGGCGTGCGCGCCGACCGTGACGGTGCCGATGGTCAGGCGGGGCGCGGCCTCCATGACGGCCCCCAGGCGCTGCACCTGCTCGTCCAGTTCGCGGGCCTCGGCCGGGGCGAGGTCGCGCAGCGGCTCGACCGTGACGTCCATCGTGCGGCCCTTGCGGCGCTGGTGCCAGACACCGCTCACCTGCCCGTCCACCAGCAGCACGGGGAAGTTGCCCGCCTGCCCGCCGGCCAGCGCCCGCTCCGCCGCGACCCCGGCGTAGAGCAGCTCGCGGGGGCGGCCGGCGACCACGTACGCGTCGAAGTACGGCAGCAGCCGCACCCCGCGCGGCGGCTCGTCGGGCAGCTCGGTGTCGCCCGCGAGCAGCCAGGCCCGCTGCCCCTCCAGCCGCACCTCCGCCGCCTCGACTCTCTTGAACGCCTCCGCCGCCCACGTCACGGGACCGCCCGCCCATTGGGCGAACTGCGCGGGCGTGGCCGGCCCGTACGCCGCCAAGAAGGCCCTGACCAGCCAGGCGGCTCCGTCAGCCGCAGTGCCGGTGGAGAGGGGCGCGGCGGTGTAGGTGACCTTGCGGCCACGGCCCGCGCCGAAGACGAACGCGCCCCGGTGCGCCGCCAGCCCCATCACCTGCCGCCAGCGCGGCCACCACCCCTGGAACGCCGGCATGACCAGCTCGCCCGCCCACGGCCCTGTCGCGGCGAGGACGGCCTCGCTCAGCTCGTCGATGGTCAGCTCGGCCCCGGCCACCGCGTCGCGGATGGCGGCGATGACCTGCTCGATCTGCTCGGGCGTCATCCTGATGGAGGCGGGCGCCCGGTCCGCGTACGGGATGGACGACATGGCCGCGACCCAGAGCGGCAGGTCGCGGGCCGGCAGCAGGTGCACGGTGCCGCGCGGCCCGTGCGTCTTGACGAGGCCCTCCCCCACCGCCGCCCGCACGCCGGTCCGCGTGACGCCGTCGAGCCGCAGCCCGATCGACGCCTCGGCGGCGGACATCACCTGGGCGTGCGCCCCGCACATGGCGGCCACCACCTCCGCGGGCTCCGCCCGCAAGGGGACGGTGAGCCCCGCGCGGGCCAGCCGGCGGGCGCTCACCTGCGGCCAGGTCAGTTCGATCATGCATTCCTCCTCGGTCAGGCGACCACCCTAGGAGGCATTGCGGAAAGGATCGTGCCGCGTTACAAGCGTTCGGTCAGGCGGCTGGGACGGGCTCTCCGGGCATGGCGACCGGGACCCGGGCGGCGCGCGCGGCCCAGCGGCCGTCGTCGCTGCGCACGAGGCGTACCGGATGGTCGAAGCAGGCGCTCACCAGCTCGCCGGTGAGGACGTCGGCGACCGGGCCGCTCGCCAGGCAGCGGCCGTCGCGCAGCAGCATGGCGTGCGTGGTGGTGGCGGGCAGCTCCTCGAGGTGGTGCGTCACCAGGACGGTGGCCAGCGAGGGGTGCCGGGCGCGCAGGGCGTCGATGCTGGCGAGGAGTTGTTCGCGGGCGGCCAGGTCGAGGCCGGTGGCGGGCTCGTCGAGGAGCAGCAGGCGCGGGCGCGGCATGAGGGCGCGGGCGATCAGCGTACGGCCGCGCTCGCCCTGCGACAGCGTGGGCCACCTGGACTCCGCCTTGTCGCCCATGCCGAGCATGGCGAGGAGCTGGTCGGCGCGGGCCGCCTCGTCCTGCGCAGGCTGCCAGCGTGGGACGAGCGCGGCGGTGTTGGTCAGGCCGGTGAGGACGACGTCGCGCACCCGCATCGGCCCGTCGGGGGCGTGGCGCGGGTTGACGTGCCCCAGGTATGAGCGCAGCTCCCGGACGTCCACCCGCCCGAGCGTGCGCCCGAGCACCTCGACCACGCCGCGGCTCGGATGGTTGACGGCCCCCAGCAGGGCGAGCAGCGTGCTCTTGCCGGCGCCGTTGGCTCCGAGCAGCGCCCAGTGCTCGCCGGGGTGCACGGTGAGCGAGATGTCGCTCAGCAGGTGGCGCCCGTCACGGATGAACGCGACCTCGCCGGCCCGCAGCACGGGACCGCTGTCGGCGGGGCGGGAGACGACGGTCATCGGGCCACCTCGCCGCCGCTCGCCGCCCGCGGCCTGGACGCTTCCGCCACCACATGTCTCCCTTCGTCCGGTCATACCCGAGTCAAGCTATCAGGTTCTCAGACATCTGACCTTTGGGTGCCCTCGCACGCGGCGCGGACCTCGGCGACGAGCTCGGCCGCGGCGTCCAGAGTGCGGCCGATCTCCTCAGGGGTGGCGCCCACGTGGGCCAGCAGCGCCTGGGCCCGCTCGCCGAACCGCTCGGGCGCCGACGGCAGCCGGGCGGCGGAGCCGATCATGCCCTTCTCGTTGATCAGCCAGGCGCCGTCGGCGGCGTGCAGCGCGTGGCAGGCCACGCCGATCGCGCGGAACAGGGCGACCTCCCCCGCGTACGCGTGCGAGTAGAAGCCGAGCGGATGCCCCGCCTGGAAACCCACCTCGTAGCGGCCGGCCCGGCAGTCGCGCCAGACCTGCTGGACGCGGTCGAGGTCGCGGTAGATCCAGTCCACCTGCCGGCCGTCCACGATCAGCCAGCCGCCGCCGTCCACCCACGGGCCCCAGCCGCCCGGCTCGGTGACGTCGGTCTCGTGGCCGGTGATCTCGCGGGCCAGCGCGCGCAGGTCGTGGACGGCGAGCGGGCCCCGGTAGTAGAGCCCGAGGTCGATGTCGGAGTCGGGACGGTGGGTGCCGCGGGCGCGGCTGCCGCCCAGCGTCACCGCCACCACCCCGTGCACCGCCGCCAGCCGCCGGGCGATGCCCTCCAGATCCAGTCCCGCGTAGGGGTCGGTGTCGTGCATCCGACCGAGCATAGTGAGCCCCGACCCTAGGATGGCGGGATGGAAGTGCGCGAGGTCGAGACGTTGCTGCGCGAGCTGGCCCCGCAGGTCCTCGGCACCCTCGTACGCCGCTACGAGCAGTTCGACACCTGCGAGGACGCCGTGCAGGAGGCGCTGCTCGACGCCTCCGTGCAGTGGCCGGAGCAGGGGCTGCCGGACAACCCGCGGGCCTGGCTGACGACCGTGGCGGCGCGCCGGGTCATCGACCACATCCGCAGCGAGCACGCCCGCCGCCGCAGGGAGGAGAGCGTGGCGGTCAGCGTCCCCGCCGACGCGTTCGTGATCGCGCCGCCCGGCGAGGAGCAAGCCGGCGACTCCGACGACACGCTGACGCTGCTGTTCCTGTGCTGCCATCCGTCGCTGTCTGCGCCGTCGCAGCTCGCGCTGACCCTGCGCGCGGTGGGCGGGCTGACGACGGCGCAGATCGCGAGCGCGTTCCTGGTGCCCGAGGCGACGATGGCGCAGCGCATCAGCCGGGCCAAGCAGCGCATCAAGGCGAGCGGCCTGGAGTTCCGGATGCCGCCGCAGGACGAGCGGGCCGAGCGGCTGCGGGTCGTGCTGCACGTCCTCTACCTGATCTTCAACGAGGGCTACGCCGCCACCTCGGGCCCCGAGCTGCTCAGGGCCGATCTGACGGCCGAGGCGATCCGGCTGGCCAGGGCGGTGCACCGGCTGCTGCCCGATGACGGCGAGGTGGCCGGGCTGCTGGCGCTGATGCTGCTCACCGAGGCGCGCAGGCCGGCGCGCACGGACGGTGACGGGCGGCTGATCCCGCTCGCCGAGCAGGACCGGAGCCTGTGGAGCCGGCCGCTCATCGAGGAGGGCGTGGAGCTGGTCAGCAAGGCGCTGGCGACCTCGCCGGTGGGCCCCTACCAGCTGCAGGCGGCCATCGCGGCGGTGCACGACGAGGCGCCGGCCGCCGGCGAGACGGACTGGCCGCAGATCCTGGCCCTGTACGACGTGCTGCTCGGCATCGAGGACAACCCCATGGCCAGGCTCAACCACGCGGTGGCCGTGGCCATGGTGCGCGGGCCGCGGGCCGGGCTCGCGCTGCTCGACGAGCTGGCCGCCGACGAGCGCCTGGCGGGGCACCACCGGCCGGTCGCCGTCCGCGCCCACCTGCTGGAGCTGGCTGGTGACGCGGCGGGGGCGGTGGCGGCGTACCGGGAGGCGGCGCGGCTGACCACGAGCCTGCCCGAGCAGCGCTACCTGGAGGAGCGGGCGGCGGCGCTGGAGTGAGGCGCTCGTCGCGGTGGGCAGGGGTGACGGGGTGAAGGTGGTCGCGTTGTCCGACACGCACGCGCCGAGGCGCTGGCGCTCGTGCCCGCCGCGGGTGGCCGCGCACCTGCGCGGCGCGGACGTCATCCTGCACGCGGGCGACGTGTGCGTGCCGTCGGTGCTGGCCGAGCTTGCGGCGTACGCGCCGGTCCACGTGGTCAAGGGCAACAACGACGGCCCCGACGTGGACGCGCCGGAGACCCTCGATCTCACCCTGGACGGGCTGCGGGTCGGCATGATCCACGACAGCGGCCCGGCCAAGGGGCGGCTGGCCCGGATGCGGCGCCGCTTTCCCGAGGCCGATCTGGTGGTCTTCGGTCACTCGCACATCCCGCTCGACGAGTCGGGCGACGGCCTGCGGATCTTCAACCCGGGCTCCCCCACCGACCGCCGCCGCCAGCCGCACGGCACCGTGGGACTGCTCACCGTCGAGGACGGCGTCCTGGTGCGGGCGGAGATCGTCCCCGTCACCTGAGGCGTGATGGGTCGGGCGACCACGTCGTCGCGGGCCTTCTCCAGCTCGGTCGGCTTCCCGGTCATCTCATCGATCTTCATCGACCGACGGTGGTGATGTCCACCTCGCCCACCTCGGGTCGCGCCCGCCGAGGGCGGCCTGACCACATGCCCGCTCTGATGTACGCCCCCGCCTCCGCGCTACGCCTCCTGGCGTAGCTCCGGCGGCGACGCGGGGCCGATTCGCGGGCCGCCCGCGCGGCCGATTCTGGAGCTCTACGAGGGGCTTAAGGGCGGCGGTAAGAAGAGCGGAACGCCGCCGTAAGCGCCCTCCAGCACAGTGATCCGTAGATCGCGAAACAGAGAAGGGCCGACGACGATGAGCCAGCCGTACCGCATCCAGGACGACATCCGCCTCCCCGGCTTCACCGGGCCCGTGCACCGGCCGGGCGAGCCGGGCTACGACACCGGGCGCCGCGCGCTGAACCCGGCGCTCGACCCGCGCCCCGCCGTGGTGGCCGAGGCGTACGGCGTCTCCGACCTCCGGTCGGCGCTGCTGGCCGCGCGGGCCCACGGGGTGCCGTTCGCGGTGCAGGCCACCGGGCACGGCACGCACGTCGCCTGCGACGGCGGCGTCCTGGTCAAGACCGCGCCCATGGCCTCGGTGCTGGTGGATCCCGTCCGCCGGATCGCGAAGGTCGGCCCCGGCGCGCGGTGGTCCGAGGTGCTGGCCGCCGCCGCGCCGTTCGGGCTGGCGCCGCTGTGCGGCTCGTCGCCCTCGGTGGGCGTCGTCGGCTACACGCTCGGCGGCGGGCTGGGCTGGCTGGGCCGCAGACACGGATTTGCGGCCGACGGCGTGCTGCGGGCCGAGGTGCTGCTGGCCGACGGGCGCCACGTGACGGCGAGCCCGGACAGCCACCCCGAGCTGTTCTGGGCGCTGCGGGGCGGCGGTGGCGGGTTCGGCGTGGTGACCTCGCTGGAGTTCCGGCTGTACCCGGTGGCTGAGGTGTGCTCGGGGTTCGCGTACTTCCCGATCGAGGCGGCGGCCGACACGCTGGCGGCCTACCGGACCTGGATCGAGGACGCGCCCGACGCGATCAGCACGGCGGTCGTGCTCAGGCGCATGCCGGACGACGAGGGCACGCCCGCCGCGGTGCGCGGCCGGCACGTCGTGATGATCAAAGTGCTGCACGCGGGTCCGGCCGGCGAGGCCAGGCGGCTGCTGGCGCCGCTGTGGCGGGCCGCGAGCGCGCACGGCGGGCCGCTGCTGGACGAGGTGCGCGCCACCACGTTCGCGGCCAGCTCGATGGGCGGTACGCCGGCCCGCCACCTGGACCTGTTCGACAGTGTCAGCGACCAGGTGATCGGCGCGCTGCTGCGGGCCGCCGAGCGGGCGCAGACCGTGGAGGTGCGGCATTGGGGCGGCGCGCTGGGGCGGCCCGGCCCTGACGCGGGACCGGTCAGCCGGCGCTCCACGCGGCTGTCGGTGATCGTCGACACCGTGGTGCCGGGGCTGGCCGAGGAGTTGCGGCCGTACGCCAACGGCGGGTCGTTCCTGAACTTCATGGCGGACACGTCGCGGACGGCGGCGGCGTACGCGGAGGGCGACTACGAGCGCCTGCGCCGCGTCAAGCGCGCCTACGACCAGAACGGCTTCTTCCGCATCGGGCACGTGACCCGATGATCCGGGTGATGAACCGGGTGATGAACCGGGTGATGGTCGAGCGGCGCACCCGCGTGACACGGCTGACGTGGGACGGCAGCCGTGTCACCGTCGGGACGTCACCCCGGCCGGCGGCCGGGGCCGGGCCTGTCTACGGCCTGTTGCCGCGGTGTGTGACGTGCTCCGCGCTGCCGACGTGATTGCGCTGCTTGCGCATGCCGGCGAAGCCCAGCAGTCCCAGGAGGCCGAGCAGGCCCCAAAGGCCGGCGTTGCCGCCTCCCTCGTCCCTGTTCTGCTGCGGTGCGGGTGTCACCTGACTCTGTGCCACCGGCGCGGCCGGTGCCTCAGCCGTGGCTGCGGTGGCCGGTGCCAGCGTGAGAAAGAACGCCAGGCCCAGCCCGGTGAGGGTCTTGCGCATTGGGTTCCCCCGATCCGGCGGTCTCAACAACCGCGGAGACCGCCTATCACGCCTTCTCGATTGAAGGCTCCCGATAGCGGGGCGATCTCCTAATCCCCTGCTACCTGTGCCTCTACCATCGACGCCACATCATCAAACGCCTTCTCATCCCACCTGACCGGCGGCGACGGCCCCGCATCCCCTGCCGCGCACGGAAATCCGTTGCCCCCGGAATTCCTGGATCACTACACTCGCCACCGACATCACCACGCGACGAAGGAAGGGAGCCGGCCGTGCGCCACAGCACCGCTGCCGTCGTCCCCCCGTCGCGTCACGAGGTGATTCTGGTGTCTTCGTCGCCCCGGCGCCCGCTGCGCGGCCGGCGCCGGCCGCTGCCCTGACGAAGACCCCGTTCGCCGGGCTCAATCGCGCAGTCCTGTTCGGAAACATCCCCGAAAGGCTGTAGAGCCGTGCGTGCTCACCTTTCCTCTCCTTTGACCACCGTCCGCAACCTCGGCATCCTCGCGCACGTCGACGCCGGCAAGACCACCGTCACCGAACGCATGCTGTACGTCACCGGCGCCACCTACAAGCGCGGCGAGGTGCACGACGGCACCACCGTCACCGACTTCGACCCGCAGGAGCGCGACCGCGGCATCACGATCTTCGCCGCCGCGGTGAGCTGCGTGTGGGACGGCCACCGGATCAACCTCATCGACACGCCCGGCCACGTGGACTTCTCCGACGAGGTCGAGCGCTCGCTGCGGGTGCTGGACGGCGCGATCGCCGTGTTCGACGGCGTGGCCGGCGTCGAGCCGCAGAGCGAGTCGGTGTGGCGGCGGGCCGACCGGTACGGCGTGCCGCGCGTCGCGTTCGTCAACAAGCTGGACCGGCCCGGCGCCGACCTGGACGCGGCCGTCGCCTCGATCCGGGCGCGGCTGCACCCCGCGCCGCTGGTCGTGCAGCTGCCGATCGGGCACGAGGACGGCTTCACCGGCGTGGTCGACCTGGTCGCCATGCGGGCGCTGGTCTGGTCGGGCGACGGCTGCGAGGCGGGGCCGGTGCCGGAGGAGCTGCTGGCCGAGGCGCGGCGGCGGCGCAGGCTGCTGGAGGAGGCGGTGGCCGAGCTGCACGCCGGGGCGCTGGAGGAGTTCTGCGCCGAGCCGTCGCTCTCCGAGGCGACGCTGGCCGGCGCGCTGCGCGACCTGACCCGTACGGGTGCGGGCGTGGTCGTGCTGTGCGGCTCCGCGTACCGGAACCGGGGTATCGAGCCGCTGCTCGACGCGGTCGTCCGTTATCTGCCCTCGCCGCTGGACGTGCCCGCCGTGCACGGCCAGGACGGCGAGGAACGGCCGGCCGACCCGGCGGCTCCGCTGGCGGCGCTGGTGTTCAAGGTGACCTCGACCGCGTCGGGGCGGCTGACGTACCTGCGGGTCTACTCCGGCACGCTGCGCAAGGGCGACACGGTGCTCGACGCGGGCACCGGCGGGACCGAGCGGATCGCCCGCATCCTGCGGGTGCAGGCCGACCGGCACGCCGAGACGGAGGCCGCGGTGGCGGGTGACATCGTCGCGGTCGTCGGGCCGAAGTCGGCCCGCACCGGCACGACGCTGTGCGCGCGGGAGTCGCCGCTGCTGCTGGAGCCGCCGAACGCGACGGAGCCGGTGGTGTCGGTGGCCGTGGAGCCGCGCAGGAGCGTCGACGGCGACCGGCTGGCGGCGGCGCTGGCCCGGCTGGCCGAGGAGGACCCGTCGCTGTCGGTCCGCACGGACGCCGAGACCGGGCAGACCGTGCTGTCCGGCATGGGCGAGCTGCACCTGGAGGTGGCCGCGGAGAAGCTGCGCCGCGACCACCGCCTGGAGGTCACCGTCGGCCGGCCGCAGGTCGCCTGCCGCGAGGCCGTCACGCGCGGGGTGTCGGGCCTGGTCTACCGGCACGTCAAGCAGGACGGGGGCGCCGGGCAGTTCGCGCACGTCGTGCTGGACGTGGAGCCGCTGGAGGAGGGCTTCGCGTTCGCGTCCACGGTCACCGGCGGCCGGGTGCCGCGCGAGTACGTGCGCGCGGTCGAGGCCGGCTGCCGCGACGCGCTGGCCTCGGGGCCGCTCGGCGGGCATCCGGTGACCGGGCTGCGGGTGACGCTGACCGACGGGGCCACGCACGTGAAGGACTCGTCGGAGATGGCGTTCCGCACGGCGGGCAGGCTCGCGCTCCGCGAGGCGCTGCGGGCCTGCACGATGGTGCTGCTCGAGCCGGTGGCCGAGGTGACGGTGACGGTGCCGGACGCCATGGCGGGCGCGGTGCTGGGCGACCTGTCGGCGCGGCGCGGGCGCGTGTCGGGCTCGCAGGCGCGCGGCGGCGCCGTGGTCATCACCGCGGTGGTGCCGCTGGCCGAGGTGTTCGGGTACGCGACCCGGCTGCGCAGCCGTACGCAGGGCCGCGGCACGTTCACCACCCGCCCGGCCGGCTACGCCCCGGCCGGCTGACCGCTCCCCCGCCCCCGGCGACCGCTCGCCGGGGGCGGGAACCCGCTCAGGCGGCGGTGAAGGCGATCCACGTGTCCGGCGGCACCTCCGGCCTGCCCGGCACGGGACGGCGCTCCTCGGTCCAGGCGTCGCCGGCCAGGTCGGCGGCGACCCGGCGCCAGAACGCCACGGCACCGGTGTTGGCCTCCTGGAACGCGATCTCCCACCGTCCCGGGTGCCGGGCGACGACGACCCTGACGGCCCGCAGGCCGAGACCGGAGCGGCGGGCGGCGCGTACCACGAAGAAGCTGTTCAGCACCCTGACCGGCCCGTCGAGCCCGCGCACGAACGCGAAACCTGCGGGCCGGTCGCCGCAGCTCATGAGGTACGCCGCCCAGCCGGGGTCGGCGAAGGCGGACTCGAGGCGCTCACTGCGGAAGGTGGCGTCGGGGCGGGGCAGACCGCCCTGGAACTCGGACATGTCATGACGGAACATCAGCCACAGCCGTTCGACGACGGGCCGGTCGGAGGCGGTGACGGGGCAGATCGCAAAAGAGGTCATAAGACAATTCCGGCCGGCATCGCCAACGATGACCGGCCGGAAGGGATGGAGTAAGGAGAGATTACCAGATCACGGGGTGGTGACCGCTGCGCCGGTGACCGAGGCGGCCCAGTACACCGCCCTTGCCACCTGCGGGAACAGGCCCTTGGGGTGGTTGCGGAACATCGGCTCGGTGCCGAACATGACGACCGCCGCGCCGCGCTCGTCCCTGCCGCTGATCACCGCCGCCTGGCCCCTGGCCGACTCGGGGCCTCCGGCGCCGGCCGCGGTGGCCCGCCAGTGACCCGAGACGAGCGGGCCGTCGGCCGCGTACGACTGCTCCACCGCCACCTCGGACCCGAGCCCGGTGAACCAGAGCGGCGAGTACACGAACGAGTGACCCGTCGCGGCGCCGCCGACCTGGCCGCCGTTCGCGACCGTGCGGACCACGCCGTTGGCGTCCGAGCGGCCCTCCACCGTGGTGGCGGTGAGCAGCCCGGCTGCGGCGTTGAACGCGGCGCCCGTACGGCCACGCGTGATGACGCCGCCCGACCCGAGGAACGCCTCCAGGTCCGCCCGCGCCTGCGGCGTGAGCGCGGCGTGGCCGAGCCCGCTGGAGACCCACAGGACGTCGGTGCCGCTCCAGTCGAAGCCCTGGTTGAGCACGGCGGTCGAGACGGGCGTGACGTCGAAGCCCAGCTCGCGCAGCGTGAACAGCTCGTCGGCGGACGCCGCGGCGGCCACCCTGACCTGGGCGAGCGGGACCCCGCCCGGCGTGCGGGCCGGGGTGAAGGCGACGCCGTGGCGGTCGGCGACGACCCTGGCCGCCTGCCTGGCAGCGGACGGAATCACCGCGGCGCCGCCGTCCCAGCGCACGGCCACGCCCTGGGCGAGCAGGTCGTTGAGCGCCCGCACGTCCTGGGCGTCGGCCACCTTCAGGGCGAGCGGCCCTGACGTGCGCGGCACCGAGCCGGTGGGCGCGGCGACCTTGACCGGCGTGGTGTGGGCGCGCAGCGAGGTCAGCGGCTCCACCTGGGCGCCCCAGAGCAGGGCGTGGCTCCAGCCCGAGATGTCGTACATGGCATCGACGCGGGGGGAGATGTCCGCGCCCGGCTCCAGCATGACGTTCGCCAGGCCGCGCTTGGGCTGGCGCATGTCCACGACGTACGTGCCCGCCGGGTACGTCTTCCCGCCCTGGCGGAACGCCGTCTTCGCCCGCTCCACCCGGACGTCGTTGGCGATCAGGTGGTCCACCAGCCGGGCGGCGGCAGGAGTGCCGGCCGGGATGGCGTAGGCGCGGGGGAAGGTGGTCGTGTAGACGTCCTCGGGGCCGAAGCCCGGCACGATGCCGAGCGGCACCGCCTTGGCCGGCTCGCCCGCCGCGCCCCGCCTGAACACCTCGATCTGGTCGGCGATCAGCCGGTCGTGGCGGTCCTGGACGAAGCGGTAGGTGGCGCGGATGGCCGCCGCCGCCACGTCGGTGTTGATCGCCGAGCGCCGCCGCAGCTCCTCGACCGGCAAATTGGCGTAGTCGGCGTTGTTGACCCGCAGCGGGATCTCCACCGTGTGCGCGGCGACGGCGCCGTGGAAGGGCGCGTACTGCGGGGTGAAGATCGGCGGCCAGTCGTCCCAGCCCTCCGCCGAGTCGCGGAACGGGATCTGCGCCGGCTGCACGCCGTCCTTCTCCGGCGTGTAGCCGAGCCCGTTGACCGCGGCCTCCATGCCGAGGCCGTTGGCGTAGGTATTGGTGATGAACAGGTCGTACTCGTAGTTCGCGCCGTGCGGCGGCGTGGTCGGCTCGATGAGCGTGCCGTTGACGTAGCCGTGCAGGTCGATCATGGCGACCGGCTGGGCGTCCATCATCACCTGGCGCATCGCTCTGACCTCGGGCTGGGAGGCGGTGACGAAGTCGCGGTTGAGGTCGAAGCCGGCCGCGTTCTGCCGCGAGTTCGCGATGCGGCCGTCGGGGTTGGCGGTGACGTTGACGTAGAGGCGGGTGCGCTTGAGCAGCGCGGTGATCGCCGGGTCCCTGCTGGTCGCCAGTTCCTCGATGGTACGCAGCGCCGCGTCGGTGCCCTCCCACTCGTTGCCGTGGATGTTGGCGTTGACGTACAGCGGCGCCTTGTACTTCTTGGCCAGGCCGCGGTCCCTGGCGGCGGCGGCCGGGTCGTTCTCGATGCGCTCGCGCAGGCGGGCCTGCTCGCGCGCCTGCGCCGCGCTCTCCGGCGCGGTGACGGTGACGAGGTAGAGGTCGTGGCCGCCGGCCGAGCGGCCGATGATCTCCGCGCTCACCCGGTCGCTGCGCCACTGCAGCTCGTTGAGCTTGGGCGCGATGCCGTGGTACGGCACCAGCCCGAGCTTGATCGCGGCGTCGGCCGGGTTCTCCTGCGGCAGCGGCAGCTTGGTGCGCCTCGGGTAGCCGCGGTCGTGCGGAATGCCGTACGAGCGTTCCTCGCCCTGCGCGGCGGAGCGGGCGGCGGCGGCCTGCTCGGGGAGGCCGGCCGCGACCTCGTTGCGCTCGGGGCCGTTGCCGAAGTCGCGGACGGCCGGCGGTGGCGGCTGCGCCGGATCGGCCATGGACACGTTCTGGGGGACGGTGAGCAGGGCGGCCGCGACGGCGGCGCCGAGCAGGGCTTGGGGTAAGCGCACGGAAGAGCCTCCGGGGTTCCGGCTTGCGGGACGTCGGCGCGAAAGGGCGGCCGGGTGCGGGCCCGGCCGCCGCGGTTCGTCAGTGTTCGCGGTAGTCGGCGGCGATACCGACCAGGGAGATCAGGCCGGCGGCGAACTCCATCGCCTCCTTGTGGCCCTCGTCGAACGGCGGCTGGAAGCCCACGCCCTGCCACGTGCGGGTATCGGCGTTCCACAGGTCGGCGCCGACCTCGAAGTCCCAGCCGTAGATGCCGTGGTCGTACCAGAGCTCGTCGGCCGAGTTGCCGGCCGCCGAGTACAGCACGTCCGTCACGGGCCCGGTCTGCTGCGGCCAGATGACGGTGCCCCGCTCGGCGGCGATGGCCTCCAGGATCGTCTCGGACGAGCGCTCGAAGAACGCCTCCTCCTTCTTCGTCGGCCTGGGCAGCGTGACGCGGCCCTCGGCCTTGTACGCGCCGGGCGGCCACATGAAGTAGCCGCCGTAGCTGTGCACGTTCATGGCGAACTTGATGTTGCGGAAGCGCTGCGCCAGCCAGATGACGTTGCGGCTCTCGGGCTCGGAGTGCTCGGCGGGGCCCGCGTACGTGCCGCTCTGGCAGTTGGCGGAGGCGCCGAAGTAGCCGTCGTCGTTCGAGCCGACGGCGTAGTTGCGGTTGACGTCCACGCCCCACTGGTTGCGCAGCGCCGGGTCGGACTGCTGCGGCGGGCAGTGGTTGGTCATGTTCTTCCGCTGGGAGTTGAAGTCGTAGAAGCTGTAGTTCGCGCCGTCGGGATTGACGGTCGGGACGATGAAGATGTCCGTACGCTCCAGCAGCCGCCTGGTGGCCTTGTCGCGCCCGTAGTTGCGCAGCAGCCGCTCCGCGGCCTCGATCGTGACCAGCGGCGTCACCCACTCGCGCGCGTGCTCCTGGGCGTAGGCGAGCACGCCGGTGCGCGAGCCGTCGCGGCGGGTGCCGATGCGCAGGGCCAGCACCTCGGCCGGCTTCCTGGAGACGTCGGCGGGGGCGTTCAGGAAGTCGTCGAGCTGGACGGGCTGCGCGGGCGCCATGACGCCGGCCCCCGGATCCGTACGGTAGAGCGCCGCCTTGAGCGGCAGCCCGGGCGTCGCGTTGATCGCGGCGACCACGTCGGCGGCGGTGCTGACGGGCGCGCCCGCCTCGTCGGTGCCCAGGCTGACCGTGACGAGCTTGCCGTCGAGCTTCACGTTCAAGGCGCTGCCCGGCGTGCCGGGGTCGGTCAGCTCGACGGACAGGTCGTCGCCGCCCTCCGAGCCGTAGGCGTTCGAGGTGATCACGACGGCGGCGCCCGGCGGGGTGCCGATGACGGCCTGGGCGTGGCGGCGGTAGCCGTTCGTCCGGTACGGCAGCGTGATCAGGTCGGTGAGCTTGGGGAACTGCCGGTGCAGCGCCTTGATGCGCTCGTTGAGCTGGGCCGGCGGCATGTACTGGGTGATGAAGTCCTTCTGGTAGCCGCGGTCGTGCTTGTCGGGGCGTTCGCCGTCGGGCCACTCCCGTACGTGCGCGTCGGCCCTGCCGCCGCCGGTCGAGGTGACGGTGATCTTCTGCGGCCGGTCACCGGCCGGGACCGGGGTGCTGAACTGGTGCCCGAGGTACGCGCCCGCGTCCACGTACGCGACCATCTCGGCCCGGCCCGTCGTGCCGCGCTTGCCGCGCCACTCGACGGTGAGCGTGGCGGCCTGGGCGGCGCTGCTCGACGCCTCGACGGACAGGAAGTAGCCGTCGCGCGACTTGTACCAGAGCGCCCGCTCCACCACGATCTGGTCGCCCGAGGGCGGCTTCTTGCGGGCGTCCGCTCGTGTCCCGGCCGGCGCCTCGGACGCGAGCGCGGCGCCGAGCGCGCGGATTTCGGTCAGCTGGGTCGGGGTGACGACGGCGTCGACCTGGACGCTGCCGTCGGCCTGGGGACGTACGCGTTCTGTGAGGTCGGCGCCGGACGCCACCAGCCGCTCCATGACCGTCCGGTCCGGCACGGACAGCGTGACCAGCGACGCCGCTTCGGGATCCGCCGGTCCGGCGACCGCGGGAACGGATGGCGGCGCCCCCGGCAGCGCCGTGGCGGCGATCAGCAGAGCGACTACGGACGCCCGTAAACCACGCATATGGACCCTCCTGGATCTTGCCGTATGGGGCTCATTGAAAGCCGACAAACCACATCAAGCAAGACCCAGGACGACCTCTTCCGGCGATCACGTGCGCGCGTGGCCTCCGTGAGCACGGCGGCTTCAGGCCGTCATGTGCGCGAGCTGGGCCACCCCCGAGCGCGGCGACGACAGCACCGGCACCGCGCCCGCCGGGGCGTCCCCGACGATGCGCGCCATGGACGCCTGCGCCAGCACCACCACGTCCACCTGCGCCGCGAGCCTGCCGAAGCCGTCGAGGACCAGCGCGTCGTGGCGGGCCGGGTCGCCGCCGCGCAGCGCCTCGAAGGCGCCCTCGCACAGGTACGGCACCACCTCCCGCGCCACTCCCTGCCTGGCGGCCGCCCGCTCGACCACCCGCGTGGTGGGGCCAAGCGTGGAGGCGAGGGTGGCCAGCACGCCGATCCTGGCGCCCGTACGCACCGCCTCCTCCGCCATCGGCTCGTCGATGCGCAGCACCGGCAGCTCGGCGTACGGGCGGGCCCGCTCGGCCGCCTCCCCGATGGACGAGCACGTCACCAGCAGCACGCCCGCGCCCGACTCCTTCGCGTAGGTGGCGTAGGCGATCAGCCGGCGCAGCACGTGCGGCGGCGGGTCACCGGCCGCGATGGTGTCCTGCAGCAGGCTCTCGTCCACGAAGTTCAGCACCTTGGCACCGGGACGCGCCTCCTTGGCCAGCTCGGTCAGCGAGGCGGCGAGCGCGGGCACGGTGTGCACCATCGCGACGGTCTCCTGCACGCCCTCCTGACGCACTCGCCCGGCTTCCGTGCCTCGAACGGCTTCCCCGCGCCCCTGCGCGCCTTCCCGGCGCGCCTGGCCGGTCATCGGGCGGTCCAGGGGCGGGCGTGCTCGTCCACGATCGCGGCCAGCCGCCGCACCCTCGGCACCGACGTGGCGCGCAGCTCGGCCGCGAGGTCCGCCGTACCGACCAGGTCGCTCCAGACGGCCCGCCCGGCCAGCATGCCGGACGCGCCCGCGCGGCAGGCGGCGCGTACGGCGGCGGGGAAGTCGTCCCGCTCGACGCCCTGCGACAGCACCACCCACGGCACGGGGATCACCTCGTCCAGCGCCGCGCACTCCTCGACCAGCCGCTCCTCGGGCGCGGCGCCGCCGAGCGGGACCTGCGCCTTGTAGAGGTCGGGCCGCAGCCCGGCCAGCTCGCGGGCCGCCTCCCTGATCGCGGCGGGCCCGTCGAACCCGGCGGGGTCCCCGGCCGGCTTCGCCACGCCCTCCAGCACGGACAGCAGCCCGGCCGCGGCGCACCTCCTGACGAACTCGGCCGCCGTCTCCAGCCGCCGGCCCCGCTCCTCGTCGTCCCGCCAGATGAGCAGCAGCTTGGCCGCCACCGCCCCCGCCGCGCGGGCCGCCTCGAGATCGATCCGGTCGTCGATGCCGGTGTCCTCGACCGGGCCGTCCGGGTCCTGCTGGAGGCTGTCCACCGCCACGATCAGCCCGCCGGACACCGCGCCCTCCGCGGCCACCTGCTCGAGCCCGTAGTCCTGGTCGATGAGGAACCCCGAGGCGTACGGGCCGACCTCCCGCGCCACGGTCAGCTTGAACTCCCGCAGCGTGTCGTCGCCGGCCCGCTCCCCCGTCGCGGCCGTGAACATCTGCCTGAGGCTCTCCCGCTGGTCCATGGCGACCATGGCGAACCCGCCGGAGGGGCGGGCGAGCAGGTCGAGGGTGGGTCGGTCTGGGGTGGTCATGCGTGCTCCCGTTCGGGTGATGGGTTTCTCGGATGCGCGGCTCGCGTCAGGAAGGTGTCGTATCCGGGGAGGTAGGCGGCGCGCAGGGCCGGATCCTCGGGGTGACGTTCGAGGGGCAGCACGGGAACGTCGGCCGGCGAGCCACCGGCCTGGCCCGCGATGAGCGCGGCACCGGCGCAGACCGCGTCGCCGGACCGGACGATCTCGACCGGCACCGGCGAGAGGGCGGCCTTGATCCGCATCCACGCCGGGATCCTGACCTGCCCGCCGAAGACCGCCAGCCGTCCGGGGACGACACCGGCCACGGCGGCCAGCTCGTCGAGCATCCAGCGCGCGTGCAGGCAGGTGCCCTCCACGACGGCGGCCAGCAGGTCGCCGGGCCCGTGAGCGGCGTCCAGCCCCGCCAGCACCGCCCGCCGCTCCCGGTCGGGCGCCGGAGCCACTCTCCCCCTCAGGTACGGCTCGACCACGATGCCGGTCGGCAGCCGCACCTCTTCGAGCAGCCCCGGCAGGTCGCCGTACCCCTTGCCGCCGACCAGGCGCAGCGCCCAGTCGAGCATCGCCCCGCTGGTGGGCAGCCCGCCGACGAGCACCGTGCGCGCGCCGTCCAGCGACGGGTCCGCCGTGACGCCCAGCGCGATCCCGGCGCGCGGTCCGGGCAGCGTTTCCGCGGGCACCATGAGGGCCTCGGCGGTGCCGAGCGAGTCGGCCACGTCACCCGGCCGCCGTACGCCCGCCGCCCACGCCCCTACCGCGTGGTCGTGCCCGGCGATCACGACCGGCACCCCGCGCCGTACGCCGTTCACGTGCACGTTCAGCCCGCCGACCGGTTCGGTCGCGCCGATCACGGGCGGCAGGCGGTCGGGGCCGATTCCGGCGTGCGCGGTCAGGTCCGGGTCGTAGCGGCCGGTCCGTACGTCGTAGGCGAGCGTGCGCGCCGCCAGGGTCGCGTTCGAGCGCAGCACCCCGGTCAGCGCGTACGCCACCGCCTCCGGCACCCCGGCCCACCAGCGCATCGCCTTGAGCACCGCCGGCTCGTGGCGGCCCAGCCACATCCATTTGGCGAGCGGGGCCTTTGCGTCGGCCCAGCGGCCGGTGGCGGCGTAGAGCGCGGCGTCGTCCGGCTTCAGCCCGGCGATCTCCGCGGCACCGCGCGGGTCGTTCCACCAGATGAGCGGGGTGAGCGGCCGTCCCTGTACGTCGAGCGGCACCCCGGTCTCGGCCATGCCCGCGATCCCGATGGCCTCCGGTCCCCGGCCGGCCCGCTCCGCGCACTCCCCGAGCGCGTCCGTCACGGCCGTGACGAGGGCGGGCAGGCCGGAGGGCGTCCTGCGCCGGACGGTGGCCGCTTCGCCGCCCCGTTCGTCGAAGAAGCCCACCTTGACGTGGGTGGTGCCCACATCGATCCCGGCCAGCAGCCCGTTCGGCGTCATGTTGTCACTATAAATCCATAAGTTGGCGGAAAAGTGCCAACTTTTGGTGCATCATGGCCATACGCCCAGCGTACGCGTAACGGGCAGCACCGAAACGATCTACGCTACGTCCCAGCGATCCACGGACCGAGCAGGAGGTGAGAAGGCTGCGCTCCGAGCAGAACCCCAGGCACACCGGACCAGAGCCCGGCGCTGCGCAGGAGGCCGGAAGCCTGCGTTACGGATCCGCGCCCGGCCGGCGGGCCGCCATCCTGCGCCGGGTCTCCCAGGACGGCTACGTCTCCGCCGCCACCCTGGTCGACGAGCTCGCGGTCTCCCCCAACACCGTCCGCCGCGACCTGCAGAAACTCGCCCAGGACGGCCTGATCAGGGCGGTGCGCGGCGGAGCCACCCCGGCGGACGCCGGCGCCCTACCGTTCTCCGACCGCTCGACCCAGGCCGCCGGCGCGAAACACGCCATCGCCGCCGCCGCCGTGCGTCTCATCGAACCCGGCACGACGGTGGCGCTCGACTCGGGCACCACCACGCTGGAGATCGCCAAGCTGCTCCCCGCCGACGCCGGTCTCACCGTCGTCACCCACTCACTGCCGGCCATCGCCGCCCTCGCCCCCCGGCCGGACATCACCCTCATCGGCATCGGCGGCCAGTACAACCGCGACACCCGCTCCTTCGGCGGCCCGGAAACCGTCGCGGCGCTCGAACACCTCGGCGTACGCACGCTCTTCCTGGCCGCCACCGCCCTCGACGAGGCCGGCGTGTACGGCGCGACCCCCTACGAGGCCGAGACCAAACGCCGCCTGATCTCCATCGCCCGCGACACCGTCGTGGTGAGCGACGCCCGCAAGTTCGAACTGAGCGCCCCGATCAGGGTCTGCACCTGGCCGGCCGTCACCCACCTCATCACCGACGCCCTCCCCGAGCCGTTCACCCTCCCCACCCCCACGACCGTCGCCCCCTGACAGTCCCCAGGCGGTTGGGGAACGGTTGAGGGGCGGCGGGCCTGCACCCCCGGATCAGGAACCTCCCTAGCCGTAGTACTCCTCGGCCTTCCCGTAGGCGTCTTTCCTGCGCTCCAAGAGCCGCAACCACGGGTCGTCCCAGTCGCTGAGAGGCATCTCCAGTTTGCTCTCATGAATGTCCTTGACATCCCACTTGAGTCTGAGGTGATTCTCGTCGTTGACGAGCAGCCCGGGCAGGTTCTCCTCGATCCGCTTGGGCATCAGCTCGTAGACCTCCATGAAGGCCTTGTTCGCCTGGGCGAGGAAGTCCCGGGCACGGCTGTCCGCCGTGCCGCCGAAGTCCCAGAACTCGTCCCAGCCGCCGCGGTCGGGGTCGGCCATCGCCTCGAAGTTCTGGGCACACCACGTGATGACCTCCAGGAAGCGGCTGCTGGCCCTGTTCATCGCGCCGGTGACGGCGGCCAGCGCCGTCACGCTGCCGTAGGTCTGCCGCAGCGCCCACTGCGCCTTGACGGCGGCTTCGCCATGCCACGGGCTGTCACGCAGGTCCTGCGCCCGTAGCCGCAGCGTGTGGGCCAGATCGACCAGGGTCTCGGCCATCTGCGCGTAGCTTTGCGGGTCGCGGTGACCGCCGTTCATCACCAGGATCTCGATGTCCCGCCTCGCCTGCTCAGCGGTCATGTCGCCGACGCCGTAGTCGATCGCCTTCGACAGTGTCAGCGGCACGATGCCGTTGGGGTAGATGTCGCTCGGCCCCCTCAGCCTGCCGTTCCCCAGGCCATGGACCCGATCCTGCAGCTCCTCGATCGGCACGTCGCCGAGCAGAGGACGGTCGGCGAGCTTGTAGTTGGCCGCGGCCCGCTCGATCAGCATCCCCGCCATGCCCGTCTCGGCGTACACATCGTTCCAGAAGCCTGCGACCGTTCTGTCGGCCTCGGCCATCATCAGGTGCAGCTGGCGCGGCAGATCCCAGCGCATTTCCGAAACGCCGATGCCGTCGGCCCTGCTGTAGTTGAAGTCGCCCGCCGCGGCGGCCAGCGCGACGAGCTTGCCCCCCACGGATTTCACGGGGCCACGAGAGATCTCGAATCCCTCCGGATGGTCCAGATCGAGCCCCGGCCAGGAGTTGGGGATGGTCGGCTCCATCTCCCACGTGGACCACTGGTCGGCGGGCGTCGGCTCAGGCTCACGCATTGAGGCTCCGATCAACACATGTGGGGTTGCCACACCCTACGAAGATCGTCATCACCTCCGCAACCGCTGACGTGTTGGCGAGGACCGCCGAAGCCTGCCGATGCCGCGCTCAGCGGCTGAGCGGGCGCGGTGGCAGGGGGATGCCGGAAGCGGGCGCCCGGACCCGGAGCAGGGCTGCTCGGATCGCGTTCATGACGGCGCTGCGCTGAGCGGTTTCTTCGGCTTCCTCGCTGAACGCTTTCAAGCTCGTTCGCAGCCCCCACCTGCGCTCCCTTACCTCCGACGCCACCTGGCGAAACGAACCCTTGACAAACCTCACAACCCCACATAATCTCCAGCCCAAAATTTAATCGATTCAACGAGCGGAGCTCGTCACGATGAGACCCCCCAGCAGCATCCGCCGCACCCTGGCCGCAGGCTTGACCGCCCTGCTGTGCCTGCCCCTCACCGCCGCCCCCGCGCAAGCCACCACGGCGACAGGCGGCAAGCACCGTCCGGGCCCACGCCTGGAGCACCTCGACAGGGGCCTGGTGGCCGCCTCTACCAGCGAGGGTGTGTTCCTGAGCTGGCGACTGCTCGGCGACGAGGTCACCGGGCACGGCGCGAAGGGCATGACGGGCAGCGACTTCCGCGTCTACCGCGACGGCCGCGCCATCGCCACGGTGACCGACAGCACCAACTACCGCGACCCCGCGGGCACGTCCCGCTCCAGGTATCAGGTGGCGCCGACGGCCAAGGGCCGCGAGGGGCGGAAGAGCCCTGCAGCCACGCCCTGGCTTAAAACGTTTTATGATCTTCGCCTCAGCAAGCCGGCCGACGGCGTGACCCCGGCGGGCGAGGCGTACACGTACGCGGCCAACGACCTGAGCGTGGGCGACGTGGACGGCGACGGTCAGTACGAGTACGTGGTCAAGTGGGACCCCTCGAACTCCAAGGACGTCTCGCAGCGCGGCTACACCGGCAACACGTACGTGGACACGTACGAGCTGGACGGCACCCTGCGCTGGCGCCTCGACCTCGGCGTGAACATCCGCTCGGGCGCCCACTACACGCAGTTCCTGGTGTACGACTTCGACGGCGACGGCCGTTCGGAGATGATGCTCAAGACCGCCCCCGGCACGAAGATCCTTCGCTACGACGCCAAGGGCAAGCTCGTCACCGAGCGCTACGTCACGATGCCGCGCGAGGATCGCCGGGCCGGTTACTCCGACACCGACGACTACCGGCTGAGCGCCGCAGGCTACTTCGACCATCTCACGGGGATCTTCGCGAAGTGGCACAAGCACCCCGAGGTCGTCGCCGGGCACTGGCCGAAGACGATCGAGGAGGCGCTGGGCATCGAGCCGAAGTACCGCTACCC
The DNA here is from genome assembly GCF_040677005.1 of Nonomuraea sp. NPDC049421. Lineage (NCBI taxonomy): Bacteria > Bacillati > Actinomycetota > Actinomycetes > Streptosporangiales > Streptosporangiaceae > Nonomuraea > Nonomuraea sp. NPDC049421. The sequence goes on from NZ_JBFAQA010000014.1 coordinate 162,088, forward strand.
GCTCTCCCGGGCCGACGCGGCCGAGCTGGCGACGTACTTCATCGACGTCTACGCACCCGCCCGCAGCGGCAACAACCGGCTGCGCGAGTTCGCGGGCTACATCCTGACCGGCCCCGAGTACCTTTCGGTGTTCGACGGCGCGACCGGCCGCGAGCTGCAGACCGTCCACTACAAGCCGGGACGCGGCGACGACGGCCTCCTGTGGGGCGACTACGCGATGGGCAGGATCGAGCCGGGCAACCGGGTGGACCGCTTCCTGTCGTCGGTCGCCTACCTCGACGGCAAGCGCCCGTCGGCGATCTTCGCGCGCGGCTACTACACCCGCAGCACACTGGTGGCCTACGACTGGGACGGCAGGCGGCTCAAGCAGCGCTGGTACGTCGACAGCGGCCACGCCCCGATGGCGAACCCGTTCAACGCCTCGCCGCACGGCCTCCCCGGCAGCAACCCGAAATATGCCGGCCTGACAACGCAGGGCTTCCACTCGATGGGCGTGGCCGACGTGGACGGTGACGGCAGGCAGGAGATCGTCTACGGCTCCGCCACCATCGACGACGACGGCGACCTGCCGTACTCCTCCTTCGACGTCGCCCCGCCGCAGAGCAACGTGCCGGGACAGAACGTCCGGCTCGGCCACGGCGACGCCATGCACGTGGGCGACTTCGACCCCGACCGGCCCGGCCTGGAGATCTGGACCGTGCACGAGGGCGGCGCGTGGGCCCCGTACGGCTGGGCGCTGCGCGACGCCGCCACCGGCGCGGTGATCCACGGCGGCTACAGCGGCGTGGACACCGGCCGCGGCATGGTCGGCGACATCGACCCGGACGTCCGCGGCGTCGAGACCTGGTCCTCCATGCCGCCCGACCAGGCCATCGAGGCCGGCCTGTGGTCGGCGCGCGGCGACTACCTCGGCAGGAACGCCCCCGGCACGAACATGAGCATCCGCTGGGCCGCCGACATGACCACGCAGCTCGTCAACGGCACCGCCACCGACGTCCTGCAGACACCGACCATCGACGACCACCGGCGCGGCACGCTGCTGACCGCCGAGGGCACGCTGACCAACAACTGGACGAAGGGCAACCCCGGCCTGGTGGCCGACGTCTTCGGCGACTGGCGCGAGGAGCTGCTGGTCCGTACGACCGACAGCACCGCGATCCGCATCTACCTGAGCACCGAGGTGACCGGCAGGAAGCTGTACACGCTCATGCACGACCCGCAGTACCGCGTGGACGTGGCCAGGCAGCAGACCGGCTACAACCAGCCCGCCTACCCGAGCTTCTACTTCGGCTCGGACATCGACTGGTCAAAGGTCCCCGTACCAAACCAGCGCTAACCACCCCACCCAAACACAAGACAACCGCCCCACCCGAACCCGAGATACCCGCCCCCGCCCGGACTTGAGATACCGACGACCCAGTTCCAGGCGCACCGCTCCAAGCCGTACCCCGGGCCGGGCTCGGGGCTCCAGGCCCCCAGCTCCGGGCCGCGAGCAACGGCCCGCCAGTTCCGGGCAGCGGCGCAACGGCTGCCACGCCTACGCCGCCGGCCCGAACCTGAGAAAACCACCCCGCTTTGGGCCTCTGAGCTCGGGGCCTCCGGAGCCCGAACCCCCGGGCTCCGATAACAGCAAAGCACCGGCCCTGCCTGATGGTGGCAGAAATTGCGGCCAGCACATCGGGCTTGCGCTCAGAGCACGGGCGCTGCGGTGACGGTTTCGTCCCGGGGGCCCAGGAACGGCGAAGAGGGCGCTCCCACTACGGGAGCGCCCTCTTCGAGGGGGATTTCGGGGGTTGCGGGGGTTCTCCGGGCCGAACCGCCAGGTCGTCTGCCTGGCAGGTTCACCCGGCCGCTTAACGGGGCCGTTGACGGGACCGCTCAGCTGAGGCCGGGGGCCGCCCAGCTGGGGCCGAGGCGCCGCTCAGCCGGGGTCGCTTTACTTGGCAGGGACCTTGACGGACACCTGCTGGATGACCGGGTTCTGGTCCTTCTCGGACCAGGCGCCGGTGGAGAACGCCACGGGGTAGCTCTTCTTGCCGACCCCATCGCCCCACTTGGTGATGATGTAGTCGACCTTGATGTGGCCCTGGCCCTTGACGCCGTCGACACCCAGCGTGCGGGAGTTGAACGTGCCGCCGGTGAGTTCGGCGAAGGTCTTGGCGTCGAGGTCGAGCATCACGCCACGGTTGGAGGGGTCGCCGGGGCCGCGGTCACCCACGAAGAAGGGCAGCTTCTTGCCCTGGTAGAGCACGTAGCCCTCGGTCATGAGGGGCCAGCTCGGGCTGGCGGCCAGGCCCTTCTGCATGGGCTTGCCCGCGGCGGGCAGGCCGGTGTCGCCGGCTCGGCCGGAGGTGTCGTCCCAGAAGTAGGACGCGGTCGTCGAGCCCTTCAGCACACCACGCTGCTCGACGTCGGTCTCGGCGTGAGCGGTGGTCGCGCCGACGGTCATGGCCGCGACGGCGGAGGCTGCGAGCATGGCGACGGAACGCAGGCGAGCAGACATAGGAAAATTCAGGTCCTTTGTTAGGGGACGGGAACTTTGCGCTCGTCAGGACGAACGTAGCCGGGCAGCACGCCGTACAGACGCTACGTAGAGCGCGAGAATCCACGGGAACGGGATCCAGGGAACCGGGGCAGGCCCCGCCTCTTTTGGTCAGGCGCGGGTCACTGCTCGGTAACGTCTACGACAGTACCCTCTTAAACCGGACATTGGCAAACATATCACCACGAAACCGGCATAGATCTACCTTGCCGGTAAAGCGTCAGGTCACATCCCGCTTCAGCACCCGCAGGGTGCCCACCGCGGCGGGGACGGCGATCCAGAGCGTCACCGACGCCGCCAGCCGGGCCAGACCGCCGGCCGTCACGTCGTCGCTCATCAGGACGCCGCTGGTGGAGTTGAGGTCCAGCCACTGTGCCACGGCTTTACCTCCCGCGCCAAGTTGGGCGGCGAAGCTCCCCACCATGGGGCCGACCAGGTAGATCACGATGGCGGCCGGGGCGTTCAGCAGCAACAACCCAAGGGCGAGGCCCTCAGCGGTCAGCAGCACGGTGGTGGCGATCCAGCCCACCAGCACGTGCACCTCCAGCCCCCACGTCGCCTCAACGCCCCGCACGGACGCCACCACGGCCGTCGTCGGCACCGCGACCAACACCGCCAGCAGGCACGCCAGCACGGCCGCCACCAGCACCGACACGCACTTGGCCACCAGCACCCGCGCCCTCCTGGGCTCCAGGGTGAACGTGGTCAGCGCCGTACGGTGCTGCCATTCGCCGGTGATCGACAGAATGCCCAGCACGGGCAGCAGGATCCCGAACACGGTCCCCGCCGTCCCCGCCAGCATGAACAGATCGGCTGTCTCCGTCACGACCCCCCGCCCGGCGACGAGCGCCACCGCCACGACGACGAGGACCCCGGTCATGATCAGGCTGGTACGGGTATCGAGCAACTTCCGCGCCTCAACCCGCAACAACCTCCCGAACGTGACGCGCTGCGGAAGCTGGATGGCGGTGTGGGTGGTCATGCCAAAGTCCAATCACTGAGTGGAGAAAGGGCGGTCGGTTCCGAATCGCTGACCGTGGTCGCTGCGATTTCGGGCGGGGTGTGCAGAGGCTGTTGCCGCCGGTCAGCGCAGGCGGCGGATGGGCGGGCACAGCAGCACGAGAGCAGGCGTGGTGAGGGCAGCGCTCAGGCACGCCGGGTGCGGCAGGCGAGAAGGCGGAGTCAAGAGTGGTGGGTAGTCGGCAGTGCGGGGGTGGGTGGCAGGTGCTGAGCGCGGGCCAGACAGCAGTCCGATGGTGAGTGGCAGGTTCCGAACGCGGGTCAGGCAGAGGGACAGCGGGGGTGAGGGGCGGATCCCGAACGCGGGCCAAACGAAGATGCAGCGGTGCGTCGCGAGTTCCGAACGCAAGTCAGACAGGGTGCGATGGTGAGTGGCAGGTTCCGAACGCGGGTCAGGCAGAGGGACAGCGGGGGGTGAGGGGCGGATTCCGAACGGGAGTCAGACAGGGTGCGATGGTGAGTGGTGGGTTGTGAGTGGGTTTAGGCAGGGGTGCGGGAGGTTTGGGAGGTGAGGGCGAGGAAGGTTTGTTCGAGGGTGCGGCCCTGGCTGAGCTCGGCCAGGGGGCCGTCGGCCAGGACGCGTCCTGCGCCGATCATCACGATGCGGTCGGCGACCTGCTCCACCTCGTACAGCAGGTGGGAGCTGAGCAGGACGGCGCAGCCGGAGGTGGCCAGGCCGCGCAGGAGCTCGCGCATCCACTGAATGCCCTGGGGATCGAGGCCGTTGGCGGGTTCGTCGAGGATGAGGGCTCTCGGGCGGCCGAGCAATGCATGGCCGATGCCGAGTCGTTGCCGCATGCCCAGCGAGTAGCCGCGTATCGGGCGTCCGGCTTCCTTGCCGGTCAGGCCCACCAAGTCGAGCACCTCGTCGACGCGTGACCTGGGCAGGCCGAGCATGAGGGCGCCCAGGATGAGCACCTCGCGGCCGGTGCGGCCCGGGTGCTGGGCTCCGGCGTCGAGGAGGGTGCCCACGTCGTAGCCGGGGCGAGCCAGCTCGGCGTAGGGCTTGCCGAGCACGGTGGCGCGGCCGGAGGTGGGTCTGGCCAGGCCCGCCAGGATGCGCATGGCCGTCGACTTGCCGGCGCCGTTGGGGCCGAGGAAGCCCGTGACGGAGCCGGGGTGGACGGTGAAGGACACGTCGTCGAGCGCCTTCACCCCGTTGTAGGTCTTGGTGACGCGGTGGAGTTCGATCACGTGCCCCAGTTCATCGAAAACGCGGCCCGGCCTCATCGGACCAGGGTCGAGAGTCGCCGTCGCCAGGGCTACAACCACCGGCCAGGTTATGGCCGAGGGTCTATACGGGGATCGACCCAGGGTGCTGATGCGCAGGCCAAGCGATGTTTAGGCTTGGTGCCGTGCACGACCACCCCGGCCCTCCGCACCAGCCCTCAGGCGACGCCCCCTGGCCCCCGGCCCCTTCCCCCGGCGACCGCCCGGTTTCACCGACCCCCGCTCCGGGCGAGCGGCACGGCGTGGCGGCCCTGTCCTCGGACGGACCGCGTCACGTGCCAGGTGCGGCCTCGAACGAGCCGTACGACGTCTCGGGTGCGGCCGCCAACGCGCCGCACAACGGCCCAGGTGCGGCCTCCAACACGCCCCACGACAGCCCAGCTCCGGCCTCCAACGCGCCGCACGACATCCCGGGTCCGGCCTCTGATGAGCCGGGTTCGGGCTGGAAGCAGGCGCCAGGGGTGTCCGTCTCCCGGGGCATGCCGCGCCCCCTCCCCCACAGCCTGCCGGGTTCCTCTTCCGGTGAGCGGCCTGTGGAGTGGCTGGGGGTCGCGCTCTTCTACCTGTTCGCCTCGGCGCCGCTGCTGCTCCTCGTCCTGGTGCTCATCAGCGGCAGCGTCGGCCGGCCGGTGGCCGACGTGGGCGTGCTGCTCGCCGACATTGCCACGGGGGCGGTGGGCATCGCGTTGCTGCCGTTGCGGCGCCGGTGGCCGTGGCAGGTCGCGACGGTGCTGGCGGCGGCGTCGGCGTTCTCGTTCGCGGCGAACGGGCCGGCGATCGCGGCGTTCGCCTCGCTCGCCACGCATCGCCGGTGGCGGCAGGTGGTGCCGGTGGGGGTGCTGTTCTGGGTGTGCGTGGCGATCTCCACCCGGTGGAAGGGCGACTGGCGGCTGACGGCGGTCTACGCGGTCGTCTCTGGCACGATCCTGGCCGGGCTGACCGTGTTCGGGCTCTACCTGCGGGGGCGGCGGGAGCTCGAGGCGGAGCGGCGGGCGGCGGAGCTGCGCGGGCAGGCGCAGCGGGTGGAGCAGGCGAAGCTGGCCGAGCGGCTGAAGATCGCGCAGGAGATGCACGACGTCCTGGCGCACCGCATCTCCCTGCTGGCGATGCTGGCGGGCGGACTGGCGTACCGGAAGGATCTGACGCCTGAGCAGACACGGGAGACAGCGCTTGCCATCCAGGAGAACGCCCACCAGTCCTTGACCGAGCTGCGCGCCGTGCTCGGCACGCTGCGGCGCGGCGACCCCGCCGATCAGGGCGGACCGGCCGGGCAGGGCGGCGCGGCGGAGGGCGGGCCCGCGCCGCCGCAGCCGACGCTGGCGCATCTCGGCGCGCTCTTCGCGGAGGTACGCGCCGCCGGCCAGCAGGTCGAGGTGGACGACACCGTCACCGACAGGGAGCTGCTGCCGACGCAGACGGGGCGGCACGCGTACCGGATCGTGCAGGAGGCCCTCACCAACGCGCGCAAGCACGCGCCCGGGAGCCTGGTGCGGGCCGAGATCGGCGGGCGGCCCGGTGACGGGCTGCGCATCCGGGTCAGCAACGCGGCGGTGCCCGGCAGGTCAGGGCCTGGTGGGCGGCTGGGGCTGGTAGGACTGGCCGAGCGGACGCGGATGGCCGGAGGAAGGATCACTCATGACGTACGTGACGGGCGCTTCGTCCTCGACGCGACGCTGCCGTGGGAGGCTTGAGCCGTGGTGAGAGTCGTGATCGTGGATGACGATCCCATGGTGCGTACGGGATTGCGCCTCATCCTGGGCGGGGAGGCCGACCTCGACCTCGTGGGTGAGGCGGCAGACGGCAAGCAGGCCATGACGGTGATCCGCGACCTGCGGCCCGACGTCGTGCTGATGGACATCCGGATGCCGGAGCAGGACGGGCTGACCACCACCGAGCTGCTGCTGCGGCAGGCGTCGCCGCCCCGGATCCTGGTGCTGACCACGTTCGACGCCGACGACATGGTGCTGCGGGCGTTGCAGCTCGGCGCCAACGGGTTCCTGCTGAAGGACACGCCGCCGCCGAAGATGATCGAGGCGGTGCGTGCGGTGGCCAAGGGCGAGCCGGTGCTGTCGCCGACCGTGGCCCAGCAGGTGATCGCCGCCGCCACCGGCCGCTACGAGCCGCGCCGCCCCGACGCCGCCCGCGAGCTGGCCGAGCTGACCGAACGCGAGCGGGAGGTCGCCGTCGAGGTGGCCAGGGGCAGCTCGAACGCGGAGATCGCCCGTGATCTGTCGGTGAGCGTGGCCACCGTCAAGGCCAACATCACCCGCATCTTCGCCAAGCTCGGCACCGACAACCGCGTCCACGTCGCCATGAAGGTCCGCGACGCCGGCCTCCTCTGACCGCCTGCCAGTTTCTGGGGCAGGACGGGGCCCGAGGTCCATAAAGGCGTGCGGTGATTGCGCCATGCGGGCGTGTATGGGAACTCGTAGGCGCGGCCGGACGGGCGTGGGGGTCCTGGAGGGCCGCGCGTTTCGGGCCGTTGGGCCGTGCGGTGCCCTGCGGGCAGGGAGTTGAAGGGGACACATGAGACGAAGGCGGCCCAAGCGGAGGCGGTACAGGTGGCGGGATCGGGGTGGCAGTGCAGGTGGCGAGGTGGGTGACAGCGCAGGTGACGGAGATAGGTGACGGCGCACGTGGCAGAGGTGGGCGACAGCGCACCTGACGGAGGTGGCGACGGCGCACGTGACGGAGATGGGTGACGGCGCAGGTGGCCTGAGTGGGTGGGGTTGGTGGCCCTTAGCGGGCTTTGGCTAGTAGTAGGGCTATGTCGTCGCGGTCGGTGCTGGGGCGTTGGGCGCGGACGATCATGTCGCAGATGCGGTCGATGCCCAGGGGCGGGCCGGTCAGGAGGCCGCGGAGCTTGGCCAGGCCCTCGTCGATGTTCCACTCGCGGCCTTCCACCAGGCCGTCGGTGTAGAGGGCGAGAAGGCCGCCGGGTGGGAGGGCGAACGTGGCCAGGTCGAAGGTGTGGGTGCCGACGCCGAGCGGCGGGCCAGGGGTGACGGCGAGGATGTCGGCGGTTCCGTCGGGCTGGACGAGCGTGGGCGGGAGGTGGCCGGCGCTGGCGATCTCGACGGTGCCGGTGGTGCGGTCGTAGCGGGCGTAGGCTCAGGTGGCGATCTGGTCGAGGTCGAGCTGCTGGGCGACCCGGTTGAGGCGGTACAGCAGCTCGGCGGGGTCGAGGTCGAGGCTGGCGAGGGTCTGGGTGGCGGTACGGAGCTGGCCCATCGTGGCAGCGGCGCGTACGCCGTGCCCATGACGTCTCCGACGACGAGGGTGGTCGAGGCGGGGCACGAGGACGGTCCTGGCGGTCGCCATGGCCTGGCCCTGCGGGAGGAACGGCGGGTAGACGGCGACCTCGTCCACGGGGAAGGCGGTGTCCCAGTCCCACGGGTTGTCGACGGCTACGGCCGTGGCGACGCGGCGGACCAGGGCGGAGCCGTCGGTGGGGCGTACGGGGAACTCGCCTTCGGTGATGAGGCGTTCCTGCACCATGATGCCGCCGGTGTCGGCGCAGCGGGGCACGGCCACGTCGAGCACCTCACGGCAGGTCTGTGCCAGGTCGAGGGTGCTGCCGATGCGGGTGCTGGCGTCGTTGAGGAACGCCAGGCGTTCCTGGGAACCGGCGGCGCCGTCCAGGCGTGAGTCGGCGCGCGTGCGCGGATCTTTGATCAGGAACCCCGATGTCACCGACATAGGCTCTCCGTGTGACGTGGATCACTTCCCTGCCGGTCCGATCAGGATAAAGGGTGATCTGCGGATTGCCTATTGACATGGGGTTTCGGGCATGACGACGCCCCGCCGACGGGCGGGACGAATCAGAGCGCAGCGGAGCCGGGGGACGACTCAGGCGAAGGGTCGAGTCAGGTCGTGCAGCGGAGCCGGGGACGAGTCACGCAAAGGGTCGAGTCAGGTCGTCAGGGGGGCGGTGCTGCGGCGGATGATCAGGTTCGTGGCCAGTTCGATGCGGGTGCCCGAAGGGCCCCTGGGGTGGGTGAGCTCCTCGTGCACGAGACGGACGGCCTCGTTCGCCATGTCGTCCAGCGGCTGACGGACGGTCGTGAGGGGCGGTGAGAGCATCTCGCACAGGGTCGAGTCGTCGAAGCCGACCACCGACAGGTCGTCGGGCACGCGCAGGCCGCGCTCCGTGGTGGCCTGGTAGACGCCGGCGGCCTGGAGGTCGTTGCCGGCGAAGACGGCGGTGGGCGGGTCGTCGCGGTCGAGCAGTTCGCCGCCGAGGCTCTTACCGCCGTGGACCATGAAGTCGCCGTAGCGGGTGAGCGTGGGGTCGGGTTCGATGCCGAAGGTCCGGTGGGCGGCCAGGTAGCCCTCGTACCGGTCGAGCGTGCACTGCGTGTCGAGCGGCCCGCCGATGAAGCCGATCCTGGTGTGCCCGAGCTCCAGCAGGTGGGTGGTGGCCATGACGCCGCCCAGCCAGTTGGTGGCGCCGACGGTGGACAGGCGGGGGTCGCGCTGGCCGACGGGGTCGAGCAGGACGAGCGGTACGTGCAGCAGCTCTTCGATGGCGGCGATCTCGCGCTGGTCGGCCCGGGAGAGCACGAGCACGATGCCGTCGGTGTTGCGCTTGCGCACCATGCCGATCCAGCGGCGCAGGTCGAAGTCGGCGCGGTAGGAGGAGGTGACGACGAGCGAGAAGCCCCAGCGGGCGGCGGCCTGCTCGGCGCCGCTGATGAGCACCTGCGCCCAGGGCGAGCCGAGGCCGTCGATGAGCAGGTCGATGACGCCGACGCGGGGCTTGGTCGGCGGGCGCGGCGCCTCGTAGCCGGAGGCTCTGACCGCTTCGAGCACCTTGTCCCTGGTGGCCGCGGAGACGTGTTTCTTGCCGCTGAGCACTTTGGAGACCGTCGGTACGGACACTCCGGCGGCCGCGGCGACATCGGCCAGCGTGGCTCGAGGCACAGGACCTCCCGTTTGCCGTGGCACCGCCGTTGGGCGGCACCGGCGAAGTTACAAACTTTCGGAAAACCGCCGGACCCGAGGTGGCCCGCTGACCAGGCGGAATTCCGCCATGTGAGCGGGTTATTGACAGGGCCGCGAGCCGGACCCTACCGTAACAGCTCGGCAATGTCACGAGAGTTTTTCGGTAACTTGCCCAGAAAATTTCCGCCGCTAGGGAAGTCGCGAGGGGTCATGCCAGCACTTGTTGATCCGCCGGAGCCGGAGATCGCCCGCGAGCGGGCGCGGCGGGTCGAGGACCTACTCGCCGGCATGTCACTGCGGGAGAAACTCGCGCAGCTCGTCGGCGTGTGGCTGAACGTCAACAGGAAGAAGGGCGTGGTCGCGCCGCTGCAGGACTCGATGCAGGGCGAGGACCTCGGGTTCGAGGAGTTCGCCCGCGACGGCGTCGGCCACATCACCCGCCACTTCGGCACCACGCCGGTCGAGCCGGAGGCCGCGCGCAAGACACTGGCCGAGCGGCAGCGGTGGCTGCGCGCGAACACGCGGCTCGGCATTCCGGCGATCGCGCACGAGGAGTGCCTGACGGGTCTGGCGGCGTGGCGGGCCACGACCTATCCGGCGCCGCCGGCGTGGGGCGCGTCCTTCCACCCGGAGCTGGTGGAGGAGATGGGCCGGGCCATCGGGTCCGGCATGCGCTCGCTCGGCGTGCACCAGGGGCTGGCCCCCGTCCTCGACGTGATCCGCGACCAGCGCTGGGGGCGGGTCGAGGAGTGCGTGTCGGAGGACCCGTACGAGGTGGCCACGGTGTGCGCGGCGTACGTACGCGGGCTGCAGTCGGCCGGCGTGATCGCCACGCTCAAGCACTTCGTCGGCTACTCCAACTCCCGCGCCGGCCGCAACCTGGCTCCCGTGCACGCGGGCGCCCGCGAGGTGGCCGACACGCTGCTGTTCCCGTTCGAGGTCGCGGTACGCGACGCGGGCGCCGGCTCGGTGATGAATTCCTACGCCGAGATCGACGGCATCCCGATCGCCGCCGACGACCACTACCTGACCGGCGTGCTGCGCGACACGTGGGGCTTCGACGGCACGGTCGTGGCCGACTACTTTGCGGTCGCGTTCCTGCACACCCTGCACGCCGTGGCCGAGGACGCCGGTGACGCCGCCGCGCAGGCGCTGACCGCGGGCATCGACATCGAGCTGCCGACCGGGGTGACGTACCTGGACCCGCTGCAGGAGGCGGTGGCGGCGGGCCGCGTCGACGAGGCGCTGGTCGATCGGGCGCTGCGGCGGGTGCTGCGGCAGAAGGCCGAGCTCGGCCTGCTCGACGACGACTACGACCCGGAGCCGCAGGGCGAGGTGGACCTCGACGACCCCGTCTCGCGGGACGTCGCGCGCCGCCTGGCCGAGGAGTCGGTGGTGCTGCTGACCAACGACGGCGTGCTGCCGCTGGGCGACGCCGCGGGCCGCAGGGTCGCGGTCGTCGGGCCGAACGCGGACGAGGTGGCGGCGCTGTTCGGCTGCTACTCGTTCGTCAACCACGTGCTGCCGCACTTCCCCGACGCCGAGACCGGCATCAACGCGCCGACCCTGCTGGAGGCGCTGCGCGAGGAGCTGCCGCAGGCGCACATCGCGACCGAGCGCGGCACGGGGGTGGACGACGGCGATCGCTCGGGGATCGCCGCCGCCGCCCGCCTGGCCGCCGAGTCGGACGTCGCGATCGTCGTGCTGGGCGACCGCTCGGGGCTGTTCGGTCGGGGCACCTCGGGCGAGGGCTGCGACGTGGAGTCGCTCGACCTGCCGGGCGCGCAGCAGGAGCTGGCCGACGCGGTGCTCGCGACCGGCACGCCGACCGTGGTGGTGCTGATGACCGGCCGCGCGTACGCGGTGCCGGGCATCGTCGAGCGCGCCGCGGCCGTCGTCCAGGCGTACTTCCCCGGTCAGGAGGGCGCGGGCGCGCTCGCGCGGGTGCTCAGCGGCGCGGTCAACCCGTCCGGGCGGCTGCCGATGAGCCTGCCGCGCGGCACGGCCGGCCAGCCGTACAGCTACCTGCATCCCAAGCTCGGCGGGGCGGGCTCGGTGAGCAACCTCGACCCGGCGCCGGTGCTGCCGTTCGGCCACGGGCTGAGCTACACGAGCTTCGGCTACTCCGCCTTCACCGCCGACGGCGAGGTGCCGGCCGGTGAGAAGATCCGCTGCGCGGTGACGGTGACCAACACCGGTGACCGCGCCGGCGCCGAGGTGGTGCAGGTGTACGCCTCCGACCGGATCGCCTCGGTCACCCGGCCGCTGGCCCAGCTCGTCGGGTACGCCCGGGTCGAGCTGGCGCCGGGGCAGTCGGCGCGGGTGGAGTTCGCGGTGCCGGCCCGGCTGCTGTCGTTCACCGGTCGCGACGGGCGGCGCGTGGTCGAGCCAGGCGAGGTCGGCCTGTCCGTCCGCCGCTCGGTCACCGACGTGGTGGAGGAGCGCACGGTGCTGCTGACCGGCCCGGTCCACGCGTGCACCGGCGACGAGCCACGGCTGACCACCGTCGTCGTGATGACCGAGGAGCACTGAGCATGGACCGCATGGAAGCGTTCAGGCGGCGCGTCGGCGGTTTCGCCTTCGGCGGCGACTACAACCCCGAGCAGTGGGACCGCACGGTGTGGAAGGAGGACGTCCGGCTCATGCGGCAGGCCGGCGTCAACACCGTCAGCCTGGGCGTCTTCGCGTGGGCGTCGCTGGAGCCCGAGCCCGGCAGGTACGAGTTCGGCTGGCTCGACGAGGTCATGGACCTGCTGCACGACAACGGCATCAGCGTCAACCTGGCCACGCCCACGGCGGCGCCGCCCGTCTGGCTCACCCACCTGCACCCCGAGGTGTTCCCGATCAGGGAGGACGGCCAGCCGTTCGGCTTCGGCAACCGGCTGCACTACGACCCTTCGTCGCCGATCTACCGCGAGTACGCCGCGCGGATCACGACCAAGCTGGCCGAGCGCTACTCCTTCCACCCGGCGCTGGCGATGTGGCACATCAGCAACGAGTACGGGCCCACGTCGTACGGCGAGGCCGCCTCGGTGAACTTCCGCCACTGGCTGCGCCGCAAGTACGGCACCCTCGACGCGCTCAACGAGGCGTGGACCACCCGCTTCTGGGGCCAGGTCTACACCGACTGGGAGCAGGTCGACGTACCGCACATCCCCCGTACGTGGATGAACCCCACCCGCCGCCTCGACTTCAAGCGCTTCACCTCCGACGCGCTGCTGGAGTGCTACGTCGCCGAGCGGGACATCGTGCGCTCCTTCCGCGACGACATCCCGGTCATGACGAACTTCATGCGCTTCTTCCGCCACGCCGACTACTGGAAGTGGGCGCGGGAGGAGGACGCCGCGGCGCTCGACATCTACCCCAACCCGGCCGAGGCGGACTCGCACGTGTCGGCGGCGTTCAACTACGACCTGTTCCGCTCGCTCAAGGGCGGGCAGCCGTGGATGCTGATGGAGCAGGCGGCCAGCGCGGTCAGCCAGTGGAAGCTCAACATCGTCAAGGAGCCTGGACGCATGCGGCTCGGCTCGCTACAGGCCGTCTCGCGGGCCGCCGACTCGGTGATGTACTTCCAGTGGCGGGCAAGCAGGGGCGGTCAGGAGCGCTTCCACTCGGCGATGCTGCCCCACTCCGGCCCTGAGTCGCGGACGTTCAAGGAGGTCACCGACCTCGGGCGGGAGATGAAGCTGCTCGCGCCCGTCGCCGGCACCCGCTCATCGGCCGACATCGCGATCCTGTTCGACTGGGACGGCTGGTGGGGCCTTGAGGAGGTCTTCGGCCTGCCGCGCAACGACTGGAGCTACACCGACACGGTGATGCGGCACTACACGCCGCTGTGGGAGCGGCACCACGCGGTGGACGTGGTGTCGGCGTCGTCCTCGCTGGACGGGTACAAGGTGCTGGTGGTGCCGAACGCGTACCTGATCGACGACGCGGGCGCGGCCCGCATCGAGGCGTTCGCGCGCGACGGCGGCACCGTCATCATGTCGTTCTTCTCCGGGGTCGTGGACGCCGACAACCGGGTCAGGCCGGACGGCTACCCGGGCGCGTTCCGGCGGCTCATCGGCGCGAAGATCGACGAGTACTGGCCGGCGCGGCCCGGCGAGTCGTTCACCGTCGAGTTCGCCGACGGCCGGCGGGCCACCTCCACCTGGTGGCGCGACGACCTGCACCTGGAGGGCGGCACGGCGCTGGCCACATACGCCGACGGGCTGCTCGCGGGGCGGGCGGCCGTGGTCGAGAACCGGTTCGGGGCCGGGCGGGTGGTCTACTTCGCGACGCTGCTGGAGCAGGAGGCGTTCGACGAGACGGTGGCGCGGGTCGTCGCCGAGTCGGGCGTGCGCTCCCGCTTCGAGGGCGTGCCCTCTCACGTGGAGTGCTCGGTACGCGGGGACGCCGCGCACGAATACGTGTTCCTGCTCAACCACAGCGCCGAGTCGGGCGTGTCCGTGCCCGTGGGAGGGGAGGGCACGGACCTGCTGACCGGGCGGCCGGTGTCCGGCGAGGTGTCCCTTGACCCGCTGGGCGCGGCGGTCGTCCGGCTCGCCCGCGGCTAGGACCGCCGGGCACAGGTGACGGCGAGGTCCACGACCGGGTGGTACGCGGCCACCCGGTCCTGGGTCCAGCCGTCCTCGCCCAGGGTGAGGTCGTCGGTGACGATGCGGTAGATCAGTGCCCTGACCAGGAGCTGTCCCCACTGCGGCAGGTGGGCCCAGCGGGCGGCCAGGCCGGGGGTGGCGCCGTACCAGCACAGCGCGTCGGCGACCGCGACGGCCGACGCCCACGGGGCGGGCCGCCAGTAGACCGGCCAGTCGATGATCGCCGGTGGCAGGCCGGGGGCGAACAGCACGTTGCCCGGCAGGTCGCCGTGCACCGCCTGGGACGGCAGCCCGACCGGGCGGCGGGCGCGCACGAGCGGCGCGAGCAGACCGGCCGCGTCCGACGTGACCGGTCGTTCCTCCCACGCCACCCGGTCCCCATGCGCCCAGGGATCGTCGCGTACGTCGAGGAAGTCGGGCCTCGGCAGGTGCGCGATCGCCGCGTGGAACGCCGCGCCGGCCCGCAGCACGTCGTCCTGTCTGCGCACGTCCGGCTCCCCCGCCACCAGCCGTGCCGCCTCCCACCCATGGAAGACCCACTCACCGCTCGCCTGGACGGGTCGGGCGACGCGGAACTCCGGCGACTCGGGCAGGGACGCCAGCACCTCGGCCCGCCAGAGCGTCTCCGGCAGGAACGCGACCCGCTTGAGCACCAGGGGCCCCGCCCGCCACGCCCCACCCAGCCACACCGGCTCCCCCACCCCGCCGAACGCGGCCACCACCTCGCCGGACGGTACCTCCCCGCCGAACGCTGCCACCACCTCTCCGGACGGCACATTCCCGCCCTCCGGAGAGGCCGCGCCTTGAGGCGAGGGGCCGGGGCCGGTGGGGGCCGAGGTGTCGTGGTCGCCGGTCATGCGGGCTGCTCCAGCCAGGCGTCGACGCCGGCCCGGAGGGCCGACTTGAGGGGGTCGGGGGCGAAGGAGGCGTCGATGCCGGCGCGGGCCAGGGCGGCGAGGTCGGCGTCGGTGCAGCCGTGGACGTCGCGCAGGCGGGCGTACTCGTCGGCCAGCGCCGTCTCCCCGTCCGTGTTGACGGTGACGGCGAGCCCGGCGGCGCGCAGCCGGGGCAGCGGGTGGTCGGCGAGCGACGGCACGAGCCCGAGCAGCACGTTGGAGGTGGGGCACACCTCCAGCGGGATGCCGCGCTCGCGTACCTCCGCCACCAGCAGGTCGTCGTCGAGCACCCGGATGCCGTGCCCGAGCCGCTCGGCGTGCCCCACGTCGAGCGCCTCACGGATGCTGGCCGCCCCCGCCGACTCCCCCGCGTGGTGCACGAGGTGCAGCCCGGCCTGCCTGGCCTCGTCCAGCACGCCGGCGAACGGGGCGAGCGGGTGGCTCTCGTCGCCGGCCAGCCCGATGCCGATCACCTCGTCGTGCCGCAGCGCCAGCTCGTACGTCCGCCGCAGCCGCTCGACGGACCGCCGCCTGGAGTGGTCGAGCAGCACCCGGCACTCGATGCCGTAACGGGCCCGCCCCTCGGTCAGCCCGTCGAGCACGGCCCGCAACGGCATCTCGGGCTGCCCCACCCGCTCGCCGTGGGCGGCGGCGGTGAACGTCACCTCGGCGTAGCGGGTGCCCTGGGCGGCCTCGTCGGCGCAGAACTCCAGCGCGACCCGGCGGAAGTGATCGGCCGTGCGGAGCAGCCCCCGCACCTGGGCCCGCTGGTCGGCGAACTCCCTGAAAGTGCGGAACACCCCCTCAGGAGCGGGCTCGCCGCCCAGCTCGCGCACGGTCCCGGGACGGACGGTGCTCTCGAGGTGCACGTGCAGGTGGGCCTTGGGCAGCGCGCGAAGATCTCTCACGTGCCCCCACGATAGACAGCCGCGGGCACCGGCCGCACCGCATTATCGCCAGGTCAGACGGCCGGTCGCTTGGTCAGGCGCATCTTCGACTGCTTGTGCGGCGAGCGTTCCCAGTCCTCCATGAACGTGGCGGTGAAGCCGTAGGAGGCGGCCAGGGCGGCCAGCGTCTCGGTGCGGTAGTAGAAGTCCTCGCGCAGCACCTGGTGCTCCTTGCCCTCGGTGCGGTCGAAGGTGAAGTCGAACCAGCCGCCCGGCTTCATCACCCGCCCCACGTGGGCGAAGCACTCCTCGATGACGTGCAGCGGCGAGTGCGAGAACACGCTGTGGGCGTGCACCACGTCGAAGTGCGCGTCGGGCAGGAACGCGAAGCGCAGGTCGCGTACGGGGGTCAGATGGGGCAGCTTGTCGGCCAGCCCGTGCCGGACGAGGGTGTCCTGGGCGGCCATGAGGATGTCGGGCGAGATGTCGATGCCGTAGTAGTTGCCGGTGTGCAGGTAGTCGATGAACAGGTGCCCGGCCCGCAGGTTGCCGCAGCCGATCTCCAGCATCCGGCACTCGGGCTTGAGCCCGTGCTCGACGAGGTAGTCGAACTGCATGCGGCCGAGCGCCAGCCAGCGCTTGTGGGTGTGGGAGCCTACGGCGCCCTCGGGGTCGCGGGCGGTGTCGGAGCGCATGACGGCCCGGTAGTAGGCGACGTGGTCCCGCGTACGCAGCCTGAACCACGTGTCGCGGGCCAATCGCCGCAGATGGGGCACGATCTTGTGCGGATGCTTGATCGCGTACGTCGCCTGGTGGACGAGGCTCGAACGGGAGCGTTTCACGCCTTGGAATCTAGGCCGACGGCCCCTGCCCTCATAGGGCTGTGGCGACACTCTTGATGAGCCTTTGGCGCAGCCTTTCTCCGCCTGGCCGTGTGGGCCGGCCGTGTGGGCCGGCCGTGTGGGCCGGCCGTGTGGGCCGGCAGTGTGGGCCGGCAGTGTGGGCCGGCAGTGTGGGCCGGCCGGGTGGCGGCGGCTCAGCTCAGGTAGTCGCGCAGGGCCAGGGAGCGGGACGGGTGGCGGAGCTTCGACATGGTCTTGGCCTCGATCTGGCGGATGCGCTCGCGGGTGACGCCGTAGACGCGGCCGATCTCGTCGAGCGTCATCGGCTTGCCGTCGTTGAGGCCGTAGCGCATGCTGATCACCCCTGCCTCGCGTTCGGAGAGCTGGTCGAGCAGGGCGCGCAGCTGCTGCTGCAGCAGTGTGAACGAGACCGCGTCGGCCGGCGAGACGGCCTCGGTGTCCTCGATGAGGTCGCCGAACTCGCTGTCGCCCTCCTCGCCGAGCGGCGTGTGCAGGGAGATCGGCTCGCGGCCGTAGCCCTGGATCTCGATGACGCGATCGACCTCGAGCTCGCACTCCTGGGCGATCTCCTCGGGCATGGGCTCGCGGCCGAGGTCGCTCTGCAGGCGGCGCTGCACCCGCGCGACCTTGTTGATCAGCTCGACCATGTGGACGGGGATGCGGATCGTGCGGGCCTGGTCGGCCATCGCCCGGGTGATCGCCTGCTTGATCCACCACGTGGCGTACGTGGAGAACTTGAAGCCCAGCCGGTAGTCGAACTTCTCGATCGTCCTGATCAGGCCCAGGTTGCCCTCCTGGATGAGGTCGAGGAAGAGCATGCCGCGGCCGGTGTAGCGCTTGGCGATGGAGACCACCAGGCGCAGGTTGGCCTCCAGCATGCGCTGCTTGGCCCGCGTGCCGTCCTCGGCGATCCACTCCAGGTCGGCCCGCAGGTCGTCGGGCAGGCCCGGCTCGGTGTCGAGCCGTTCCCTGGCGAACAGCCCGGCCTCGATCCGCTTGGCCAGCTCGATCTCCTGCTCCGCGGTGAGCAGCGGCACGCGGCCGATCTCCTTGAGATAGGCCTTCACCGAGTCGGCGCCGACGGTGGTGACACCCTCGGCGGTGCTGT
Organism: Nonomuraea sp. NPDC049421; assembly: GCF_040677005.1. Lineage (NCBI taxonomy): Bacteria > Bacillati > Actinomycetota > Actinomycetes > Streptosporangiales > Streptosporangiaceae > Nonomuraea > Nonomuraea sp. NPDC049421. The sequence goes on from NZ_JBFAQA010000014.1 coordinate 180,176, forward strand.
CGTCGAGTTCGAGAACCTCTGCTGCTTGGGACAAAACCTTCTCCTCGCTCACGTACGGCACGAACGGCGTCCTAAACTTAGGTCGCGTCTAACTTTAGGTTCCCTCGATCGAAGAGTCAACCTAAAATAAGGTCGAACCTAAGTTTTTGTGTAAGACTGGAGCTATGAGCATCGACACCTTGGGCTTGAGGGAACAGAAGAAGCGAGAGACCAGGCAGGCCATCTCTGACCACGCTACCCAACTGTTCCTGGTACGTGGCTTCGACCGCACGACGATCGCCGACATCGCGGCCGCCGCGCGGGTCGCGAAGATGACCGTGACCAACTACTTTCCCCGCAAGGAGGACCTGGCGCTCGACCACCACGAGGAGTTCGTGGCGGGCCCGGCCGCGACCCTCGCCCGCCGGCCCGAGGGTGAGCCCGCGCTGGCGGCGATGCGGCGGGAGTACGTGGCCGCGCTCGAGCGCCACGACCCGGTGATCGGCTTCACCGGGCCCGCGTTCGCCCGCATGATCGCCGAGAGCCCGACCCTGGTCGCGCGCCTGCGCGAGCTGCACGACCTCAGGGAGGAGGCCCTCGCCGAGCGCCTCACCGCCGAGACGCCTGACGACCCGATCGGCGCGCGCGCGATCGCGGCCCAGCTCGCCGCCGCCGACCGCCTGCTCTTCCGCGAGCTGCAGTCCCGCATGCTGACCGCCCAGGACGGCGACCCGCTCGACGACATAGCCGCCGGACTCGCGGAGATGGCCCACCGCGTCTTCGACCTCCTGGAACCCTCGCTCGGCACCGCGGCCATCCGCTGAACACCCCGAGCACGGCGGTGTGGTGGGTGGCCTGAGGACGGGGGCTGCTCGGGCAGCGGCAGTGCGCGCGCCGCTGCTCGGGCTGTGGCCGGTCAGCCGGCCAGCTCCTCGCCGTAGGCGGCGGCCTCGCCGAGGAGGTGGCGCCAGATCTCCTCGTCGGGCTGGGCGAGGCCGACCCACTCGCGCATGCGGCGGCCGCCCATGCGCATCTCCTCGGCCGTGCCGTCCTCGACCAGGGCGGCCGCCCGCGGAGCCGGGAGCTTGACCACCACCCGCCCTCGCGATCTGGCGTAGAAGGCGTAGACGCGTCCCCTCACCTGCAGCCCCTCGGAGTTGAACATGCGCCCCATCCGCACCCCCGGCCGGGCGAGGTGTTCGGAGACGAGGTCCTCGTAGAGCTCCTCGGCGGTGGCCATGCGATCTCCCCTTCGTATGGGCGCCGGCCGGCCCCCGGCCGTGTGCACGCCGAGGTCCAAGATTTCACATGCCACCGACAAAAGCCCGCGCGGGCCGGGGCTTTCAGTGCGGCAGGCCGGACTCGGCCGCGCGCAGCTCCCGCAGGGCCGCGCGCAGGTCGGTGACCAGCTCCCAGGCGTCGGGCACCATCTCCCTGTCGGTGACGACGCCGACGTCCAGCGAGCCGTCGTAGGAGAAGGCGGTGATGTTGACGCCGCCGCTGACGTCGGTGATCACCGAGACGGGGTGGTGGGCGAGCAGCCGGACGCCGCACACGTACAGGGGGAACTGGGGCCCTGGCACGTTGGAGACGATCAGGTTGATCGGCGGCGCGGCCTGTCCGACCAGGTCGAACGCCGAGCGTGAGGCGAGCCCCATGAGCGCGGCCGGCATCGACTCGCTGAACTCGCGCAGCCACCGCGCGGACGCCGGCGCGAAACGGTCCTTGATGCGCTGCATGGAGTGCCGCACGTGGTACAGCCGCTCCACCGGGTCGGCGAGGTGCACGGCCAGCGGCGCGGTCATGATGGCCACCTGGTTGCCCTCCTCCCCGCCCTCTCCGCCGCCTTCCTCCGGCCGCACCGAGAACGGCACCCCGGCCACCAGCGGCCGGCCCGGCACTCCGCCGTGCGCGGCCAGCCACCGCCGCAGCGCCCCCGCGCACACGGCCATGACGACGTCGTTGACCGTGACCCCGAAAGCCTTGCGCACCTGCTTGATCTCGTCCAGCGGCAGCGAGACGAACGCGAAGCGGCGGTGCGCGGAGACGGGGCCGCTGAACGGCGTGCGCGGCGGGGGCAGCGTAGGCAGATCGGGCGCATGGCCCGCACCGGCCAGGCGGCGGGCGACGGCGGAGACGACGCCGGCGCCGGGCACCTGGGACAGGACCGGGATCTCGTCGAGGTGCGGGACGGCCTGGGCGGCGAAGCGTACGGCGTGGGCGGGGTTGGCGGCCAGGCGGGCCAGGCCGCGCGCCACCATCTCGGCGGTGCCGGGCGGCGGCGCGTCGTGCTCGGGCTCGTCACGGGGCGGCGGCGCCGGCTCGGGGCCGACGTCGAGCAGGGCGGCCAGCACGTCGGCGCCGCCGATGCCGTCCACCGCCGCGTGGTGGATCTTGGTGTAGAGGGCCGTGCGGCCGCCGGGCAGGCCGTGGATCAGGTAGATCTCCCACAGCGGGCGGTTCCTGTCGAGGCGGCGGGGGTGCAGGCGGGCGACCTGCTCGGCGAGCTGCCGGTCGTCGCCGGGCGGGGGCAGGCCGATCTCGCGTACGTGGTAGTCGAGGTCGAGATCGTCCTCCTGCCGCCAGTACGGGTGGTCGAGCCCGAGCGGCACGGCGGCGAGCCTGCGCCGCAGGGCGGGCACGTACGGCAGCCGCCGTTCGAGCAGATCCTGCAGGTCGGCGCGGTGCAGGTGGCCGTCGAGCACGGCGAGCCCGGCGATGTTGGCGACGTTCGTGGCGGTCTCGAAGTGGAGGAACTGCGCGTCCAGGGCGGAAAGCTGCGGCATCGTCACACCTCCGCCCCGAACGCAATCATTGTGCGCCGGTCACTTCAAGAGCGGTCGTCGTCGCGTCCGGCTCGGCGAAGGCCGGCAGCCGGAGCCCCTTCTCCTCCACCTGCCCCAAGTCGGTGGCGGCGAACGGGCTGATGAGCAGCTTGGCCTCGGGCAGGAAGCGTACGGGGGCGGGCACGCCGGCGGGTGCGGGCTCGGCGCGGTGCACGACGTCGGCCACGTCACCCTCGTGACGGGACAAAAGATGCTGACGAGCCAGCGTGGCACGGTTGAGGTCGCGCAGGGTGAGCATCTATATATCATGCCCTTCCCCATCAAAGAGGTACGCGCCGCGTACCCTGCCCTCTCCGACGGTCACGCCTATCTCGACGGCGCCGCCGGCACCCAGGTCCCTCAGTCCGTGATCGACGCCATCGCCACCGCCTACCGGACGGGGATCGGCAACGTGGGCGGCACGTTCCCGGCCAGTCACCGCTCCGACGCGATCGTGGCCGCCTGCCGCGCCGCCGTCGCCGACCTGGTGGGCGGCCGGCCGGACGGCGTCATCCTCGGCCCCAACATGACGACGCTCACCTACCGCCTGTCCAGGGCGATCGCGGGGCCGGGCGACGAGGTGGTGGTCTCGCGGCTCGACCACGACGCCAACGTACGGCCGTGGACGCAGACCGGCGCCACCGTACGGTGGGCCGAGGTCGATCCGGTCACCGGGGAACTGCCGGTCGAGCAGTACGCCGGCCTGATCAACGAGCGGACCAGGGTGGTCGCGGTCAGCGCGGCGAGCAACATCCTAGGCACCCGTCCCGACGTGGCCGCCATCGCCGAGCTGGCGCACCGGGCCGGGGCGCTGACGTACGTGGACGGCGTGCACGCCACCCCGCACGGTCCGGTGGACATGGGGGCGATGGGCGCCGACTTCTACGCGACGAGCGCGTACAAGTGGGGCGGGCCGCACATCGGCGCGGTCGTCGCCGACCCCGGACTGCTGGAGACGCTGCGTCCTGACAAGCTGACGCCCTCGCCGGACACGGTGCCGCAGCGGTTCGAGACGGGCACGGCGGCCTTCGCCGACCTGGACGGCGTGACGGCCGCCGTGGACCACCTGGCCGCCATGGTCCCCGGCACGGGCACCCGCCGCGAACGCCTGCTCGCCTCCATGGCCGCGGCCGAGGAGCACGAGCTGGGGCTGTTCGCGGAGCTGGTGGCCGAGCTGGAGTCGATGCCGCAGGTGACGCTGTACGGCAAGCCCGCCCGGCGCACCGCGACGGCCTACTTCAACGTGGCCGGGCACGAGCCGCGCCAGGTCGCCGAGCACCTGGCGAAGCTGGGGGTCAACGTGTGGAGCGGGCACAGCTACGCCTGGGAGCTGACCGGGGCGCTGGGCATCCGCGACTCGGGCGGCGCGGTGCGGGCGGGCCTGGTGCACTACAACGACCGTACGGACGTGGAGCGCCTTCTCGACGGCCTGACCCGCCTCCGCTGATCCGCGGCCCGCACGACCCCGGGTCACAGCACAGCGGCCATGACGCCGGGCCCGGTGGGGACCGGCGACGGGCTCGGGACGGCACCGGCCGAAGGGCTCGGCGGAGCTGACGTGCCGCGCTGGTGCCGACCGCGCCCCCGCAGGCCGTCGGCACCAGCACCCCTAAGACCGCCGATGAACCCGTCCGCCTGCGCATGGCCGCCTCCTCCGTCAAACTATGTCAGAACTGACATAGAAGCAACGGCGCCCTATCCTTGGCTGCACCATGGCCTCAACGACCTCACCGGCCTCGACGCTCGGCTTCGCGATCCTCGCCGTGCTCGCCCGGGGCAACCGCACGGGATACGACCTCGCCGCCGCCATGCGCAGGCCGGTCGGCTACTTCTGGACGGCCCGCCACAGCCAGATCCACGCCGAGCTGCAGAAGCTCAGGGCCGCCTGCCTCGTCGCGTACGAGTCGGAGCACGGGCCTGGCCCGCAGGACAAGAAGGTCTACCACCTGACGCCCGAGGGCCGGCGGGCGCTGCGCGAGTGGGTCACCGAGCCGCCGCGCGAGCGGCCCGAGCGTGACGAGCTGGTGCTGAAGGCGTACGCGTCGTGGCTGGCCGAGCCGGGGATGGTCCGCCGGATGTTCGCCGAGCAGCTGGCCGCGCACGAGGAGCGGCTGACCGAGTACGAGCGCCACGAGGCCTCCTTCGGCGGCCCGCCCGCCCTCGGCGACCCGCGCTTCGGCAACTACGCGACCCTGCTGTGCGGCCTCGGCTACGAACGGCACCGCATCGAGTGGTGCCGCTGGATGCTCTCCCGCCTCGACGAAGACGCATGACCCGCTCGGAAGAAGGCTCAGCGAGGGTGGGTGGCAACGGGCGCGGCCCCCACGGCGACGGCGGTCAGGCGGGGCCGATGGTGGGGCCGATGGCGGGGTCGTTGGCGGGGTCGTTGGCGGGGCCGATGGTGGGGTCGTTGGCAGGGCGGTCGATGGCGGGGAGGCGGTCGCAGGCCGGGAGGCGGACGACGAACCGGGCGCCGGACGGGCAGTCCTCGACCGTCAGCGTGCCCCCGTGCGCGACGCACGTCTCCCGGCTGACCGCCAGGCCGAGCCCACTGCCGCCGGGGTCGAGCCGCTGCCCCTCGGCCAGCCGGACGAACGGCTCGAAGACCCGCTCGCGGTCGCCGGGCGCGATGCCCTTGCCGTCGTCCTGCACGACCAGCACGGCGTGCCCGTTCCGGCACGCGACGAAGACGTCGATCGTAGACCGGGCGTGCCGGCGCGCGTTGGCGAGGAGGTTGTCGAGCACGCGCGAGAGCTGCACGCGCGAGCCCAGCACGAGCGGGCGTCCGGCCCGGTGCAGCTGGATGTAGGCGCCGGTGCGCGGCTGGGCCGCCAGCTCCTCCTCCACCAGCGCGGTGAGGTCGATCGGCTGGTACGCGATCGGCCCCGCGTCCTTGACCTGGGTGTAGGCGAGCAGGTCGTCGATGATCGCCTGGAGTCGCTCGGTGGTGCGCAGTGTCAGCCGCAGCGCGGAGTGCGAGTCCACCTCGTCGGGGTACATGAGGGCCTCCTCCAGCTGCACGTGCAGGCCGGCGACCGGAGCGCGCAGCTCGTGGGAGACCAGGGAGGCGAAGCGGCGCTGCGCGGTCACCGCCTTCTCCAGCCGGTCGAGGTAGAGGTTGGAGGTGCGGGCGAACCTGGCGATCTCGTCGTCGCCGGGCGGGGTCGGGACCCGCAGGCTGAGGTCCGTGGCGGTGGCCTCGCGCATGGTGTCGCTGATCGTGCGCACGGGACAGAGCATGCGTCCCACCACCACCCAGGTGACCCAGGCCGCGGCGGCGGAGGCGATGAGCACGGCGGCCGCGAAGCCGATCGGCATGTACGGCATGGTCAGCGCGGGCGGGAGCGCCTCGCCGGCGATGATGTAGTGCTCCTGGCCGCCGAACAACGTCTGGGCCACCGGTCCGTCGAACCGCAGCACCGCCACCAGCAGGCACGGGCTCTGCTCGGGGCACGCCATGACGTCCTCGAGGCGCTCGCCGAGTGCGGGCCGTACGTCGGTCAGCGGCGGCAGGTGCGACGCGGCGCCGTTGGCCACCACCACCTGCCCCTCCTGGTCCACGAGCTGCATGTAGTCGGTGCGCAGCTGTGGCTGGGGCTGCGGGTAGTGGCCTGGCGCCATCTGGTTCGCCCAGCTCAGGATGTCCTGGCGCAGGCCCTCTTCGAGGTCCTTGGTGATGCTGTTGCGGATGCCGAGGACGACGAGCGTGGCGACGATCGACAGGACGACGAGGAACAGCCCGCCGACCCAGCAGGTGTAGCGCGCGCGGATCGAGCGCAGGAACGGCCGTCGCCGTCCCGCTCGGCTCAGCCCCATGCCACCACCTCCTCGAGTGGCCGCCATCGGCCGGCCCGGACCCGGGCGAATCGTTCTGTACGCTCCCTCCGTCATGGTCGTGGCAGGTGTTCGAGCAGCAGCAGCGCGATGTCGTCGCCGCGCTGCTCGGCGGCGGGCGCCTGGTCGAGCATGGCCTCGCCCAGGCTGTGCAGCGATTGCGGGCCTGCCTTGGTCAGGTGGGCGGCCAGGCGGGCGATGGCGTCGCCGAGATAGACGCCGGGCGCCTCGATCAGGCCGTCGGTGTAGAGGGCGAGCACGGCGCCGGGCGAGAACGGCACCTGCATCGTCGGATACTCCGCGTCGGGGTCGATGCCGAGCAGCGGCCCCGGCGGCACGTCCACCGGCTCGGCGACGCCGCCGGGTGCGCGCAGCAGGGGCGGCGGGTGCCCGGCGTTGGCCACGGAGAAGGCGCGCAGCCGCAGGTCGAGGTGGAGCAGCAGGCAGCTGGTGAACAGGTCGGTGTCCAGGTCGAGCAGCAGCCTGTTGGCGTTGCGCAGCACCGTGCCGGGGTCGGCATCGGGGTCGGTGGCGGTGGCGTGGATGGCGGTGCGCACCTGCCCCATGAGGGCGGCGGCGGCCAGGTTGTGGCCCTGCACGTCGCCGATGACCGCCACGGCGGCGTGGTCGTGCAGGCGGATGAGGTCGTAGAAGTCGCCGCCGATGCCGACGCCGCGGGTGGCGGGCACGTAGCGGGCGGCCGTCTCCAGGCCCTCGATCTCGGGCAGGCGGTGCGGCAGCAGGCTGGTCTGCAGGCAGTGGGCGGCGTTGTCCTTGGCCTCGTACAGCAGGGCCCGGTCGAGTGCCTGCGCCATCATGCCGGACAGCGAGGTGAGCGTGGCCCGTTCCGAGCAGGTGAAGGGGTGCGGCTGCTCGAAGGCCACCACGCAGGTGCCGGACGCCCTGTCGGACAGCGACAGCGGCAGGAACGCCCACGCCTGCATGTCGTCGGCGTCCAGCGCGGGCTGGTAGAGCGCGCCCATCTCCTCCCGGTCGCTGTAGAACCTGGCCTCGCCGGTCCGCGCGACCTGGCCGGTCATCGTCCGGGAGTCCACCGGCAGCCCGTTGAGCCGTTCGAGGAACGTGCTGCTGAACCCGTGCGCGCCGAGTGCCCGCAGTCTGCCGCCCTCGGCGAGGAAGACCGCCATGGAGTGCACGCCGCAGGCGGCCATCATGTGGTCGCTGACCAGCTCCACGACCTGGCGTACGGTGAGCGCCCTGGTCAGGGTGGCGGCCAGGTGCAGGAGCTCGTGCAGGTGGTGCGGTTGCGGGTGCGCCGAGCCGTCGCCGAGCGCCGTCTGGCCGGTGGTCATGAGGTGCAGGCTGACGCCCGAGGGGTCGGGGTGCAGGCGCGCCTCGACGGTGGTGCCGCCCGACGTGCCGAGCCGGCAGAAGGTGGGCTGCTGGCCGACCACGGCGTGCCTGAAGCGCTCCTTGAAGGTGGGGCCGCGCAGCCAGTCCACCGCCTCCCAGACCACCCGGCCGAGCAGCGCGGTGGGTGCGCCGCCGAGCAGCGCGGCGGCCGGGTCGTTGAGGTAGGTGATGTGGCCGTTCAGGTCGAGCGAGACGCAGCCGTCGCGCAGCCGGTCGGCGAAGCCGAAGGCGGCGAGCGAACGCCCCACGTCGGAGGGACGCGGCGGAAGGGCGGTCAGCGTGCGGGGCTGCGGGGTGACGGAGGGCCGCTGCCCGTCCTCCGCCGTCTCGGCGAGCAGCTCCTGCATGCGGCGGGTGGCCTCGTCGACCACCCCCAGCTCGTACGCCCCCAGCCGCGGCGCCTGCGACGACGACCACATGAGCACCCAGGATCCGGCCATCCGGCCACCGACTCTGAGCGGCGTGGCCAGCACGGAGAAGTGGTACGGCACGAGGAAGGCCATGGAGGGGAAGCGGCGGGCCAGCTCCTCCAGGTCGGGCACCCACACGCGCTCGCCCCGGCGGACGGCGACGGTCGCGGGGACGTCCGCCTCGGCCCGTAGCCTGCCCCACTGCCCGATCATCGGTCCTGGCAGTCCCAGCTGGGCCTGCATGAGGAGCACCTCGTCGTCGGCGTCCAGCAGATAGAGCACGCCGATGTGCGCGCCGGTCGCGCGCGCCGCGCGAACGAGCGTCTCGTCCACTGCCGAGGTGGCCGGGGGCCCGGCCGGCCGGAGCCGGTGAGACGCGCTGAGCCACTCGGTCCCGCGCGACAGCATCGGCTCCTCACGCCTCCCTACGCGAGCCATACGGTCACGGTATCTACCGCTTTGTCCCGATAGGGGAATGCTTGTCGTAATCTGACCGCTTTCCGGGGCGCGGATGGCGGTCTCCAAACCCTCCCGTGGCGTGCCCGCCCGCCGTCGCGGCGGACGGGTCCCGCACCCCCTGCCGGGCCGCTACTCCGCGAGGCTGCCGCAGGTAAAGCCCTTCTCCCGGTCGGGCGAGAACATCTGCACCTCGGTGAGGATCGTGCTCTCGGAGAACTTGCGGAAGGTCAGCGCCCTGTCGCAGTCGTAGACGGCGTAGCCGCCCTCGTGCTCGCCGAGGATCATCATCCAGCGGCTGTCGTAGAGGGGCTTGCCGCTGCTGTCCTGGAGCTTGGCCCACTGCGTCTGGAAGCCGACGGCGTCCAGCAGCGCGGTCGACTCGCCCTTCTCCAGCACGTTGATCGCGCCGTAGATCATCTGGATCATGAGGATGTAGCCGAGTCCGATCCCGGTGAGCGCGCCCACCAGCACCTTCAGCCCCGCCCTGCCGACCGGCTTGCGGCGCAGCAGCCGGAACGGCACCACGTACGCCAGCACGCCGAGCCCGCCCGCGATGAGCACGTCACCGGCCTCGACCGAGATGGAGGCGGTGGGGTCGGCCGCGTCCAGGGCGGTCATGAAGTACATGAAGCCCAGGTACGACGCGCCGGCCCAGGCGGCGGCGAGCACCGCGACGATCCACGGCTGCTTCCGCATGCCCTGCACGGCGCGGCCGGCCAGGCCGCGGGTGACGACGTTCAGCAGCCAGGCGACGCTGATGAGCAGGCCGGTGACGATCGCGCCCAGGATGAGCAGCGGCAGGATCGTGCCCAGCAGCCGGCCGAGCAGCACGGACTGGTCGATGCCGGCCTGCTCGGGGGTGATGCCGAAGATGCCGTACATGCCCTGGTAGCCCATGTAGAGCAGCGCGTACAGGGTGACGCCGAGCGGGACGACGACGGAGCCGACCTTTTCCAGCAGGTCGAGGACGCCGACCTTTTCCTCGGTCTCCTGCTCGGGAGCCGCGGACGTTAAGTCCGGAATATGAGTATCCGCAGAGTGAGCGGTATACGACGGAGAAGTCATGGCTTGGGAGCATAGGGGATGATCACGCCGCTCAAGGGCGGTTTCCCTGTGCCAGGGGTCAGTGGTGGTCGTCACAGTCCGCGTGTCCGGATCCGGACACGACCTGGGAAAACGGGCGATGTCGATCGCAACGTGTGCCGGATTACCGGCGGGATTCTGTCAAGTCACGCGGGTCCCCGGTCAAACCCCGCTGTTTACACTCCGGTTCGGAACCACGCTCTTTTACGGCGCCGTTCCCGCTCGTCACCCGCCGGGGAGGGTCATGGCTCTCCCCTCGCGCGCCCGCGGACGGGGTGACCTGACGGCCTCCCGGGCGCGCGGCGAGCCCGCGCAGCCCTCGACGAGGAGGTCCTTCCGTGTCATCCAGTGCGCTCTTATCCCGTTTACGCCGGCTGGTCACCGTCGCCGCCGGTCTGAGCCTGGTCCTGGCCGCCGCCCCGCTGCCGGGCGCCGCGGCCGCCCCCGACCCGCCGGACAAGAAGTGGACGGCCATCCCGCTCACCCCCTCCGCGGTGGTGGACGGCGCCAAGTCACCGACGGGCAAGCTCGCCAAGAGCGACCCCGCGCTGCTGCGCGCCACCTCCCCCACCCCGGTCAACGTCGTCGTGAAGCTCGACTACGACTCACTCGCCGCCTACCAGGGCGGCCTGCCGGGACTCGCCGGCACCAGCCCGTCCGTCACCGGCCGCGCGCTCGACACGCGCAGCGCGGACGCGAGGAAGTACGGCGAGCACATCGAGGAGGTCGAGAACACCTTCCTCGCCGAGCTGAGGTCGAAGGTCCCTGGAGCCGTCGCCGGCCAGCCGCTGCGGACCGTGTACGGCGGCATCGCGCTGCGCATCCCCGGCGACAAGGCCGACGAGGTGCTCAAGCTGCCCGGCGCGGTCGCCGTCCAGGAGGACAAGCCCGAGCAGCTCCTGACCGACTCCAGCCCCGCCTTCATCGGTGCCCCGACGATCTACAACAAGCTGGGCGGCGGCAGCGGCACGGCGGGCAAGGGCGTGATCGTGGGCGTGCTCGACAGCGGCGCCTGGCCCGAGCACCCGTCGTTCGCGAATCGGCCCGGCCTGCCCGCTCCCCCGCCGACCAAGGACGGCACGCCACGGGCGTGCACCTTCGGCGACAACCCGACGACCCCGGCGAACGACCCGTTCACCTGCACCAACAAGCTGATCGGCGGGCAGCCGTTCCTGGAGACGTACAACGCGGTGTTCGGCGGCGAGGTCTATCCCGACAGCGCCCGCGACTCCAACGGCCACGGCACCCACACCGCCGGCACCTCGGCCGGCGGCCCGGTCGCCGACGCCAACCCGCTCGGCATCAGCCGCGGCCCGATCCAGGGCATCGCGCCCGGCGCGGCCGTGTCGGTCTACAAGGTGTGCGGCCTGGAGGGCTGCTTCCCGTCCGACTCGGCGGCGGCGGTGGCGCGGGCCATCCTGGACGGCGTCCGGGTGATCAACTTCTCGATCTCCGGCGGCGACGACCCGTACAGCGACCCCGTCGAGCTGGCCTTCCTCGACGCGTACGCGGCGGGCGTGCTGGTCTCGGCGTCGGCCGGCAACTCGGGCCCCGGCGCGGACACCACCGACCACCTCGGCCCGTGGACGACCACGGTGGCCGCCTCCACGCAGACCAGGACGTTCCAGACCACGATCAAGCTGCACGGCGGGCCCACCCCGGTGACGGTCAAGGGCGCGTCCATCACGGCGGGCATCTCCTCGCCGCTGCCCGTGGTGCTCGCCTCCGCGCCGCCGTACTCGCGGCCGCTGTGCGACGTGCCCGCGCCCGCCGGGCTGTTCACCGGCAAGATCGTCGCCTGTGAGCGCGGCCCGAACCGGGTGCTGAAGGGCTTCAACGTGCGGCAGGGCGGCGCGGCCGGGATGATCCTCTACAACAGCTTCCCGTTCGACGTCTTCACCGACGCCCACTGGCTGCCGTCGGCGCACCTCGACAAGCCGGAGTCCGACACGCTGCTGAGCTTCCTCGCCGCCAACCCCGGCGCCACGGCCTCGTTCGGGCAGGGCGCCAAGAGCACGTGGCAGGGCGACGCGATCACGCACTTCTCCTCGCGCGGCCCCGGCGGCGACTTCCTCAAGCCGGACGTCACCGCGCCGGGCCTGCACATCATGGCGGGCATGACGCCCACGCCCGAGTCGCCGCTCGAAGGCCCGCCGGGCAACCTCTTCCAGGTCATCTCGGGCACCTCGATGTCGTCGCCGCACGTGGCGGGGGCGGCGGCGCTGCTGTTCGCGCTGCATCCCGACTGGACGCCTGGCCAGGTCAAGTCCGCGCTGGAGACGACGGCCAAGACGTCGGTCACCAAGCAGGACCGTACGACGCCGGCCGACCCGTTCGACATGGGCGGCGGGCGCATCGACCTGACCAAGGCCGGCGACCCCGGCCTGACGCTGGACGAGAGCGCGGACGGCTTCGTCGCGTCGGCCGCCGACCCGCTCAACCGCATCGACCTCAACCTGCCGTCGGTGAACGCCCCGACCATGCCGGGCGTCATCACCGCCAAGCGCACGGTGAAGAACGTCACCGGCAAGACGCTCACCTTCACCGCGTCCGGCAAGACCGTCAGCGGCGCCGCCGTCACCGTGCTGCCGCCGCTGTTCTCCGTCAAGCCGGGCAAGACGGCCAAGCTGAGCATCGTCATCACCGCGCCCGGCCTGCCCGACGGGCAGTACTTCGGGCAGGTGAACCTCAAGCAGGTCGGCGGCTCCCGGCAACTGCACCTGCCGGTCGCCTTCTACCGGCAGGAGGGCGCGATCCCGGTCGACCAGACCTGTACGCCCGACACGATCGCCAGGAACACCGGCGAGTCCACCTGCACGGTCACCGTGCACAACGGCACCTACCAGGACGCCGAGGTGTCCGCGCTCAGCACGCTCGACTCCTGGCTGCGCCTCGCCTCCGTCACGGGGGCGACCAAGGTCGGCACGCAGATCGCGACCACGAAGAAGACGCTGGCCGCGACCCAGCCGCCGAAACCCGTGATCGCGCCAGGTGCGGGGCCGGCCGGGTATCTGCCGCTCGACCTGTTCGGCGTCACCCCGTTCCCGCTCGGTGACGAGCAGGCGGTGAACTTCACCTCACCTGCGCCGTTCACCTTCGCCGGGAGCACCCACACCGTGCTCGGCGTGACGTCCAACGGCTACAGCGTGGCCGGCGGGGCCACCTCGGCCGACATCTCCTTCATCCCGCAGACGCTGCCCGACCCGGCGCGGCCGAACAACGTGCTCGCCCCGTACTGGACCGACCTGAACGGCGCCGGCGCGCCCGGCATCCTCGCCACGGTCCTGACCGACGGGACGAACCGCTGGCTGGTCGTCGAGTGGCGGGTCAACCTCTACGGGACGAACGAGCTGAAGGTGTTCCAGCAGTGGATCGGGATCAACGGCACCGAGGACATCAGCTACGCCTACGACCCGGCCAACCTGCCCGGCGCGCCGCCCGCCGAGTACGGCCTGACCGTCGGGGCCGAGAACGCGGAGGGCACCGCCGGCAGCCAGATCGCCGGACCGCCGGCCGAGGACCTCGTGGTCACCAGCACCCCGGCCGTGCCCGGCGGGACGCTGTCGTACACGATGAAGGTCAAGGGCGTCAGCAGGGGCGCCGGGACCGTCACCACGGCCACCTCGACCCCGCAGGTCAGGGGCATCACCGTGGAGGTGGACCGGATCAACGTCCAGTGACATGACGGGCCGCGGGCGGCTCCGGCCGCCCGCGGCTCCTGCCTGGCGAACGCGGGCATGATCCGGTCGTGGATGAGCCCGATCCGGGTGTCCACGTCCGCCACCTCGGGCAGCTCGCGGCCCATGAACTGCCTCGACACGGGCGGTTCCTCGGCGTGGTGGGCGCCGACGTGCGGGCGGCCAGGTTCGAGGAGCTGCTGCACGGCGTGCTGGCGGCGGGGCCCGCGCAGATCACGCTGGTCGATCAGCCCGCTCTAGGGGATCTGGTCGGTGGGGCGGATGAGCAGCTCGTTGACCGCGACGTGCGGCGGCTGCCCGACCGCGTACACGACGGCCGCGGCGATGTCCTCCGGCTGGAGGGTGCGCATGGCCTCGCCCATCTCGCGCGCGACGGCCCGCCGCGCCGGGTCGGTGATGTGGCCGATCAGCTCGGTGGCGACGAAGCCGGGCTCGACGACGACCACGCGGACACCCCTGGTGGTGACCTCCTGCCGCAGGGACTCGGCGAACGCGTTGACGCCGAACTTGGTGGCCGCGTAGACGCCGCCGCCGGCCGAGGCGATGCGGCCCGAGGTGGAGGAGACCTGCACGACCGTGCCCTTGCTCGCCAGGAGGTGGGGCAGGGCGGCGTGCACGGCGTACATGGAGCCGAGCAGGTTGGTCTCGACCATGCGCACCCACTCGGAGGTGTCGGCGCCCTCGATGGGGCCGCTGAGCATGACGCCGGCGTTGTTCACCAGCACGTCGAGCCTGCCGAAGTGGCCGACGGTCGCGGCCACGGCCGCGCGTACCGACTCCTGGCCGGTGACGTCCAGGTCGAGCGGGAGCAGCTCGCCCCGCGCCTGGTCCGCCAGGGCCTTGAGGCGGTCCGCGCGCCTGGCTCCGGCCGCGACGCGGGCTCCGCCGGCCGACAGCGCCAGGGCGGTGGCCGCGCCGATGCCCGACGACGCGCCGGTGACGAGGGCGACCTTGCCCGCGAGATCGTGGTTCATGTGCGTCCTTTCCGCAGCTCACCGGCCCGCTGTTGCGAAACGGACCGGTTGGTCAGCTTCACCGTAGCAGCTAAACGGACCGCCCGGTCACCTTGGCCGGTAGACTGGCCGGCATGAGCGCGAAGCCCCCTTCGACCCGCAGCGACGCGGTGCGCAACAGGAAGCTGCTGCTCGACGTCGCGGCCAGGACGTTCGCCGAGCGCGGCGTCGAGGTGTCCATCGGTGAGATCGCGCAGCGCGCCGGGGTGGGCAAGGGCACGGTCTTCCGGCACTTCCCCACCAAGGAGGACCTGCTGGCGGCGATCATGCTCGACCTGCTCGACGAGCTGATCGGCACCGCCACAGGGCTGCTCGCCGACGACGACCCGGTGCGGGCGCTGCGCGCGTTCATGACCGCCGGGGTCGAGGCGTTCGTCAGGGACCGGGCGTTCTGCGACGTCATCGGCCGTCCCTCGCTGCAGAGCCAGGAGGTGCGCGACGCGATCCACCGGCTCTGCGAGGCCGCCGAGCGGCTCACCGCGCGTGCCAGGGAGCGGGGCGCCGTACGTCCCGACGTGACCGGCACCGACGTCGCCCTCATGCTGAGCGGCATCCAGCACACCGCGGCGCCGCTGCTCGACGCCGACCCGCAGGCCTGGCGGCGCTACCTGGAGCTGGCCTTCGACGGCCTGACCGCCGTCACCGGCCGTCCGCTGCCCCACCCGCCTGGCCGCCTCACTCTGGGGGAAACCCTCTTGACCACGTAGCCGTTTCGCTGGACGCTCGAAGGCACCCGGCTTGATCGACGGATCTTCCCCGGCTGGCCGCGCGACCACGTCCGAGGTGGACCACGCCGAGAGCACCATGGCGCGCGCGAGAGGGTGAAGGTCGAGTGACCATCGCGGAAGAGCTGCTCCTACTCGCCTACGACAAGGAAGGCCGCCCGGCCGTCACCACGACCTGGCTGGATCCCGCGATCGCCGCCGCCGTGCTGGCCGAGCTGGTCGTGCGCGGCCGGATGGAGCTGTCGGGCAGGAAGCTGTCCGTCCGCGACCCCGCCGGTCTCGGCGAGGACGAGCTGGACGCCGCGCTCGCCCTGATGGGCACCCGCGGCAGGCGGCCCGTCTCGTGCATCCAGCTGCTGCAACGGCACGGCTTACGCCGGCGGCTGCTGGCCCGGCTGGTGACCGGCGGGGTGCTGGCCGAGACGCGCGGCAAGGCGCTCGGTCTCATCCCGGTCAGGCGGTGGCCGGAGGCGCGGCCCGGCGGGCGGGCCGAGATCAGGGCCCGGGTGACCGCCGTGCTGGCCGGGGCGGAGCCCGACGCCCGTACGGGGACGCTCGTCGCGATCCTGCACGCCGACCGCTACACCCGCACGTTCTTCCCCGGCTACGACGACCGGCGCTTCAAGGAGGTCTGCGAGGGCGGTTGGGCCGCCGAGCCGGTGCGGCGCGCGGTGTCCGTCATCGCCGACGCCGCGCTCTACGCCATGGCCGGGGAGTGACGGCCGCTCGGGTGAGCGCGCGGTTCAGTAGCTCGGCGGGGTGGCGGCGATCAGGAAGTCGGCGGGTTCGCCGCCCGGGTTGAGGTAGCGGTGCGGCAGCGCGGAGTCGAAGTAGCAGCTGTCCCCCGCCTCCAGCAGGTGCTCGGCCCCGGCGACCTCCACCACGAGCCGTCCGCGCAGCACCAGCACGCACTCCTCCGACGGGTGCGTCCACGGCTCGGCGGCCGACGAGCCGCCGGGCAGCAGGTGGCCCTCCAGCACCTCCAGCCGCCCGTGACCGGGTGAGACGCGGGTGTAGGAGATCCCCCCGGCGGGCGATTTCACCACCATCCGCCCGTCGCGCCTGACCACGGCCACGGCCTCGCCGTCCGGCTCCTGGAACAGGCTGAACAGCGGCAGGTCCAGCACCTTCGCGATCTTCCTGAGCGTCTCCAGGCTGGGGTCGGCGAGGTCGCGCTCGACCTGGCTGATGAGCCCGCTGGAGACGCCGGTGGCGGCGGCGAGCTGGGCGAGGGTCAGCCCGCGTTCCGTACGGAGCTGCCGGATCCTGGCACCGATCACCCGGCGATCCTATATGCCTTCAATCCCATTAAATCGGTATTGACCTGGTTAAAACTCCCTGGATAGGGTGCCCGAAATGTCGCACCTCTTGAACCCCGCCCAGTTCCGCGCCGAGTTCCCGTCCCTGGACGGCTCCGTGCACCTCGCGAGCTGCAGCCAGGGCGCGCTGTCGTCGCGGCTGGCGTACGCGCTGCAGGAGATCGGCCACTCGCTGCGCGAGGAGGGCGCCCCCTGGGGGACGTGGATGGGGCAGGTCGAGCGGGCCAGGGAGCGGTTCGCCCGGCTGATCGGCGCGGAGCCCGGCGAGGTGGCCGTGCTGTCGTGCGCGTCGGAGGCCGCCTTCCAGGCCGCCTCCTCACTCGACTGGGCGCGGCGGCCCGGCATCGTCACGACCGACCTGGAGTTCCCGTCGATCGCGCACGTCTGGCTGGCCCAGCAGCAGCGCGGCGCCCAGGTCAGGGTGGTGGCCGACAGCGGTGAGCAGGTGGCGGCGGAGGCGTACGAGGAGCTGATCGACGAGAGCGCGGGCCTGGTGTCGGTGCCGCTGCACACCTACCGCAACGGCGCCCGCCTGCCGGTCGAGGACGTCGTACGGCTCGCGCACGAGCAGGGCGCCCGGGTCTTCGTGGACGCCTACCAGGGCGCCGGCGTCACCCCGATCGACGTGCGCCGGCTCGGCTGCGACTACCTGGTGTCCGGCTCGCTCAAATACCTGCTCGGCCTGCCCGGCATCGCCTTCCTGTACGTGCGCGGCGGGCTGGAGCAGCAGCGCGCGCCCGAGCTGACCGGCTGGTTCGGCCGTACGCAGCCGTTCGCGTTCGACCCCCGCCTGCTCGACTTCCCCGGCGACGCCCGCCGCTTCGAGACCGGCACGCCGCCCATCCCGTCCGCCTACGCGGCCAACGCCGGCTTCGACCTCATCGAGCGGATCGACCTGCACGACGTGCGGCTGCACGTGTCCGAGCTGGTGGACGAGCTGGCCGAGCGGCTGGCGGCGGAGGGCGTGAAGGTGGCCTCGCCCGCCGGTGCGCGCGGCCCGCAGGTGGCCATCGCCGACGACGCCCCCGACCGGCTGGCCGCCGCGCTGGCCGAGCGGCGCATCTGGACGGCGCCCCGCGGCGACCTGCTGCGGCTCTCCTTCCACTACTACAACGACCGCTCCGACGTGGACGCGGCCGTCGCAGCCATCAGCTCCTGCCGCAGGAGCTGACCACCCCCTTCGTCGAGAGGTACGCCGTGGACGAGAACGCATCCGGCCTGCAACGCCGGCTGACCGGGCGCCAGCTCACCATGATCGGGCTGGGCGGGGCCATCGGCACCGGGCTCTTCCTCGGCTCCAGCCTGGCGATCTCGCAGGCGGGCCCGGCGACGATCGTCGCGTACGTCATCTGCGCCGGCGTCGCCCTGGTGATCGGCTGGTCGCTGGCCGAGATGGTGGTGGTGCATCCTGAGGCGGGCGCGTTCGGGGTGATCGCGCATCGCTATCTGGGACCGTGGGCCGGGTTCGTGGTCCGGTGGACGTACTGGACGATCCAGGTCATCGCGATCGGCGGCGAGGTCATCGCGGCCGGGATCTACGTACAGTTCTGGTGGCCGTCGCTGCCGCTGTGGCTGCCCGTCACGGTCTTCTCCGTGGTCGTGCTGGGGGTCAACGCGGCCGCCGTCCGGCTGTTCGGCGAGATCGAGTACTGGTTCGCGATGATCAAGGTAGTCGCGATCATCGTGTTCATCCTGCTCGGCCTGGTGCTGGTGACGGTCGGCCTGCCCAGCGCCGACGCCACCGGCCTGACGAACCTCACCGCCCACGACGGCTTCCTGCCCAACGGGATGAGCGGCCTGTTCCTCGCCATGGTGTTCGTCCTGTTCAGCTACATCGGCACGGAGGTCGTCTCGGTCACCGCCGCCGAGTCGGAGAACCCGGTACGCGACATCCCCCGCGCCGCCCGCCGCATGATCACCCGGCTCGCCCTGTTCTACGTGGTCGCCATCGCGATCGTGCTCACCGTGGTGCCGTGGACCACGACGGCCCAGGGCGGCTCGGTCACCGAGAGCCCGTTCGTCACCGTCTTCTCCGCCGCCGGCGTCCCCGCGGCGGCGACGGTGATGAACTTCGTCGTGCTGACCGCCGCCCTGTCCAGTGCCAACACGAACCTCTACCTGACCACCCGCATGATGCACTCCCTGGCCGCCAACGGCTACGCCCCACGCTGGACCGGCCGCCTGAGCGCCGCCGGCGTCCCCCGCAACGCCCTCGCCCTGTCGGCACTCGGCCTGGCGCTCGCGGCAGGCGTGTCGGCGGCCAGCGAAAGCGGCGCCTACCTGGCGTTGTTCGGCGTCTCGGTCTTCGGCGCCCTCGTGGTCTGGCTCCTCATCCTCGCCACCCACCACGCCTTCCGCCGCACCCGCACCGCCCAGGGCCTGCCCCCCTCCCCGGTCCGTTTGTGGGGCGCCCCGGTCACGTCGGGCGTGGTGATGCTGTTCCTGGCCGCAGTGATCATCTCCACCCTGTTCATCGAGCCCCTGCGCCCGGCATGGTGGGCAGGCATCCCGTTCTTCATCGTCGTCAGCATCGCGTACGCGATAACCTCCCGCCGCACCCGCTCGGACGCGACCCGGATCGGGTGAAGGTATTCCCACAAGCGTCCGGCGACTCCATAGTGAGAATGAACAATTACTCTCAGTGAGGAGTCGCCACGATGCCCCCCGTTCTCGGCCTGGAGGGAGGAGGGATACTGCCTCATGGGCTGGAGGGAGTTCGCGGGCCGGCTTGCCGCTGAGGTGGCGCCGCCGAGGTCGCCGTGGCGGGGTGCGGTGGGGGGCACTCCGCGTCATCCGTTCGTGCCTCGCTGGTGGGCCAGGACGCCCGAGGGGTGGCGGCTGCGCGTCGGTGCCGACGATCCCGGGGCGTGGCATCGCGCCGCCTATCGTGATTGGACGCTGGTCAGCCGGGTCGGTGACGTGCACGCCGACCACGCCGGCCCCGGCGCCGTCCTGCAGGGGTCGGCGACGTCGTCGTCCACGCTGCCCGGGCTGCTCGTGCAGATGTTCCGGCACGCTTGCCTCGACGACTCGTCGACCGTGCTGGACGTCGGCACCGGCACCGGTTACGGCACCGCCCTGCTGTGTCACCGGCTCGGCGACATCCGCGTCACGGCGATCGACGTGGACCCCTACCTGACGGCGGCCGCCGAAGAGCGGCTGCACGAGCACGGCTTCCGACCTCGGCTGCTGACCGCCGACGCCACCGGTCCGATCGACTGGGAGGGGGACCGGATCGTCGCCACGGTGGCCGTCCGGCCGATCCCGGCGTCGTGGCTGGCCGCGCTGACGCCGGACGGCAGGCTGGTGACCACGATCGCCGGGACGAGCCTGATCGTCACGGCCGACAAGCAGCCGGACGGCGGCGCCGTCGGCCGGGTCGGGCACGACCGGGCCGCGTTCATGCGCAGCCGGGCCGGTGTGGACTACCCGGCGCGGGACCGGTCGGTGCTCGAACGTGCCCGCGTCGAGGACGGCGAGCAGGTCGAGGGCAGCCCGTACCCGGTGATGGACGTGGTCAACGGGTGGGACGTCGCGACCATGCTGGACCTCACCGCGCCCGGCATCGAGCACCGGTTCTTCACCGGCGACGCCGGTGCCGACCGGATCGCGCTCATGGCCCACGGCGACGGGTCGTGGGCCCGCGCCGAGGAACGCGACGGCGAGGTGACCGTCCACCAGGGCGGTCCGCGCCGCCTGTACGACCTGCTCGACCAGGTGCGCGAGCACTGGCTGAGAGCCGGCGGGCTGCCGATCCGAGGCGCCACCGCGACGATCAGCCCCGAGGGGGAGATCACGCTCCGGCGCGGAACCTGGACGGCGGCCATCGGCCGGTGACCGACTCTCTCCTGAACGCCGTCCGCCCGACGACATCGGGTAAAGTGTCCGGCATGCATTTGTACTTCCTCTGAGGACGACGCGGCTCGCCCCGCCCGCCACGGGCGCGGCTTGAGCGTTTCCGCGTCAGCTCTCACCTTTCAGGTCCCCGCGCCGCCGCCGTGTGCCGCGCCGGGGCCTGCTTCCCGGAGGAAGTATGTCCATCGACATCGTGCTGCCCGCCCGTGCGCGGGCGCAGCTCAACGCCACCGGCCTGCACCTCGCCCGTGGTGGCCGGCCCGTCCTGTCCGGCGTGGACGTGACCGTCTCAGCCGGTGACCGGCTCGGCGTGGTCGGCGAGAACGGCCGTGGCAAGACCACGCTGCTGCAGGTGCTCGCGGGCACGCTGGCGCCCGACGCGGGCAGCGTGCACCGCGTCGGCACCATTGGGGTGGCCGACCAGGAGATGCCGGTCGGCGACGACCGTACCGTCGGCGATCTCATCGACGCCGAGCTCGCCCAGGTACGCGCGGCGCTGCTGGCCTTCGAGTCGGCCACGCTCGCGCTCGCCGAGGAGCGGCCGGGCGCCGACCAGGCGTACGCCACGGCTCTCGAGGCCGCCGAGTCGCTCGGCGCGTGGGACGCCGACCGGCGCGTCGACGTCGCGCTCGCCGCGCTGAACGCCGTGAGCGACCGGGCCAGGCCGCTCGCCGGGCTGTCCGTCGGGCAGCGTTACCGGATCCGGCTGGCCTGCCTGCTCGGCGCCGGGCACGACCTGCTGCTGCTCGACGAGCCCACCAACCACCTCGACGCCGCCGGGCTCGACCATCTGACCGCCGCGCTGCGGGCCCATCCGGGCGGGCTGGTGCTGGTCAGCCACGACCGGGCGCTGCTGTCTGACGTGGTGACCACCGTGCTCGACCTCGACCCGACCAGCGACGGGCGGCCGCGCACCTATGGCGGCGGGTATGCCGGTTACCGCGAGGGCCGCGGGGCGGAACGCGAGCGGTGGGAGACGGCGTACCGTGACCAGCAGCTCGAACGCCGGCGGCTCGCGCAGGACCTGTCCGAGGCACAGAACCGGCTGGTCACCGGCTGGCGTCCGGACAAGGGCACCGGCAAGCACACCCGCGCCACGCGGGCCCCCGCCCTGGTCCGCGCCGTGCACCGGCGGCGGGAGGCGCTGGAGGCGCAGGTGCTCGACGTACCGGTGCCGCCGCTGCGCTTCTCGATGCCGCACCTCGATGCCCCGCCCGGCGTCGCGCTGCTGCGAACCGCCGGCGTGACGCTCGATCCCCGGCTCACCACGCCGCAGTCCCTGCTGCTGCGGGCCCGCGACCGCCTGGTGGTCACCGGGCCGAACGGCTCCGGCAAATCCACCCTCATGCGCCTGCTCGCCGGGGAGCTGGTCCCCGGCTCGGGGACCGTGCAGCGCGGGCGGGGCGTGCGGGTCGGGCTGCTCGGCCAGGAGTCGCCGCCGCCGTCCCGGCTGCGGGCTTTCGAGGTGTACGAGGCCGCGGTCGGCCGCTTGGTCACCTCAGGACGCCTCGCCGAGGCCGACATGGTCGGGCTCGGACGGCTCGGGCTGCTGCCCGCCGAGGCGGCGCACCGGCCGGTCACCGAGCTGTCGGTCGGGCAGCAGCGGCGTCTCGACCTGGCGATCCTGCTGGCCGGGCGGCCTCACGTGGTGCTGCTCGACGAGCCCACCAATCACCTGTCCATGGCTCTGGTGGAGGAACTGACCCAGGCACTCGCCGGTACGGGCGCCGCCGTCGTCCTGGCCACCCACGACCGGCAGCTCCTCCGCGACACGGCCGCCTGGCCCCGTCTCCACCTGGACGGGTAGAGCCGGGGACCCCTCCCGGGGCGGGGTGGTTAGCGTGACGAGACGCGTACGGAGAGGAGACGATGCCACCATGGCCCCACCCCACCCCCCGCCCTCCCCGCTCCCCGCCCCGCCCCCGCTCAGCCCGTCCACGGCACCTGTGCCCATGTCGTTCGTCGCCCCTTTCCTACCGGCCTGGTATGGGCGGGTGCGTCACGTACTGGCGGGGTGCGTGCTGGTGGGTGTGGTGGCGGGGTGCGGGTCGGCGGAGGAGCCGCCCACCGCGGCCGCTCCCGCCGGCACGCCGGCCGCCACCGCCCCGACCTCCGCTCCCCCGGCCTCCACTCCTGAGGCGTCCACCACCCCGAGCGTGAGCCCCACACCCTCGCCGTCCCCCTCCCCCACGAAGAAGCGCAAGGCCACCAGCCGGGTGAGGGACTGCTTCGACGGCGACTGCCTGCTGCGGGTGTCGAGGCCGGTCACCATCCGCCTCAACGCGAAGAAGTTCTACTACCGCCAGTTCCACATCCTGGACGTCGGCAAGAGCTCCATCACGTACCTGGTGGAGTATCCGCACGGCGGCGGCGCGCAGGCGACGCTGGGCAAGGGCGGCACTTCGAGCTTCGGGTTCCGCAAGCGGCCGACCGTGGAGGTGAGCCTGGTCTCCGTGAAGAAGGGCAGGGCGCTGGTGTCGATCACGGCGGGCAAGCCCGGCTGACCCGCGGCCACCCCGGTCGCCATCTGCAAAATGTGCTCAAGTTTCGCCTGATATCAGGTTCTTTGTCCCCTTTGAGGGCAGGCGGCGGGCGATGTCCCTCGCCTGCACAGACGCGGCCTCGGGGAAGGAAAACTTGATCATGGCGAACAAGATGCGAATCGCTTGTGCCCTGCTCGCCGGGTACTACCTCGGGCGACGGCGCAAGTTGCGCACGGCGGCGGTCCTCGTGGCGGCCGGGCTGGCCGGGAAGGCGTCCGGGAACGGCGGCGGGCTGCTGTCCCAAGGGCTCAAGACTCTGGGCTCGTCGGCCGACCTGGGCAAGTTGACCGAGCAGCTCCGTGGCGGCCTGCTGGAGGCGGGTAAGGCCGCGACCAGCAGGCAGATCGACTCGCTGAGCGACAAGCTGCACGAGCGCGCAGAATCCCTCAGGTCGCCGGGGGACGCCGAGGGCTCGGAGGAACCCTCCGAGGCGACGGGCGACACCGCCTCCGCCGACGGCTCCCCCCAGAACGGGGCCACGCACGAGGCGCAGAACGAGGCGCAGAACGAGGCGCAGAACGGGGCGCAGAACGGGGCCGAGAGTGGGGCCGAGAGTGGGGACGGCAACCAGAACGAGGCCGAGCGGGAGCCCGCCGGACCGGAGCGAGCACGGCGGCAGTCCCGTGCCATCCGGCGGACCTCCATGCGGAGGTGAGCACAGGTGGCTGAGGAAAACGCGAGACGGCGCACGAGCGCGGCCCGCCCCACCGTCCGGCGGGTGACACCTACGGCGGGCAAGGCCGCGGGCGCGGGCAAACGAGCAGCCAGCAGCCTCGGCAAGGCCGCCGGCGCGGCGAAACGGGGCACCGGCGCCGCGAAGGACACCACCGGCCAGGCCACGGGTACAGCGCCAGGCGCGGGCTCGAAGGCGACCGGCGCGGCGAAACGCGCCACAGGCACGGCCACCGGCGCCGCGAAGCGGACGGCAGGCACCGCCACGAGCGCCGCTTCGGGCGCCACGAAGGGGGCCGGAGGTGTCACCGGCGCCGCTAAGGCAGCGGGTGAAGCGACCGAGGGGGTCACCAAGGGAGCCGGTGGAGCAGCCGAAGGAGTCACCGATGCTGCCAAGGGAGCTGGAGGCGTCACCGGTGCCGCCAAGGGGGTGACGGGTGTGGCCAAAGGAGCCGCGGGTGCCGCCAAGGGAGTCGCGGGCACGGCGGCGGGCGCGGTCAAGGGGGTCGGCAAGGAGTTCCTCGCCGCCCTGCCGACCGACCGGCTCGCCGGCGAGGCACGCAACCTCATGCACGCCGCGATCGGACGCGTGGTCTCGGCGGCGGGCGACAAGGTGGAGGGCCTCACCGGCCGCCTGACCGACTACGCGGAGCACGGCGGCGGCAAGGGCCTGGTAGGCGCGCTGACCGGCTCGGGCGGCTCGGGTGGCTCGGGTGGCTCAGGCGATTCCGGCGACTCGGGAGGCGGCGGCAGCGTACTGGGCGGCGTGTTGAAGGGCGGTTTCAAGGGCGGCCTGCAGAGCATCATGCAGAAGATCACCGGAGGCGGTAAAGGCGGTAAAGGCGGCTTCGAGAAGGTCACCAACATCGTCGAGACGATCGACGTGGGTGCGCCGCGCCGCCTGGTGTACGACCAGTGGACGCAGTTCCAGGACTTCCCGACCTTCATGAAGAAAGTGGAGACGGTCAAGCAGGACTCCGACGAGAAGCTCACCTGGAAGGCGCAGGTCTTCTGGTCGCACAGGAGCTGGACCTCGCAGATCATCGAGCAGCTCCCCGACCAGCGCGTCATCTGGCGCTCGGAGGGGCCGAAGGGCCATGTGGACGGCGCGGTGACGTTCCATGAGCTGAGCGACGACCTCACCCGGGTGCTGGTGGTGCTGGAGTACCACCCGCAGGGCCTGTTCGAGCGGACCGGCAACCTGTGGCGGGCGCAGGGCCGTCGCGTACGGCTGGAGCTCAAGCACTTCCGCCGCCACGTCATGTCGCACCTGCTGCTGCATCCGGAGGACGTCGGCGAGGGCTGGCGCGGCGAGATCCGCGACGGCGAGGTGGTCAAGGACCACGAGACGGCGATGGAGGAGGAACGCGCCGCCGAGGAGGAGGAAGAGGAGTCCGAAGAGGAACCGGAGGAGAACGAGGAGGAGGAAGAAGGCGAAGAGCCCGAGGAGGGCGAGGAATCCGAAGAGGAGGAAGCGGAAGAAGGCGAAGAGCCTGAAGAGGAGGAAGCGGAGGAGGGCGAGGAGCCCGAAGAGGAGGAAGCGGAAGAAGGCGAAGAGCCCGAAGAGGGCGAATACGAGGAAGAGGAAGAGGAAGAGGAAGAAGGCGAGCAGCGAGGCCGTTGACAGGCTCCCGGCCCGAGCACGGAGCGGAGGCGAAGCGACCCGTGCCACGGCTGGACGACCGGTCCGAGCCACACCCATGAACGTGCCCGCCCCCGGCTCAGCGGCCCGGGGACGGGCACTCTGCTGTGCCGGAGACTTAAGGACCCGGTCAGCGGCCCGCAGAGGGAACGGTGGTGCGGGCGGCTCGCTTGCCGAGCAATCCGATCAGGTAGCAGCCGCCGATCACCGTGGTCACCACCCCCACGGGCAGCGCGACCGGGGCGAGCAGGAGCTGGGCGGCGAGGTCGGCGGCGAGCAGGAGGACCGCGCCCGACAGCGCGGCCGGCGCCAGGGCGACGCCCGCCGTACCGGCCAGGAGGCGGCCGATCTGCGGGGCGGCCAGCGCGATGAACACGATGGGCCCGGCCACCCGCCGTCACGGTGGCGGTGCAGCCGACGCCGGCGAGCGCCAGCAGCAGCCGCAGCCGGTTGAGGGGCACGCCGGAGGCGACGGCCTGCTCGTCGCCGAGCGCGGTTTGCCGCATGCCGGGTGAGAGCGCGGCCAGCAGCAGGGCGAGCAGCGCGATGACGGCGAAGGGCAGGGCGACCTCGTCCCAGTCGACGCCGTTGAGCGACCCGGCGCTCCAGCCGGTGGCGGCCATCCCCACCTCCAGTTCGGCGCGGAGCACGATCCAGGAGTTGAGCGCGGTGAGCATGGCGTTCACGGCGATGCCGACGACGATCAGGCGCAGGCCGCCGAGCCGTGACCCGAGCGACAGGAGGTAGATGGCCGCCGCGGCCAGCAGCCCGCCCGCCACTGAGCCGGCCGCGAGGTTCGCGGCGCCGCCGCCGAGCACGGTGATGGCGAACAGCGCGCCGGTATAGGCGCCGGCGTCGAGGCCGACGACGTCGGGGCTGCCGAGCGGGTTGCGGGTCAGGCTCTGGAACACCGCGCCGGCGAGGCCGAGCGCCGCGCCGAACACGAAACCGGCCGCCACCCTGGGCAGCCGCCACTCCCGTACGACGACGGCGTCACCGTGCCCGGTCAGCGCGGCCAGCACCTCGCCGGGCGGCGTCCACGACCCAGCCAGGCACAGGCCGAGCAGCCCGAGCCCGAGCCCCGCCACCAGCAGGGCGAGGCACACGACCAGCGAACGGCGGGCCACCCGCACCGAGTACGGGCCCGCCCGCACCACGACGTGCCGGCTCACGACGTCACCCGCCCGCGCCGGCGTACGGCCCAGATGAGCGCGGGCGCGCCGGTGAAGGCCGTCACCACGGCCACCGGGACCTCGCCGGTCGGCAGCAGCACCCGCCCGGCGACGTCGGAGACGAGCAGCAGGGCGGGGCCGAGCACCATCGTGTACGCCATCAGCCACGGCACCGATCCGCCCGCGGGCCGTCCTGCCAGGTGCGGCACCATGAGCCCGAGGAAGGCGATCGGCCCCGCGACGGCGGTGGCGGCTCCGGCCAGCACGGTGACCAGCACGAGGACGGCCGCCCTGGTGCGGGTGACGTGCCCGCCGAGCGAGCGCGCGGTGTCGTCCCCGAGCATGAGGGCGTTGAGCGGCCGGGTGACGAGGACGGCGCAGGCCAGCGCGACGACGATGGTCACCGCGGGCAGGGTGAGGTCCATCTGCTCGTGCCCGGCGAGCGTGCCGACGGACCACCGACTTCGGCGAGACCCGCCAGGACTTCCTGCACCAGCTCTACTGGTCGCCCGACGGCATGCTGTCCACCAGGCACGGGACGCGGGCCCAGTTCGTGGGGCAGCGGGAGGCGTTCTGGGCGCACCGGGCGGTCACGCACGAGGTGCGGGCGGCCGACCGGCAGACCGTCTACCGCCTCTGCCTGCGCGAGGTCCCGCCGGCGCTCGGCGGGCTGCGGGCGGGCGCCGTGTCGGTGGACGCGGAGGCGGGGCGGCTCATCCAGGGCCTCGCCCGTCCCGGCCTCGATCCCGCCGAGGCCCTGGCCTTCAGGGCGCGCATCATGGCCGGTCTCGGCGCCACCGGCGCGGATTCCGTCGGTGGCGACGGTGGAGGCATCGGGTTCGCGCGGACCGTCGCGCGGGCGCTCTCCCACGATCCAGGCGACGAGGCGGGGCTGGCGGAGTGGGCCGAGCGGCTGCACGTCAGCGTCAAGACGTTACAGCGGGACTTCGCGCGGGAGTTCGGGATGCCGTACTCGAAGGTGCGGACCAAGCTGCGGCTCAGCACGTCGCGGGTGCTGCTGGAGACGCGACCGGTGACGGAGGTGGCGCACCGGGTCGGCTACTCCAGCCCGTCGGCGGTCATCACGGCCTTCACCAGGGAGTACGGCTGCACCCCCGGCCGCTACGCGGACCGCCTGACGCGGACCGCGGAGATCAGCGCAACCGGTCGCGCAGCCACTTCGGGTCGGGGTTGACGTGCGGCTCGCCCGCCAGCACCACGGTCGGCACCGTCTCGTCGCCGCCGGTGATCGCGCGGACCGCCGCCGCGCCCTCCGCGTCGCGCCAGATGTCCACCCAGTACGCCCGCCGCGCGGCACGCCCCAGCCGGAGCCTGAGCCGCATGCAGTAGCGGCAGCCCGGCCGCCAGTAGACGACTGCCCGCCCGTCGGCGGCGCTGCGCCGCCGCGCCTCCCCGGCATCGACCGGCCTGGGGAACGCCAGCGGCGACAGCAGGAGGCCGAGCAGCGCGTACACCACGAGCACCACCGTCGCCAGTACCGGGTCGCCTCTCGTGACCTGCCAGGCGGCGATCGCCACTCCTAACGCCAGGAGCAGGCCCGGCACCTTCCATCTGCGGCTCACGGTTGAGCAAGCTATCGGAGCGCCCGCCGCGCCGATATCCCGGCCCCGCCAGAGCGTGTCAGCCGGAGGGCCACCTCGGAGTGCCGGAGAGGTCGGCGAGCGCGTCCTCCACGGTGCCGGCCGCCTCGATCTCACCGCCGTCGTCGTCGGACGCCCGGGCGGCGTACTCCCCGTACACCACGATCATGCGCCCCTCCGACACCCTGGCGTGCCGCGCGGCCGAGCGCAGGATGTCGCGCCCGTGCTCGTCGATCGCCCCGAGCGAGCGCAGGTCCACCGCGAGCAGCGGCGGTATCCGCGCCACCAGCGCGTTGACCAGGTATTGCTGCAGGATCAGGCACGCCACCCCCTCCAGCCGTCCGGTCAGTGACAGCAGGACGACCTGTCCATGCCTGTCGAGCCGGATGTCGAAGTCCGGATCGCTCTCGTGGATGCCAGGTTCGGAGGGGTGCATGGGCGGATCCCGGTGAGGACGACGGCATGACAGGTCTACGCCGACCAGACTTCCCGGCTCACCTGCTGCGACCATAACATTCCATTGCTCAATGCAACGATCCGGCGGCGCGGACCGTGACCTAAACGAAGCGCAAGCCCTCGCCTCCACCGCACTACCCTGGACCTCGGGGACGGCGGCGGCACCGTCCTCAGGCCGGGCGGAGGGATGGCCGAGGTGACCGAGACCGACCCGCACATCCACGTCGATCGCAAGGTGCTGCAGGCCGGCGCCGGCTTCCGCAACGTGCTCGCCTCGACGCTGGGCCGCGTCCCCGACGCGCCGTCCGAGGTCACCACCGGCTGCGGCCTCAGGGTGCCGTACGCGATGACCTCGCCCCACCCCGAACGCGTCACCTGCCTGCCCTGCCGCGAACACGCGCACCGCGAACACCTGAACTTCGCCGACCAGGTCGAACGCCTCGGCCGCCACCCCGGCACCGCCCTCCCAGCCGACCGGACAGCCGAAGTGGCTCAGTGGGCCCGCGACCGCGCCCAGAAATTCGCCTCCGGCTGAAGCCCAGCCCCGCCCCGCACCCGGCGGCGACGGTGGGTGGGTGGCGTTGCGCTGGGAGTGAAGCCGGGCGGCCCTGACGGCCGCGGTGGGTCAGGATGAGGGGCATGCGAACACTTGTTTTGGGTGGCACGAGGTTCCTGTCCAAGGAGATCGCGCGGCAGGCGCGCGATCGCGGGCACGAGGTGGTGTGCGCGGCGCGCGGGCAGGCGGGTGACCCGCCGCCCGGGGTGGAGTTCGTCCGGGTCGATCGCTCGGAGGACGGCGGGCTGGCTCCCCTGGAGGGGTCGTTCGACCTGGTCATCGACGTCGCCAGGCATCCGAGCCAGGTGCGCAGGGCGGTCGATGAGCTGGCGGGCCGCGCCGGTCACTGGACGCTGGTGTCCACCCTCAGCGTCTACCCCGACACCCGCGAAGCCACCTCCGTGCTGCACGAGCCGCTGGCGTCCGACGCCGACGAGAACGACGTGGCCAACTACGGACGGGCGAAGGTGACGTGCGAGCAGATCGTCGGCGACGCGGCGCTCATCGTCCGCGCCGGGCTGATCGTGGGCCCGGAGGATGTGTCCGACCGGTTCACCTACTGGGTCGACCGGCTGGCGCGCGGCGGGCGGGTGCTGGCGCCGGGCTCTCCCGGCGACCTGGTGCAGCTCGTGGACGTACGCGACCTCGCCGCCTGGACGCTCGACGCCGCCGAGAAGGGGCTCACCGGGCCGTATGACGCGGTCTCCAGCCCGTTGCCGAGGGGCGAGCTGCTCGCGGGCATCGCCGAAGGGCTGTCGGTGCAGCCTGAGCTGGTCTGGGCCGGGCAGGAGTTCCTCGCCGAGCACGACGTGAACGCCTGGATGGGGCCGCGGTCCCTGCCGCTGTGGGTGCCGCTGCCGGAATACGCCGGCTTCATGGCCCGCGACGTCTCGGCCGTCCTGGCCGCCGGCCTGCACATCCGCCCGGTCACCGACACGGCCCGCGACACCCTCACCTGGCTGCGCGACTCCGGCCACACGGTGACCCGCTCCGGCCTCACCCCTGAAGAGGAGGCCGAGCTCCTCCGCCTCCTCGACTGACCTCCACTCCACCTGATCAAGGGACACCCGCCCACTCATCCCCTGCCGGCGTGCCCATCGCCTGGATGACGGGTGCGCCGAACGGCGCGGGAAGCCGGAAGGATTCGCGACGGATGGCGGGCGACCGGTCGCCGATCGATCGTCAGGATGGCGGCATGAGCCGAGAACCGGAGACGTCCGTCCCGCTGAACGCCCAGCACGACATGAGCGACCCGGTCACCGCCCATGGGATCCGAGCGGCTGGGCCGGACGTTCGGGCGGATGGGCGGCGGGCCCGGCGTCGGGCGCCTGGGGGCGGGCGGGAAGCGGCGACCGCGTCCGGGCTGCGTGACGAGGGCGGTGTCCCGGTGGCGGTGACGCCGTTCGACCTGTTGATGTCGACCGTTCTCCTGAGCGCGAGCGGCGAGATCCACGCCGGCCGGAGAAGCATCGATCGGGACGGCTGGCGGCTGCGGGTCCTACACGCGAGGACCGCCACCGACGTGCACGGCGGTCACTGGGCGCTGCACCCGGAGGCCGACGAGCTCGTCTCCTGCATCGTCGGCAAGATCCGCCTCTACCTGCGCGGGGAAGGGCGGGGTGAGGAGGAGATCAGGCTGTGTGCGGGCACCGCGGCGATCGTCCCGCGCGGCCGGTGCCACCGCATCGCCCTGGACATCCCCAGCACCATCCTGACCGCCACTCTCCCACCCGCCAACCGCCTGGACCAACCCGCCTGACATCCCGAGCAGCGGCCTGGTCCAGCCCGCCTGACATCCCGAGCGCCCTTGACCGACGCGCCCGAAGTCACCAGTGACCAGTCCCACCGAAGGAGCAGCCGCAGGGCACGACGCACCCGACGTCACCAGCCGACCGCTCGGGCGAGAGGAGTTGCGTCGCCGGGCGTGAGCGGGGTGGTCAGGGTGATGGGGAGTTGGGCCATGAAGCGTGGCTCGGTGCCTCGGTGTTCCTGGGCGGCGTGGACGGTGAAGGGGTGGACGATGTAGGCGTCGCCCGGATCGCCGGTCGCCAGTGCCACCCGCCGGTTGCGGCCTACCTCCTCGAAGGCGGGGCCGATGGCGTCATGTCCGCCACGCGTTCGTCCAGCGGGGGCGCCATGTCGCGGTGGGAGCCGGCGCGGATGCGGGTGGGTGCGTCGTCCGGGCCGACCTCGGAGAACAGGACCAGCAGGAGCAGTATGCCGGGCCGGCCCACAGCAGCGCCCTGGCCTCGTCGCCGACCTCGCGGGGGACGGTCCCCGGCACCTTGGCGAACCCGTCGGTCACGAACCGGTCGAGGTCGATGTCGGTCATGCCGGGCACGCTACCAACGGTGTCCAGCGCTTTTCCGGCATGACCTCGCAGGTAATCGACGTTCGCAGGGGTGGGACGGAAGGATGATCGGCATGAGCCAAGACACCCGTGACGTCGTGACCGAATTGCTGACCAGGATGGCCAAGGGGGACCACGAGCGTACGGCGGAGATGTTCGCCGAGCCGGTGGACTGGCGGCTCTCCTGGCCGGATGAGGGGCATCCGGCGGTGCCGTGGATCCGGCCGCGGTCGAGCCGGGCCGAGGTGGCGGACCACTTCCGTTCGCTCGAAGCCCATCACGTGCCCGAGCTGAACGGCACGTCGGTGGAGCGCATCCTGGTGGACGGGCCGCATGCGGTGGTGCTGGGGGTGATCGCGCAGACCGTACGGGGCGGGGGTCCGGCGTACACGTCACCGTTCGCGCTGCATCTGACCGTCGAGGACGGGCTGATCACGCGCTATCACATCTACGAGGACAGCCTGACGGTCACCCGCGTCCACAACGGCGCCTGAGCAGGGCGCGTGAGCGCTGTATCCGGCGAGGATGTCGCCGACCTCGCGCCGCGCGCCACCGGCCCGCCGCCCCGCGGCGGACGCGCGCTGAGCGGCGCGCGGTCAGGGGGTGCGCCAGACTCCGTTCAGCGGCACGCGGTGCACGATCAGCTTGCGGCGGCTGATGCGCCAGCCGCGCTCGCCGCGCACGACCGTGTCCTCGTACGTGAGGCTGCCGGTGGTGCCGTCGGCCCGGACGCCGAGGCCCTTCGAGCGCGCGTGCACGAGCCCGTCGGCCCGCTCCTCCAGGAGGATGTTGGTGACGTGGTGCCCGATCGGGTTTCCCTCGCCGAGGGCCAGGCCGGCGGCGGCCAGGGCCTCGACGCCGTGCAGTTCGCCGCCGCCCATGTCGCTCACGTCGTAGACCACGTCGCCGGTGAACACCTCGCCGAAGCGGTCGAGCTCGCCGCTGTCGCACAGGTGGCCGTGCAGGTTGATCAGGTCGGTGATGGCGCAGCGGTCGTCGTGACTGAGGGGCATGGACGTCCTTTCCCGGGTACGGAACGCCGCCCCACTCTGCCACCCGGTCAGGCCGCGGTCACCCCGAAAGCGGCCACCAGCTCGTCCGTGGCGAGGATGGCGTGGGCGAACGTGGGGCCGTTCAGCTCGTGGGCGGCGTGCATCATCTCGGGGCTGAACGCCGCCGTCGCGTCGCGCACCAGCGTGACGTGGTAGCCGAGCTCCATGGCGAACCGGCCGGTCGACTCCAGGCAGGTGTTGGCCAGCACCCCGATCAGCACGACGTGGCTGACGCCGTGCTGCTTGAGCTGGAAGTCGAGGTCGGTGTTGGCGAAGCCGCTCTGCGCCCAGTGCTCGTGGACGACGATGTCGCCCGGCTGGGGCCCCAGATCGGGGTGGAACTCCCCGCCCCACGTCCCGCGCGCGAACGAGTGCCGCTCCATGATGCCGAGTTGGGTCGGGTTGGGGTGGTCCCAGCTCTCGTAGTCGCCGGGCTGCCAGCGGCGGTGCGGCACGATCAGCACCTGTACGCCGGCCCCGCGCGCGGCGGCGGTCACCGTGCGCAGGTGGTCCACCAGCCCCACCTTCGTGGCCACGGGTGCGAGCCTGGGCCACAGCTTGCCGCCCTCGGACATGAAGTCGTTGTACGGGTCCACCAGCAGGACCGCCGTGCGGCGGGGATCGTAGGTGCGGCTCACGTCATGCTCCTCCGCGTACAAGGGGGCGGCGCAACAGCCCGCACCTACCCCGCTGACCCGCAGGTCCGCCTCCCATCCAGGTCAGCGTCGCGCCAAACCCCCTTGACCCGCGATCAGCCGAGCAGGATGTCCGTGGTCTGCGACGGTACGGCGTCCAGCGCGGCGAGCGTCTCCTCGTCGAAGGCGATGGCGCCGGCGGCGACGTTCTCCTCCAGGTGGGCGGCCGTGGCGGTGCCGGGAATGAGCAGCACGTTCGGCGCGTGCCGCAGCAGCCAGGCCAGGCCGATCTGGGACGGAGTGCGCCCGAGCCTCGCGGCGGCCTCGGTCACGGCCGGCTGCTCCACCACCTTGGGCATGCCGGGGAACGCGCCCCCGAGCGGGAAGTACGGCACCCACGCGATGCCCTCGGCGGCGCAGAGCGCGAGCATCTCCTCGAAGTCCCGGCCGACGAGGCTGTAGGCGTTCTGCACGCAGGCGATGCCGGCCGGGAGGGCCCGGCGCAGCACGTCGAGCGAGACGGCGCTCAGCCCGATCGCGCCGATCTTGCCCTCGTCGCGCAGCTCGGTCATCACCGCGAGCTGGTCGTCGAGGTCCACCACCTGGGGGCCGGCGGCGCGGACGCCGGGGCCGACGTCGAGCCTGCGCAGGTTCACGACGGGGATGCGGTCGAGGCCGAGCGACTTCAGGTTCTCCTCGACGCTCGCCCGCAGTTCCCCGGGACGCTGGGCGGGGCGCAGCGGCAGGGGGCCGCCGGGGTCGCTGACGGCGCCGACCTTGCTGACGATCACCACGCCGTCCTCGGGGCGCAGCGCCTCGCGGAGCACGTCGTTGACGAAGCCGGCGCCGTAGAAGTCGGCGGTGTCGACGTGGTCGACGCCCAGCTCGACCGCGCGGCGCAGCAGGGCGACGGCGGCGGCGCGGTCGTCGCGCAGGCGTTCGAGCTGCATGGCGCCGTAGCCGACGCGGGAGACGGTAAGGTCACCGAGCAGGCCGGGACCGCCGGGGCGCGGGGCCCCGGTGGCCGTGACGTCGGAGGAAGAGGTGCCAGTGGACATCAGGAGTACACCGTCCTTCGGACAATGACGACAGAAAGCGGAGGACCCTCCGCCACGAACGACCCTAGCACTATCGGAGGTGCCTCCGCTTTGGCTTCCCCGAGTTCTTCCGAACCTCCCGCCACCGGGCGGCCCGTTCGCGCGCACGCGCGGCGCAACCGTGAGAACCTGCTCGCCGTCGCCCGCGCCGCCTTCGCCACCGCCGACGGGCCCGTCTCGCTCGAAGGCATCGCCAAGCAGGCCGGGGTCGGCATCGGCACGCTCTATCGTCACTTCCCCACCAGGGAGGCGCTGGTCGAGGCCGTCTACTCGGCCGAGCTCGACGACGTGACCGGCTGCGTGCCCGACCTGCTCGCCGAGCACCCGCCCGAGGTCGCGATGCGGGTGTGGATGGAACGCTACGGCGCGTTCGTCTCGACCAAGCGGGCCATGCTCGACACGCTGCGCACCGGCTGGGCCTCAGGACGGCTCGCCACGCCCACCACCAGGGAACGCATCACCGCCGCGATCGGCGCGATCCTGGAGAGCGGGGCGCGGGCGGGCACGCTGCGCGGGGACGTCGAGGCCGACGACGTCACCTCGATGATCCTCGGGGTGTTCCTGTCCACGGCGGCCGGTGACACGTGGGACCGGATGGACCGCCTGTTCGACCTCCTCCTGGACGCCCTTCAGCCCCGCCAGGAGTAGCCCCCGTCTCTGCGGGCCGTCATCTTCGTCCTCTTCCAGCGCCACTTCATCCGCGACGCCAACGAAGGCGCCGAGAAGGGCTAGGCGCACAAGAGATTTGCGCAAATTTCTTGCGCAAATCTCTTTGTGTATCTACCGTGGGGGTATGGCCAGGAAGAACGTACGCCGCGTCAAGGATCTCGAGACGGTCAAGGCGCTCGGGCATCCGCTGCGCATGCGCCTCTACCGGGCGCTGATGGTGACCCAGCGCGCCACCGCCTCCCAGCTCGCCGAGCAGGTGGACGAGGCGGTGTCGCTGGTCAGCTATCACCTGCGCAAGCTGGCCGCGCACGGGCTCATCGAGGAGGCCGAGCAGGGCAGTGCGGACGGGCGCGAGCGCTGGTGGCAGGCGGCGGTCAGCGGGGTCAGCACCGAGGACGCCGACTTCAGGGACGCCCCCGAGAGCGAGGGCGCCTACGTCGCCCTGTCCAGGCTGGCGGCCAGGCAGCGCCATGAGCTGTACCAGAGCTACCTCGACGCCAAGTCCGCCTGGCCCGGCGAGTGGCGCGACGCCTCGTTCGACTCCGAGTACCTGCTCTCGCTCACCCCTCAGGAGCTGGTCGGGCTCAGGACGGAGATGAACGAGCTGCTCAAGAAGTGGGAGGCGCGCAGCGACGCCGCCCGTGAGGCCGGCGAGCGCGAGGGCCGCGAGCACGTCGCCGTGCACACCGCGGGCTTCCCGTTCCGCCCCTGACGACGACCCCGGAGGTCGCGATGCATCCAGACCTGCATCTGTACGTAGAGCGAGTACGCGCCCGCGAACTGCGCCGGGAAGCCGAGCGGCACCGCCTGGCCGGATCCCCCTCCGCCACCGGAGCCCTGGAGGAGCGGCTCGGGTGGGTGCTCGTGCGCGCGGGGCTGCGGCTGCTGGAGCGCCACGCGCCCGCCCCGTACTGATCCCCCGCCGGTCAGCGGACGCGCAGGCCGGTGATGAGGAGGGCGACCATGCGGCGGGCGTCGTAGGCGCCCTCCTTGCCGGCGCCTATGCAGAGGTTGCCGACGCCGCGCATGAAGCTGAGCGCGTCCATGCCGGGCTCGATCTGGCCGGCGTCGGCGGCGGCCTCCAGCAGGCGGGCGCAGACCGGGACGAGCCGGTCGATGAAGTACGCGTGCAGCGACTGGAACGAGGCGTCCTCCGACTGCATCGCCTCGGCCAGGCCGTGCTTGGTGACCAGGAAGTCCACGAAGAGGTTGATCCAGTTCGCCAGCGCGTCGTACGGCGTGGGCCCGGCCTCCAGCAGTTCGGGCCCCGCCGCCGCGCACGCCTCCACCTGGTGCCGGTAGACGGCCACGATGAGGTCGGCGCGCGTCGGGAAGTGCCGGTAGATGGTGCCGACGCCGACCCCCGCCCTGGCGGCGATCTCGCGTACGGGCACGTCGACCCCTGAGGCGACGAAGGCCGCGGCGGCCGCGTCGAGCAGCGCCTTCTCGTTCCGTCTCGCGTCGGCCCGCTTCTTCGGGGCTGCCTGTGATCCGGCCACTGTGCCGCTACCTCCACCACGCCGTTGGACAAACGGAACAGCGTTCCGTATGGTGTTTAGCGGAACGCGGATCCGCTTTCAGGATGCCAGAAGCGCGGCCGCCGGACAAAGCCGCCGCGCACGTGGAGGAGACATGACCATGCAGTACCGCGCCCTGGGCCGCACCGGCGTCCAGGTCAGCACGCTCGCACTCGGCGCGATGAACTTCGGCGCCATCGGCCGCACCACCCAGGACGAGGCCACCGCCATCATCGACGCCGCGCTGGAGGCCGGCGTCAACGTGATCGACACCGCCGACTGGTACAGCGGCGGCGAGTCGGAGGAGATCGTCGGCAAGGCCATCGCCGGCCGCCGCGACGACATCGTGCTGGCCACCAAGGCCACCATGCCGATGAGCGAGGCGCCCAACCACCAGGGCGGCTCGCGCCGCTGGATCGTCAGGGCGCTGGACGACAGCCTGCGCCGCCTCGGCGTGGACCACGTCGACCTGTACCAGATGCACCGGTGGGACCCCACGACCAGCGACGAGGAGACGCTGTCGGCGCTGACCGACCTGCAGCGGGCGGGCAAGATCCGCTACTTCGGCAGCTCGACGTTCCCCGCGTACCGGATCGTGCAGGCCCAGTGGGCCGCCCGCGAGCACCACCTCAGCCGGTACGTCACCGAGCAGCCCAGCTACTCGATCCTGCAGCGCGGCATCGAGGCCGACGTCCTGCCCGTCGCGCAGGAGTACGGGCTCGGCGTGCTGGTGTGGAGCCCGCTGGCCTCGGGCTGGCTGTCGGGCGCGATCCGCGCGGGCCGCGCGGCGGACACCCACCGCTCGTCGGTGCTGCCGGAGCGCTTCGACCCGGCGCTGCCGTACAACAGGGCCCGTCTGGAGGCCGTCGAGCGGCTGGCCGGGGTCGCCGACGCGGCGGGGCTGACGCTGATCCAGCTCGCGCTCGGCTTCGTGACCGCGCACCCCGGCGTGACCGGCGCGCTCATCGGCCCGCGCATGATGGAGCATCTGAAGGCGCAGCTCGACGCGGCGCGGACCGTGCTGTCGCAGGACGTCCTGGACGCCATCGACGAGATCGTCGCGCCGGGCACCGACCTGGCCGCGCACGAGAAGTTCGACGCCCCGCCGGCGCTGCTCGACCCGTCCCTGCGGCGCCGATGAGCAGCCACGGGAGCCGGACGCGGTTCGGCATCATGACCGCTCCCATGCAGGTCGGCTACGAGGACGTCCTGCGGGTCTGGCGGGAGGCCGACGACGTGCCGGAGATCGAGCACGCCTGGCTGTTCGACCACCTGCTGCCCATCCAGGGCGACATCGACGGGCCGATCCACGAGGGCTGGACGCTGCTGTCGGCGCTCGCCGCCCAGACCAGCCGGCTGCGCCTCGGCCTGCTGGTGACCAGCAACAGGTTCCGCCCGCCGGCCGTCCTGGCCAGGATCGCCGCGACCGTGGACATCGTGTCGGGCGGCCGGCTCGACTTCGGCATCGGCGCGGGCTCGCGGCCCGACCATCCGCTGGCCCGCCGCGAGTACGAGGCGCACGGCCTGCCCTTCCACGACTTCCGTCACTCCGTGGAGAGCCTGGCCGAGGCGTGCACGGTGATCCGGCGGATGTGGAGCGAGAGCGAGCCGTTCGACTTCCACGGCTCGCACGTCACGCTGACCGGGGCGTACTGCAATCCCAAGCCCGTGCAGCGCCCGCACCCGCCGATCCTGCTCGGCGGGCGTTCTGCGGCGCTGCTGCGGGTGGCCGCCGAGCACGCCGACCTGTGGAACGTCCCGGGCGGCGACATCGACGACGTCGTCCGCCGCAGCGCCCTGCTCGACCGCTACTGCACGGAGATCGGCCGCGACCCGGCCGCGATCACCCGCTCGATCCACCTGCCGGTCTCCTACGACCGGCCCGGCGCCACCAGGCAGGCCATCGGCGAGGCGGTGGCCGCGGGCTTCCACCACGTGGTGCTCGGGCTGCCGGCGCCGTACCCGGAGAAGGTGGCCCGCTGGGTGGCGGAGGAGCTGATCACGCCCTCGCTCTGACGGCTCAGCCGGGTTCGTGCTCGCCGGCCAGCGGCAGCCGCAGGACGAAGCGGGTGCCGCGCGGGCTGTCCTCGATGGTCAGGTCGCCCTCGTGCGCCTGGGCGATCGCGCGGGAGATGGCCAGGCCGAGCCCGCTGCCCGCGGGGTCGCGCTTGCGGCCGGCGGCCAGCCGGACGAAGGGCTGGAAGACCTGCTCGCGCTCCTCGGGCGCGATGCCCTCGCCGTCGTCCCAGACGGTCAGCACGGCCTCGTCGTCCTCGCGGGCGACGCTCACCTCGATCGCGCCGCGGGTGTGCCGCTGGGCGTTGACCAGCAGGTTCGTCAGCACCTCCGTGAGCTGGGTCCTGTTGCCCCACACGCGGGGCGAGTCGTGGACGACCAGCAGGGGCCGGTAGGGGCCCGGCAGACTCCCGGCCTCCTCGCGGACGAGGTGGCCCAGGTCCACCCGCTCGGCCTGCCGCGGCGACGACGTGCGGATCCGGGTGAGCAGCAGCATCTCGTCGATGATCCGCTGAAGGCGGTCCACGCTGCCGAGCGCCCCTCTGATCGTCTCATCACGGTCGGCGTCGGGGTAGGTCACCGCCTCCTCCAGCCGCATGCGCAGCCCGGCCAGCGGGGTGCGCAACTCGTGGGAGACCATCGAGGAGTAGTGGCGCTGCTGGCTGACCGCCTCCTGGAGCCTGGCCAGGGTCCTGTTCACGGTACGCGCGAGCGAGGCGATCGCGTCGTCGCCCGGCGGCGCGGGCACCCGCAGGCCGAGGTCGGTGACGGTGATCTCGGCGATCCTGGCCCGCATCTCCTCGACCGGGCGCAGGGTGCGGCGGATGAGCAGGGCGGCCAGGCCGGTCAGCAGCGCGGTGCCGGTGAGGACGGCGGCGGCCAGGCCCAGCTCCAGGTTCCAGCCGGCCAGGAGGGCGGGCTCGGGGCGACCGGCGTACACGATGTGGGAGGCGCCGCCCCACAGCTCCTCCTCCTGCGGTGACGGCCGGTAGGCGGTGAACATGACGCAGCCGTCCCGCGTGCACTCCTTGCCGTGCTGGATGCGGTCGTCGGAGTTCGGCCACAGGGTGCTCATGGGCGGGCGGCCCTCGGCGTCGCGGCTGGCCTGCACGACGTGGCCGGTGGCGTCCACGAGCTGGAACAGGCCGACCTCGGGGGTGGTCACGGGCTGCGGGGTCGAGGTGCCCATGGCGCCGATCCACTCGGTGGCCGCGCGCTGGGTGCTCTCGTAGACCTCGCTCTCGATCCTGTCGCGGACGATCAGGTCCACGGCGCCGGCCACCCCGGTGAGGCTCGCCAGCGACAGCAGGGCGGTCACCAGGACGAGACGGGCCTGCACCGAGAGGCGGCCGGGGCTCAGGAGCCCCGGCGTCAGGGGCCCCGGACGATGGGGCATCGCCACCTCCCCGCTCGCCTCACTCCTCAGTGGCCATGCTTCCAACTACGGGTTCATGGGGAGCCAATGGCTCCGCAAGCGGCGGGTCATAGGTGTCGAAATCAGGTCAACGCACGTCGTACACCAGCCGCCCGCCGACCGCCGTGGCGATCACGGTGATGTCCCTGATCGTGGCCGGATCGACGGCCAGCAGGTCGTCGGAGA
This sequence comes from Nonomuraea sp. NPDC049421, assembly GCF_040677005.1. NCBI lineage: Bacteria > Bacillati > Actinomycetota > Actinomycetes > Streptosporangiales > Streptosporangiaceae > Nonomuraea > Nonomuraea sp. NPDC049421. Next base: position 220,328 of record NZ_JBFAQA010000014.1, read on the forward strand.
GCACCGCGAAGTCCGCCAGCCTGCCCCGGCCGAGCGTGCCCTTGAGGTGCTCCTCGTGCACCGCGTACGCCGAGCCCTCGGTGTACGCGCGCAGCGCCTGCTCGGGCGTCAGCGCCTCCTCAGGGTTGAACGGCCGCCCGCTCGCCGTGACCTGGTTGACCAGGTCGTGGATGCCGAGCAGCGGCGCGCCCGCCACCACGGGGCAGTCGGAGCTGCCCGGCAGCACGACGCCCGCCTCCAGGAACGAGCGCTGCCGGTAGCAGCCGCGGGCCCGCTCGGGGCCGAGCGCGTCCAGCATGCCGTCGCCGATCTCGGAGATGAACCGGCCCTGCGGCACCGGGATGACGCCCAGTTCGGCGAGCCTGGCGACCTGGGCGTCGCTGGTGACCGCGCAGTGCTCGATGCGGTGCCTGGCACCGGGGCGCGGCGTGCGGGCCTGGGCCTCGGCGTAGGCGTCGAGCACGACGTCCACGGCGGCGTCGCCGATGGCGTGGGTGGCGATCTGCCAGCCGGAGTCGTGGGCGCGCAGGATGAAGCCGCGCAGCGCCGCCGCCTCCTCCTGCAGGAAGCCCCGGTTGCCCGGCTCGCCCGCGTAGTCGCAGCACATGGCGGCGGTACGGCCGATCAGGGAGCCGTCGGAGAACAGCTTGACCGGCCCGATCCGCAGCCACTCGTCACCGAACCCGGAGCGTACGCCGAGGTCGAGCCCGAACTCGGCGTCCACGTCGTGCAGGTTGGGCGAGCCGGGCATGAGCGTGGCCCGCTGCGGGAGCAGGCCGCGCCGGATCGCGTCCTGGAAGCCGGCCACGTCCCAGCGGCCGTTGCCGGCCAGCCCGACGCCCACGCCCGGCTCGGTGAAGCTGGTCAGCCCCTCGGCGGCGGCGGCCCGTCCGGCCAGCGCGATGCCCTCCACGAACTCCTCGTGCGCGAGCGGCCGCAGCACCCGCAGCGCGAGGTCCTGGGCCTGCTCGGCGAGCAGCCCGGTGGGCAGCCCGCGCTCGTCGCGGCCCACGGAACCGCCCGGCACGTCGGGCACGTCCTCCAGCGAGGGGAAGCCCATGAGCGCGAACGCCGCCGTGCTGGCCACGCCCATGTGGCCCGAGGTGTGCTGGAGCCAGACCGGGCGGCCTCCCGCGGCCTTGTCGAGGGCTTCGCGGCCGGGGTGGGCACCACCCAGCTTGTTCTGGTCGTAACCGCCGCCGCGGATCCACGCGCCGGCGGGCAGCTCGGCGGCGCGCTCGGCGACCCGCGCGTACAGCTCGTCGAGGCTGGTCACCCGCACGTCCAGCTCGCGCAGCCGCTGGCCGCGCATGCTGAGGTGGTGGTGCGCGTCGTTGAAGCCGGGCACGACGGGAGCGCCGCCGAGGTCCACGACCGTCCCGGCGCTCGCGCCGTCGAGCTCCTCGTCCAGCCCGGCGATCCGGCCGTGCAGCACGCCGAGGCGGGTGGCGTACGGCCGGTCGCGGTCGAGCGTGGTGAAGCGGCCGTTGACGAACAGCGTGTCGAGACGCATCAGACCTCCAGCGGTTCCCGCGCGGCCGCCGCGCTCCTGCGCTGCAGAGCGGCCACGCAGGCCATGGTGAGCAGGATGATGACCAGGTACTGGGCGACGACCGCCCAGATGGTGCCGGTCGAGGTGAGCAGCGCCTGCGCGATCATCGGGGCGGTGCCGCCGATGAGGGCGCCGCACAGCTGGTACGCCAGCGAGATCCCGGTGTAGCGGACCCGCGCCGGGAACGCCTCGGCGAGGAACCCGGCCAGCGCCGCGTACGACATGCCGCCGAAGACGATGCTCAGCGCCAGCCCCAGCGTGGCGAGGACCGGCGAGCCGGTGCCGACCATGGCGAAGGTGATCGGCGTGCACACGATGAGCGCGGTGAACGCGATCAGCATGAAGCGGGCGGCGCCGTAGCGCTGGCCGAGCACCGCGCCGAGCGGCTGGGTGACGAACTGGGTGATCGCCACGATGAGCAGCACGTCCAGCATCGTGCTCTGGGCGATGCCGAGGTCGGTGGTGGCCCAGGACAGGATGAAGGTGTTGGTGAAGTACGCCGACGCGATGCCGACGCCGCTCGCGCCGATGCCGAGCAGCACCAGCGGCCACGCCGTGCGGAAGACCTCGGCGACCGGCAGCTTGGCCACCTCGCGCCGCTCCTGCATGCGGGTGAACTCCGGCGACTCCTCCACCCGCAGCCGGATGACCAGGCCCACCACCAGCAGCACGGCGGAGCACAGGAAGGGGATGCGCCAGCCGTAGGACAGGAACGCGTCCTCGGGCAGCGTGCTGACCAGCGCGAACATGGCGGTGGCGAGGATCGACCCGGCGGGCGAGCCCTGCTGGGCGAAGGCGGCGTAGAAGATGCGCTTGGGCCCCGCGTGCTCGGCGGCGATCAGCACCGCGCCGCCCCACTCGCCGCCCACGGCGATGCCCTGCACCAGCCGCAGCGTCGCGAGCAGCACCGGCGCGAGCATGCCGGCCTGCGCGTACGTGGGCAGCACGCCGACCAGCGTGGTGGCCCCGCCCATCAGCAGCAGGGTGACGACGAGCGTGCGCTTGCGGCCGATGCGGTCGCCCAGGTGGCCGAAGACGACGCCGCCGAGCGGCCTGGCCAGGAACCCGACCCAGAAGGTGGCGAAGGAGGCCATCACGCCGGCCGCGGGGCTGACGTCGGGGAAGAACAGTCTGCTGAAGACGAGGGCGGAGGCGGTGCCGTAGATGTAGAAGTCGTACCACTCGATGGAGGTGCCGACGAAGGACGCGATGCCCGCGCCGCGGGCGGTGGTGGAGCTCATACGGGGGGATTCCTAAGCGAAGTGGTGGAGCTGGGCGAGCGGCACCTCGGTGGCGGGGGCCATGCTCGCCGCGGTGCCGTCCACGAGGACGGGCCCGGGTTCGCGCGGCACCTCGACCCGAGGAGTCGCCATATTTCGGCACATGTCGTGTCGGGTGAGGCCGCGAGCGTGCCGGATCGCCGCGTACCGCAGGCCGCGCGGCAGGGCGTCCCTGCTGTCGGCCGAGTCGAGCGCGTCGTGCGCGACGAAGATCCGCGACAGCAGCGCGGGCGCGTCGCCGAGGCCGCCGAAGTACGGCCGGTAGACGCGCGGCTGGGTGAGCCGGGTGGAGCCGGACCCGCTGCCGGAGACGCCGTGGGCGACGAAGCCGCCCTTGATCACCAGCTCGGGCTTGCTGCCGAACCATCCCGGCTGCCACAGCACGATGTCGGCGAGGCGGCCGGGCCGCAGTGTGCCGACCTCGTGGGCCAGGCCGTGCGCGACGGCCGGGTTGACGGTCAGCTTGGCCAGGTAGCGCAGGATCCGTGTGTTGTCACCCACCGGTTCGCCGGCCCCGGCGGCCAGGGCGTTGAGGTGCGCGACCTGCCAGGTGCGCCGCACCGTCTCGGCCACCCGGCCCATGCCCATCGAGTCGGAGTTGACGATGCTGATCGCGCCGAGGTCGTGCAGCACGTTCTCGGCCGCGATGCCGTGCTCCCTGACCCGGGTGCGGGTCACCGCCACGTCGCTGTCGATGTGGTGGTTCTGCCGGTGCACGGTCATCGTCATCGGGAACAGCTCGCCCGCGGTGTTCGTGGTGTAGGGCAGCGTGGGGGTGGTGGAGGAGGGCAGGACGTGCGGCTCGGAGAGGATCTCCAGCAGGTCGGGATGCCCGCCGCCGCCCTCCACGTGGTACGCGTGCACGGTGCGCCCCCGCGTCGCCGCCACCGTGTCGGCCAGGTAGCCCGACTCGTTCATCGAGTCCGAGTGCAGCGCCACCGGCAGGTCCGCCTGCTCGGCCACGCCGAGACAGGTGTCGATGACCCGCGGCGTCGCCCCGAAGTCCTCGTGGATCTTGAAGCCGCCGGCGCCCGCCAGCACCGCCTCCTCCAGCAGCCGCTGCGAGCTGGACGAGCCGCGAGCCAGGAACGCCACGTTGAGGGGGGTGCCGCGCCAGGCGGCCATCAGCGTGTGCAGGTTGTGCGCCGGGTTGACGCCGACGTCCCAGACGCCGCCGAGTCCCATGCCGACCACGGTCGTCACGCCGGAGGCCAGCGCGGCGGGCGCGATCTCCGGCGAGGACAGGTGCACGTGCGAGTCCACGACGCCGGGCGTGGCGATCAGGCCCTCCCCCGGCACGATCGCCGTGTGCGAGTCGATGATCGCGCCCTCGACCGGCACGATCCGGCCGTCCTTGACGCCGATGTGCGTCTTTCGTACGCCGAGCACCGGGTCCATCAGCACGACCCCGGCCACGACCAGGTCGAGCGCGGACTCGCGGTCGCCGCGCGGGCTGGCCAGCAGCCCGTCGCGCAGCGTCTTGCCGCAGCCGCCGAGCAGCTCGTCGCCGTGCGGCACGTCGTCGGCCTCCACCTCGGCCCACAGGCAGGTGTCGCCGAGCCTGATCAGGTCACCGGTGGTCGGGCCGTAGATCGCGTTGTACGTCTCGCGCCTCATGACGTGATGACCTCCACCTCGACGGTCTCGCCCGGGGGGAAGGCGGTGGCCGTGCCGGCGGGGATGGCGAGCCTGAGCCCCTCCGGCTCCCTGTCGAAGGACAGCGCCGCGTTGACCTCGCCCAGCGGGAAGTGCGAGGAGACGTAGACCGTGCGCTCGCCCCGGTTGGTGACGCGCAGGGTGCCGCGCTCGCGGCCGGCGTTCAGCTCGACCTCGCGCGGCAGCGGCCGGACCGCGCCGGGTCCGTCGTGCTCCGGCGGGCCGATCGGGGCGTCCACGGCCACCAGCGCGGTGCCGTTCGGGAACAGGGCCTCTACCTGGACGTGGGTGACGAGCGCGGGGACGCCGTCCATCACGTCGCCGGGGCCGAGCACGGCCTCGGCGCCCTCGATGACCTCGGGCAGCGTGGCGCCGTCCCAGGCCAGTTCGAGGATCTCGTCGCAGATCAGGGCGATGGCCTCGGGGGCGTTGAGCCTGCGCCCTCGGGCGCGGCGGCGGCGGGCGAGCTCGGCGAGCGTGAAGATGGTCAGCCGCTCCTGCTCGCGAGGTGTCAGATGCAACGTCCAACCTCCCTTTCGCTCACGCTATGGCGAGGTCAGGGGGCCGACCAACGGCGATACGGTGCGTAAATGCGCGGCTAGATTGTGCATGTGACCAATGACGTGCTGGTCCGGCTGGCCAGGCGGTGCCTGGAGAGCTACGAGGACCTCATCGACGACTGGGCCGAGCAGGTCATGGCGATGGAGCCGTACGCGCGGGGCCTGGTCAGCCGCGAGGAGGTGCGCGAGGGGGCCAGGGTCGGGTTCGAGCTGATCCTGCGCCACCTGGCCGAGGGCGGAGTGCCGCCCGAGCAGCGCCCGCACTCGGAGAAGCTGGGCGAGCGGCGGGCCGGGCAGGGCGTGCCGCTGGAGTCGCTGCTGGCGGCGGCCCGGCTGGACGCCCGCGCGCTGTGGCACGGGCTGGTCGGGCTGGCCGCGCCCGAGGACGTCCCGGCGCTGCTCGAAGGGGCCAACCTGGTGTGGGAGGCGGTCGAGCAGCACAACACCGGCCTGATGACCGGCTACCAGCGGGCCGTGCTGGAGATGGGCAGGCAGCAGGAGGACGAGCGGCGCACGTGGTTCGCCCGGCTGATGGACAACGACGGGCGCAACCCCGACGTGGTCCGCGACGTGGGGCGGGTGCTCGGCTTCGACGTGCCCGCTCCGTTCGTGGCCGTCGTGGCGGCGCCCGCGTCGGGGGCGGCGCTGCGGGTGGCGGCGGGCGGGATGAGCGGGCTTCGGTTGCGTACGCACCGTCACGAGTCGCCGTCGGGCGACATCCTCGTCGTGCAACTGCCCTCCCGGGTGTTCAACCCCGAACGCCTGGTGCTCGACGCGCTCGCGCACGTGGCGTGCGGCCTGTCGCCGCGGGTGACGGGGCTGGCCCGGGTGCCCCACGCGGTGCGCCTGGCCTCGGCCACGATCAGGGCCGGCGGCGCGGCTCCCGCGGGGCCGATGCGGCTGGAGGACCGGTGGCTTGAGGTGTTCGTCGCGCACAGCCCCGAGCTGGCCGCCGAGCTGGCGGAGCGGGTGCTCGGCCCGCTGGAGTCGATCGGCGCGGTGGAGCGGGAGCGGCTGCTGGAGACCGTACGCGTGCATCTGGCGGGCGACGGCTCGATCGCCGACACGGCCGCGGCGCTCTACTGCCACCGCAACACCGTCCAGCACCGCTTCGCCCGCTTCCGTGAGCTGACCGGCCGCGACGTGCGCGTGCCGGGGGACGCCGCCGTGGTGGCGCTGGCGCTGCGCGTCCGGGTGAGCGCATGAGAAGGGCCGGTCACACGGGCCGGCCCGGGTCTCATCGCCTCCTCGTCATGCTCATGCCGAGCGCGACCAGGCCGCAGATGAGGATGATCGCGCCGACGATCACGTTGGTGGTGATCGTGGTCGGCGTGTCCGCCTCCCCCCTGATCAGCCAGGGCGCCAGGATGGTCCACAGCCCGATGAGGGGCGCGACCCACGCGATCCCGTGCGTGCGCCCGTACGCCGAGCTGAGGCCCAGCGCGAGCACGGCCACGGCCAGCCCCGTGACCAGGTTGTTCATGGTCAGTGACGTTATGCCGGTGAATCCGATGATCCACGGCGACAGCGCCAGGAACAGCCCGGCCACCAGGGTCAGCCCGTCCGCCAGCTGAACGGCCGGCTTGGCCGCGGCCATCTCGTACTTCTCGCGCATGCTGATGATGTCGGGATGCCGCTCCATTTCGCGGGTCATCAGGGACATCACCTCCCCCGTTGCGAGCGGCGGGAGCCCTTCCCGTCGCCGCTCCCCACTACCCGGATTGGGGCCGGTCATACCTGCGGTTTGCCTGGTCAGAGGGTGGGAAACGACAAGGAGCCGACAGGAGGGAGGCGCTCGTGACAGCGGTCGACGCCATCGGGGGACACGCCCGTGAGAGAACCGGCGGGCCGGCGCCCGCGCTGCCCGCGCCGCGCGGGCCCGTCACCGCGCTGCTGTTCCGCCGCCTGGCCGGGGCGCCCGACGGGCGGGCGCTGCACCTCGACGTGACCGGCGCCGACCTCGGCGACGCCGACTTCCAGCTCGCCCTGTTCGCCTGTTACGAGCTGCACTACCGGGGGTTCGCCGGGGTGGACGAGCGCTGGGAGTGGGATCCCGCGCTGCTGGCGGCCAGGGCCGTCCTGGAGCGGCACTTCGAGGAGTCGCTGGCGCGCGAAGTCCCCATGCCGCCTCTGGAGGGGCCGCGGGACGTGCGGCGGGTGCTCACCGCGCTCGCCGCCGACGATCGCGGGCCGTCGGTGTCGGCGTTCCTGGCGCAGCGGGCCGGTCGCGAGCAGTTCCGCGAGTTCGTCGTGCACCGCTCGATCTACCACCTCAAGGAGGCCGACCCGCACACGTGGGCCATCCCGCGCCTGGCGGGCGGGCCCAAGGCGGCGCTGGTGGAGATCCAGGCCGACGAGTACGGCGGCGGCCGCACAGAACGCATGCACTCCGAGCTGTTCCGCGCCACCCTGCACGGGCTCGGCCTCGACGACTCCTACGGCGCCTACCTCGGCCGCGTCCCCGGCATCACGCTGGCCATCTCGAACGCCATGTCGCTGTTCGGCCTGCACCGGCGGCTGCGCGGCGCCCTCGCCGGGCACCTGGCGGCGCTGGAGATGACGTCCTCGCTGCCCAACCGGCGCTACGCGCAGGGGCTGCGGCGGCTCGGCGGCGACGCCCGGACCGCGCGCTTCTACGACGAGCATGTGCAGGCGGACGCCGTGCACGAGCAGATCGCCGCCCACGACCTGTGCGCCGCCCTGGCCGCCGACGAGCCCGCCCTCGCCGGTGACATCGTCTTCGGCGCGGCGTGCGCGCTGGAGCTGGAGCGGTTGTGGGCGGGGTACGTGCTCACGCGCTGGGAGCGCGGCGACACCTCCCTGTCCCGCCTCCCCTGAGCCGGACCACCCACCACGCGACCATCCGGACCTTTCGGCCATCGGTCCGGGCATCCGGGCCGCCCATCCGACCTGGCCCGTCCATCCGGGCAACCCGTCCATCCGGGCGGCCCTTTTCACCCGGGCGGCCCGTCCATCCGGGCGGCCCCTTTTTCAGCCGGGCAGGCGGTACACCGACACGTGGTTGGTGCTGTCGTCGGTGAAGGGGCTGCGGGTCCAGTCGGCCCAGCGGTGCTCGCGCTCCATCCCCGCCAGCTGCGCCATCAGGTCCAGCTCGGCGGGCCAGGCGTAGCGGTGGTTGGCGGGCAGGAGACGGACGCCGCCGGCGGTGAGCCGTACCTTGGTGGTGGCCATGAGCTGCTCGGCGGGCGAGATGCGGGCGGCCTCGGCGAGCACGACGTCCTCGCTCAGCGACAGCAGCCGCAGCGCGGAGCCGCGGCGGAAGGCGCCGGGGTCGGGCACCCACGCCTCCACCACGAACCTGCCGCCCGGCCGCAGGTGCGCGGCGGCGTTGCGGAAGCAGGCGACCTGGGCGGCCTGCGAGGGCAGCGCGTAGATGGTGTTCGTGGTGAGCGCCACCAGCGCGTACTCGCCCTCGACCCGCGTCGCCGAGAAGTCGCCCACGGTGACGGGGATGTTCTCGCCGCCCGGCTTGTCGCGCAGGATCTCCACCATCTCGGGCGAGCCGTCGATGCCGGCCACCTGGTGCCCCCGCTGGGCCATCGGCACCGCCAGCCGGCCTGTCCCGATGCCGAACTCCAGCACGGGGCCGCCCTCGGCGAGCAGGCACAGCTGCTCGACGGTCGCCTCGGTCGGCAGGTTCCCGACGGTGACGTCGTAGATGTCGGCGATGCCGCGCCCGTACGCGGCCGGGTCGAACGCCGTCGTCATCGCCACTCCCCCGCCCGGTCCCCGCCCGTCACACTCTGCTCGCGTAGCTTCACGGCGGCAGTGCTACCCCGCAGGTCAGGGATCATTCCGGCATACCGCCGTGGCTCACGGGAACGTGGGGGGAATGTCGCAACACGGGGATGACGGGGACGATGTGGCCGCCGCGGTGACCGTGACGCCGTGCGAGGACGGGCCGCTGCTGGTCAGGGGGCCGCTCCGGCTGGTCACTCAGGACGGCGTGCCGATTCCCGCCGGACGTTCGACGGTCGCGCTGTGCCGGTGCGGGCGCTCGGCGGTCAAGCCGTTCTGCGACGGCTCGCACAAGGTCGCCGGGTTCCGGGCGGCGAGCGAGCCGGACCCGCCGGCCTGACGGTTCCTGCGCAGCCACCGTACGGAGTGGGCCGCCCGCCGCAGCCTGCGCCCCGCGTACGGGACGCCGCCCCGCAGCGCGGCGCCCACGGCGAGCCAGCCGCAGGTGGCCCGCTCCAGCACCCACACCGGCGCGAACAGCGCCGACGTGCCGGGGAAGACGTGCCGCCCGCCCGCGCGGCGCCGCCCGGTCTCCGCCAGCGCGACGGCCAGCGCGGCGCCCGCCACCGGAGCTGCCCACCTGCCCCGCCACAGGCACCAGGCCAGCGCGGGCAGCACCGGCAGGAACACCGCCAGCCGGCCCGGCTGCGCCAGGTCGTCGTAGGCCTGGCGGACCCGCTGGTTCCAGAAGCGGGCCGCGTCGGGCGGGAGCCGCCGCACGTACAGGTCGAGGGGGCGCAGCTCCCTGCCGCCATGGGCGCGTACCGTGCGGATCAGCTCGAGATTCTCGAACAGCACGTCGCCGTCGTAGCCGCCCATGCGCTCGAAGAACGCGCGGCGCACGCCGAACGTGCCGGGGTAGTCGGCGCCGAAGCTGCGGTTGAGCAGGGTGCGCGCGGTGTCCCAGCGGGCGTGCCAGGGCAGCTCGGTGAAGTGGTTCTGGGGGCGTACGAGGTCGGCGGCGGTCAGCAGCGTGTCGATCCTGGCGAGCGTGTCCCGGTCGTGGCGTACGTCGTCGTCGGCGATGACCACGTGCGGGGCGCGGGCCAGCCGCATGCCGGTGAGCACGCCGTTGACCTTGCCGTTGGCGTGGCGCAGGTCGGCGGCCGGGCGGACGTGCGTGACCAGGCCGCGCCAGGCGGCGGCGTGCCGCTCGTACAGCGGGGGCGGCGAGCCGTCGACGACGATGACCGCGCCCACGTGGCGGGCCAGCGTGCGCAGGTAGGCGGTCAGCTCGTCCAGGCCGCGGTCGTCCTCCCAGCGCAGCGGGAGCACGTAGTCCATCATGGGCGGCGGCTGCCCGGGGAAGATCGGGTTAAACGGGCGATGACCTGCGCCTACCTGGCCAGGCGGCCGAGCAGCGCGGCCGCCGCCGTGATGCCGGCCGCGGCGGCCACCGCCAGCACCGCGAAGTCCAGCGGCAGGTGCGCGGGGACGCCGAGCAGCAGCCCGCGCAGCGCGTCCACCTCGTAGCTGAGCGGGTTGACCGCGCTGACCACCCGCAGCCAGTCCGGCATCGAGGTCGTCGGGTAGAGGGCGTTGGAGGCGAAGAACAGCGGCATCGTGATGGCCTGGCCGAAGCCCATCAGCCGGTCGCGCGTCCGTACGATGCCGGCGATCGTCACCGACAGGCAGGCGAAGAACGCCGAGCCGAGCAGCACCGCTGCCATCACGCCGAGCAGGCGCAGCGGATGCCAGGACAGGTGCACGCCGAGCAGCGCGGCGATGACCACGACCACGACCGCCTGCACGATCGCCTTCACCCCTGCCGCGAACGCCTTCCCCGCCACCAGCGCCGCCCTGGGCGTCGGCGTGACCAGGAGCTTGGTCAGCACGCCCGAGTCGCGTTCCCAGATGATGTGGATGCCGTAGAAGATGGCGATGAACATCGTGGACTGCGCGATGATCCCCGGCGCCAGATAGTCGCGGTAGGGGATGCCGCCGGTCGGGATCACGTTGATGCGGGTGAACGTCTCGCCGAAGACCAGCAGCCACAGCGCGGGCTGGACGGCGCGGGTGTAGAGCTCCGTACGGTCGTGGCGCAGCTTCTGCAGCTCCACCACGCACATCGCGGCCACCCTGGCCGGGACGACCCGCCAGGCGGGCCGGTCCTGTGCCGGCGCGGGCAGCAGGACCGCCGCCGCGCCGTCAGCCGACGCGGGAGGCGGTGTCGCGGGTACGGCGGACATCGCGGAACTCCCCTCCCTCGTCGAGACCGCTGCCGGCGACGTCGCGGAAGACGTCCTCCAGGGTCGGCGTGCTGTCGTCGCCGCGCCGGGCGCGCAGGTCGTCGGTCAGCTCGCGCGGCGTGCCCAGGGCGCGAATCCCGCCCTGGTGCATGAGGGCCACGCGCTCGCAGTACTGGTCGGCCTCGTCCATGTAGTGGGTGGTGACCAGGACGGTCATGCCGGTCGCGGCGCGTACGGCCATGATGTGCTCCCACACGACCGTGCGGGCGATGGGGTCGAGGCCGATCGTGGGCTCGTCGAGTATGAGCAGGCGGGGCGCGCTGACCAGGGCCTGGGCCAGCTCCAGGCGGCGGACCATGCCGCCCGAGTAGGTCTTCGCCAGCCGGTCGGCGGCCTCGGTGAGGCCGACCGCCTCCAGCGCCTGGGCGACCCGTTCCCGCCGCTCGCGTCTGGGGACGTCGAAGACGCGCGCGAAGAGCGAGACGTTCTCCCTGCCGGTCAGCCCTGAGTCGGCCGAGAGCTGCTGCGGGACGTACCCGAGCAGGCGCCGCACCCGCATCCGGTCGGCGGCCACGTCGAGCCCGAACACCCGCGCCATGCCCTTGGGCACGGGCAGCAGCGTCGTCACGCACCTGATCGCCGTCGTCTTCCCCGCCCCGTTGGGCCCGAGCAGCCCGAACACCTCCCCGGCCCGCACGGTCAGGTCGAGCCCGTCCACGGCGACGGACTCGCCGAACGCGTACCGCAGCCCGGTGCACGCGACCGCCGCCTCCGCACCGCCGGGCGCGTGACCCGCTCGGCCGTCCGGGACGCCGTCGCGGGCGGCCTCGGTGGGCGTCATTTCGCGCTCACCTCCTCTTCCTGCTCTTCCTGCAGGCCGGCGGCCAGGCGGCGCAACGCAGGGAGTGCCGCCTCCAGCGCGGCCCTGTCCTCCTCGGGGAGCCGCGCGAGGTGCTCGCGGACGAGCGCCGTGCGGCGTTCCTGCCAGGCCCGCAGGCGCGCCTCGCCGTCCGGGGTGGGCAGCAGCCTGGCGGACCTGCGGTCCTCGCTGCGTACCTCGCGGTACAGCAGCCCGGCCCCGCTGAGCTGGTTGACCAGCGTGGAGACCGAGTTGCCGGCCAGGTAGAGCTCCTTGGCCGCGGCCGACACGCTGATGCCGGGGTGGTCGGCGACCAGGCGCAGCAGCTCGACCTGGGCGCCGCGCAGCCGCGGCCCGGTCAGGCCCTGACGCAGGCGGCGCCGGATCAGCCGGTTGAGCCCGAGCAGTACGCCGGCGAACGCACCGGGCAGATCCTCCTTCGTCCTCATGCCCGAAATGTTAGCTCTGCTTACGATGTATTGGGAAATATCCAGCTCAAGGGATGTTTGTCGGCGGCTTACCGTGTTTCATGGTCGAGCCGGCTCGTACGCGGGCATAGCCTTACCCTCATGGTGCGCTTCGCTGTCGGACTGCCGAACGTCGGCGAGTTCGGAGACCCCACGCTGCTGACCGAGCTGGGCGTCGCCGCCGAGGAACACGGCTGGGACGCGGTCTACCTCTGGGACCACCTGCTCTACGTCGACCCGAGCTGGCCGGTCGCGAACCCGGTGGTGGCGCTGTCCGCCATCGCCGCCCGCACGCAGCGCGTCCGCCTCGGCATCCTGATGACCGCTCTCCCCCGGCGCCGCGTGCAGACGGTCGCCAAGGAGACCGCCTCACTCGACCGCCTCTCCGGCGGCCGGCTCGTCTTCGGCGCGGGGCTGGGCTCGATCGACGAGGAGTACACCGACTTCGGCGAGGACCCCGACCTGAAGGTCCGCGCCGCGAAGCTCGACCAGGGCCTGGACGACCTGACCCACCTCTGGGGGCATCTGCTGCCGGCTCCCGTGCAGCGGCCCCGCATCCCGATCTGGTGCCCCGGCCGCTGGCCCACGCGGGCCGGTTTCCGCCGTGCGGCCCGCTGGGACGGCGCCATGCCGACCTTCCGCGACTACGGCCACGACCTCCCGCCGGTGCCGGTGGCGGAGTTCGCCCGCGTGGTCGACTTCCTGGGCGAGGAGCGGGGCTCACTGGACGGCTTCGACATCGCCCTGGAAGGCCGCGCCGCCGACGGCCTCGTCGAGGGCTACGCGGAGTCGGGCATGACCTGGTGGGTGGAGGCGATGGGCTGGTGGCGCGGCGGCGTCGCCGACGCCCGCAGGACGATCGCCGCCGGCCCACCCCGCTGACGCATCGGGCTTCGCCCTCGAACCGCGGAAGTCCGCGCCGCCGGACAGCCGGCTTCCCCCTCATCACGAAGGACTCCCACCGAAACGGCGGTTGACCGCGCGCGGACAGCGCTGTGGCGCGGCGGCTTTCGCAGCCGTCGCGCCACAGGGTTCAGAGGGAGGTCAGCCTGCGCTGCAGGAGACCGAGGGCCAGGTCCAGTTGCCGTTGTGCTGGATGGTCACGCCCCAGTTGTTGCCGTTGCCGTTCGGGCGGGCGGTGAGCACTTGCGAGCTCGGGTAACTGGCGGTGATGTTCCAGGTGGACAGGACACGGGCCGGGGAGGGCACGTTCATCGTGACGGTCCAGTTGCTGGAGCCGCTGACCGAGACGTTGAGGTTGTAGCGGTCGCTCCACTGCTGGCCGGCGGAGAGGGTCGCGGTGCAGCCGCCGCCGCCACCGCCACCACCGCCGCCTCCACCGCCGCCTCCACCACCGCCACCGCCGCCGCCCCCGCCGGAGCCGCCGATGGTGATGTTGGAGTTGCCGCTGCTCTGGTAGCCCTCGGTGGCGAGGATCTGGTAGTCGTGGTTGCCCAGATTCATGCCGGCGCGGGCCCAGGCGTCGAAGTGGTTGCCGGCGGTGATGGTGCCGCCCGTCCGCTTCTGCTGCCTGACGCTCCAGAACTGGTCGAAGGTCCTGGTGCCCTCGATGGACGGGGCGTTGTAGCGGGTCGTCTGGTAGATGTCGTACGTCCCGCCGTCGGTGGTCACGGTGCCCCGGTAGTTACCGGTGGGCCGGTACGTGCCCCAGTTGTCGACGATGTAGTACTCAATGAGCGGGTTCCTGGTCCACCCGTACAGGGTCAGGTACGCGTTCCCCGACGGGTTGAAGCTGCCCGAGTACGACACGGTCCTGCGCCCGCCGGTCGACCAGCCCTTGCCGGCGACGAAGTTGCCGGTGTTGCGCCAGGACGTGCTGTAGTTCCCGCCGGAGCCGAGCTCCATGGAGACGGTGCCCTGGGAGTCGGTCCAGAAGGAGTAGAAGTAGCCGTTGTTGTTGCCGGTCTGGTTCGTCGTGATGGCCGCGTGGGCGATGCCGGGGAGCATCGCGACGGCCAGCGCCACGACGATGGCGCCCGCGCGGGCGATGAACCGCCGTGCGCGGCCGCGTCTGCGGCCCGGCGGGTAGGGGGGTGCGCCGTTCATGGGGGTGCTTCCTCCTCGCGTGATGACGGCGGGGATGCGGGCAGCGTGGTACGCGCCCGATGGCCGAGGTGGCCCCGATCGAACGTGGTGAAGCCGAGTGCCTGCCGAAAATATCGGTGGGCTGGCGAAAGTATCGGCCCGCTTTCCGGCACCTGTCAACGGCCTCTTGCGCGAAGTGAAGACCCCTTGACCACGCCGACGCTGGAAGCTGCGGAAATGGGGCCGCCACACGGGGATGAAACTTTCGTACGCACCCCGAAACACTCAGCCGACGTCGGCCGCGGCCCGGACGATCTTCAGCGCACGCCCGACGTGACGGGCGTGGGTGCGGAAGCTCAGCACGCACAGCCGCAGATACAGCCGCCCCTGGACGTTCGTGCTGCTCAGGTAGATCTGGCCACCGTCGTTGATCTCCTGGAGCAGGCGCCGGTTGCGCTCGTCGTCGCCGTCGCGCAGCCGGAACACCACCACGGTCAGGTCGGGCCGCCACGGCACGGAGAAGCGGGGATCGGCGGCCAGCTCGCGGTGCACGACGGCGGCGAGGTCGAGCTTCTCCTCCAGCTCGCGGGTGAAGGCGTCCACGCCGTGCAGGTGCAGCGGCAGCCACAGCCGCAGCCCGCGAAACTCCCTGGTCAGCTCGACACCGAGGTTGGCGAAGTCGGGCAGGCCGTCCATCGCGGCGAGGTCCTGGAGGTAGTCGCCGCCGTCGGCGTGCGCGGCGTGCAGCGTGGCGGGGTCGCGGACGAGCAGCACGCCGGTCCCGTACGGCAGGAACATGCTCTTGTGCGGGTCGAGGGCGATGGAGTCGGCCCGTTCGACGCCGGTGAGGAGCGGCCGGCCGCGCTCGGTGAGCTGGAAGCCGCCGCCGTAGGCCGCGTCCACGTGGAACCACAGCCCCTCGCGGGCGGCCAGCTCTGCCACCTCGGGGAGGGGGTCGATGGTGCCGGTGCCGGTGGTGCCCGCGGTCCCCGCCAGCAGGAACGGCCGCAGCCCCTTGGCCCGGTCGGCGGCGATCAGCCCGGCGGCGGCGCGTACGTCCATGCGCAGGTCATCGGTCACGGGCACCTCGCGCACGGCGGCGGCGGGCAGGCCGCAGATGCGGGCGGCCTTGGCCACGCAGTGGTGGGTGTGGCCGGTGACGTACAACGTCGCGCCGGTCAGATCGTCGCCCAGCCGGCTCTGGCGGGCGGCCAGCACCGCCGACAGGGTGGCCGTCGAGCCGCCGCTGGTGGTGATGCCGCCCGCGCCGGGCGGCAGCCCGAACTGCTCGCACAACCAGGTGAGCACGCCGTGTTCCATGGCGACCAGCGCAGGCGACATCTGGGCCAGGCCCGTGTACCGGTTGGCGGCGTTGGCCAGCAGCTCCGCCAGCGCGGCGGAGTACAGCCCGCCGGCCGGGAAGTAGGCGAGGTAGCCGGGGCCCGCGGTGTTGACGCCCTGCCCGGCCGCCCGCAGGAACGTCTCCGCCAGCTCCCCGAAGTCGCCCGGCCCGGCGGCGGGCGGGCGGCGCAGGCGCTCCGCCAGGCCGTCGGGCGGCGAGTAGTCGCTGGCGGGCGACTTCTCCAGGGCGTCGAGCCAGTCGGCCAGCACGTCCACGGCCTGCCGGCCGAGTGCCGCCATGTCGGGGCGGTTCAGGTCGAGTTCCGTCATGCCCGGCACCCTAGGAGGAGCCGGGCAAGCGGGGATTGGACGTTATTGCACGCTGGTAGGCACGCGGCGGCACGCCCACCAGGCGGCGGAAGTGCCGGGACAGGTGCGACTGGTCGCAGAAGCCCACGAGCTGCGCGACCTCGGCGGGCGGCAGCCCGGCGGCGAGCAGGGTGCGGGCGCGGGTGACGCGCAGGTGGGTGACGTACGCGTGCGGCGGCATGCCGTACCGGGCGCGGAAGGAACGCACCAGGCCGAACGGGGTGAGCCCGACCGAGGTGGCCAGCTCGGTGAGCGGTGGCGGGCAGGGCAGGCCGGCGTGCAGCAGGTCGCGGGCTCTTTCCAGGGCGCGTTGATCGGTGCGTTCCCTGCGCGTGCGTCCCGAGGCGCCGTACGCGGCGAGCAGGCGTACGAGCAGCGCGTGCAGCCGCAGGTCGGCGTCGGCGGCCCCGCCGGGACGGGCGGCCCGGTGCGCGGCGGCCACCTGCCGCGCCAGGCGGGGGTCGGCGACGATCCTGCGGCTGAACGACGGGGTGCCGGCGCCGCCGCCCAGCTCGGCCGCCGCCGCCCGCATCTGCTCGACCCCGGGATAGAGGACCCGGTACGTCCACCCGTCCGGCGTGCGGGCCTGCCCGGTGTGCACGACGCCGGGCTCGATGAGCACCACGCCGCCCGGCCCCGCGCGTTCGACGCCGTCGGCGAAGCGGATCTCCTCCTCGCCCTGCTCGACCACCCCGATCGCGTACGTCTCGTGGCTGTGCCGCCCGAACCGGTGCCGGACGAATCGGGCGTGCATCAGGTCGAGCCCGCCCAGACCGGGATGGCGCCAGTAATGCGCGGAGTCGACGGCGCCCATGGCGTCTCCTCCCTGGTGATCGTTCATGGCCTCCCGCAACTTTTGCACAGTGCCATGAACGGCCTCGCCTCCGGCGGCGTACCTCATGATGACGGCCGTCTCAGGCCGGGGAAGGGGACGATGATCATGGGACCCCGACGCGTACTCGTCGTCTGCGCGACCGCCACGCTCCTGCCGGTGACGGCGTGCGCCGGCTACACGCCGACGCCCGCCGCGGACGGCGCCAACACCGCCGCGCTCGCCGAGGTGGCGAGCGAGTCGCCGTTTCCCGACGAGGAACCCTCCGAGTCCTCCGCCCCGCCCGCGGAGGACGAGGACGAGGGGGTCTGGGAGACGAAGTGGGGGCCGGTGTCGAAGATCGACAGGGAGCTCATCCGCAAGGTACGCCTGGCCAGCCTCTGGGAGATGCCGATGGCGCAGGACGCCGTGCAGCGCGCCACCACGGCCAAGGTCAGGCAGGTGAGCGAGACGATCGCGAGCCAGCACCACACCCTGGACCGGCAGGTGCGCGAGGTGGCCTCGAAGCTGGAGATCACGCTGCCGGTGAAGCCCACCGAGCAGCAGCAGAGCTGGATGAGCGACATCTCCGGCAGCACCGGCTCCGCCTACGACGCCACGTACATCAAGTGGCTGCGCCTGGCGCACGGCCAGATCTTCGGCCTCATCGGCCAGGTGCGCGGCAGCACCCAGAACACGCTGGTCCGCCGCTTCGCCGAGCAGTGCAACGCGGCCGTCCTGAACCACCAGCGCCTGCTGGAGAGCACGGGCCTGACCACTCCGGAGAGCTTCCCCGACCCGGCCGCCTGACCTGACCTGAGCTGACCAGGGCTGACCGGGGCCGACCGGGGCTGCGGGATCAGACGTCCTGCCAGCCCAGCGGCCGGGGCGCGGTCTCCGGGGACTCGCCGCCCGCCTCGTTGAAGGCGTTCATGGCGGAGATGAGCGCGCGGCGCTGCTCGGCCGACATGCGGGCGACGATGGCGCCGATCTCGGTACGGCGGCGCTCCATCACCTGGTCGACGATGCGCCGCCCCTCGGTGGTGAGCCGCATCAGGCTCTCGCGCCGGTTGTGCGGGTTGACCTCGCGCACGACCAGCCCGGCGGCCATCAGGCGGTCGGCCATGCGCATGGCGGTGGAGGAGTTGACGCCGAGCAGGTCGGCCATGGTGACGAGCTTGGTCTCGCCGTGCCCGGCCAGCACCACCATCATCCGGAACTGCGGCAGCGTGATGCGGTCCTCGACCGCGCCGAGCGACCGGGCGGCGACGGCGACGAGCAGCCGCGACCCGCTCAGCACGGCCGTGACGACGGCCGACAGATCATCGTCCCCATCATCAGCAGATTTCCCACTGATCGCGGACATGTCACCCATGACCACAGTTGTACCGCGCTAGCCCTCCTGCCGGGCGCCGGCCCCCTCACAGGAGCTGAACGGCACCCCCGGGCACTCCCGCTCCCCCGTCGTCAGCAGCAGCACGATCCCCATCATGAAGATCGCGCAGGTGAGCAGCATCAGCATCAGCCAGACGTGCACCGCCGACCTGCGCCACAGGGAAGAGCCGCCCGACCCGGAGAGCAGCGCGTCCAGCTCGGGCTCGTCGAGCGCCAGCCGCTTCTCCAGGTCCTCCAGTGCCCGCCGCTCTTCCCGGGAAAGCCCCATCCCTCACGCCTCATCTCCTCGGCACCCAGGACACGCCCCCCGTGTACCTCCCCGCATCTCGACGACCATTCCAGCCGGACGGCCTGAGGAGACCAAGCGAACCTTGCATACTGCAACAAACCTGTGATGGGGGCCTGCCTGCGAGGAGTCAGGCGGACACGGACCGCACAGGGGACGCGGCGGCGCGCCGGCGCGGCCGCCATGTGCTCACCAGGGCGAGGGCGAGCAGCAGTTCGGCCAGGTCCCCGCCGTAGTACATGATCTCGGCGGCGCCGCGCCGCTGCTCGGCCGGTACGGGCAGGTCCACGGCGAGGCCGGCGTACATGAGCTGGGACAGCCCGGCGTGCACGGCGATCGCGACGCCCAGCACGACCAGCCGCACCGGTACGGACGGCCGCCGCGGCGCCGGGTCGGGCCCGGCGATCACCCACGCGAACAGGCAGCCGGACAGCAGGAAATGCAGGTGGACGGCCTCGTGCAGCCAGGGGTTCGTGAGGGTCTGCCGGTAGAGCGGCGTGCAGTAGAGCACCACCATCCCGCCCACGCTGAGCAGCAGCGCGACGACGGGATCGGCGACGAGGCGCACCGAGCGCAGCAGCGCCGTGAGCCGGCGGGCGCGGGCGGCCGGCAGCGTACGCAGCAGCAGCGTCACCGGCGCGCCCAGCACCAGGCCGAGCGGCGCCAGCATGCCGATGAGCAGATGCTGCAGCATGTGGCCGCGGAAGTCGTGCGCGGCCAGCTCGGCGACGGGCCCGGCCAAGGCGGCGGCGACGAGAGCGAGACCGGCCAGGAAGGCAGCGGAACGCCACGGGCTCCACTTGCTCCGGCCCGCCAGAACCAGATAGGCGACCGCCGGGAGCAGGAGCAGCAGCACCGTGCCGTCGACATGGTGGTGGGTCATCACCGCGGGGCCTGGCACAGGTCGAGCGGGTCGGCGCCGCGCCGCAGCGCCCACCCGCCGGCCATCAGGATCACCCCGAGCGCCAGGAACCCGAGGTCCCACGCCAGCTGGTACGGCCCCGTACGGACGTGGTGGATGCCCAGCAGGTGATGGTCGATCACGCCTTCGACCAGGTTGAACAGCCCCCACCCCGACAAGATCCAGCCCCACAGCGCCCGCGAGCGCCACACCCGGCCGCGCGAGGCGGTCACGCGGGAGTAGAGCAGGCCGATCCCGGCGAGCACGGCCAGCCAGGTCACGGTGTGGAACAGGCCGTCCCACACCGTGTTCATCCGCAGCCCAGGCACGGTGTCGACCGGGTAATAGCGCACCCCGATGCGGTCGGTGTCGGTGCTGCTCAGCATGTGGTGCCACTGCAGCAGCTGGTGCAGCAGGATGCCGTCGACGAAGCCGCCCAGCCCGATCCCCAGGATCGTGCCGGGCAGGCCGATTCCCTTGGGGGCCGCCATGATCAGGGGTTCTTGCCCATGGCCTGGCGGATGACGTCGCGGACGCGGTCCATCATCGCGATCGGCGTGCCCATGAGCACGTTCTTGGTGGCCGACTCGGTGCCGGGGTGCGGGTGGGTGGGCGCCATGGCCTCGGCGGCCTTGACGCCGGCGGCCATGCTGCGCCGCTCGGCCTCGGTGGTGTGGGCGATGAGCTTGTTGAACTCGTAGCGCTCCTCGGCGCGGGCGTGCGCCTCGACGGCGCCGCGCAGCATCAGCAGGTTCTCCATGAAGTCGGGTGCGTCGGGGCCGGCCTCGTCCATGCGGGACAGCATCTCCTTGGCCTGGTTCTCCTCGGCCAGCCGGTCCTCCACCACGCCGTCGCCGCCGTCGATCTTGCCCCGCGCGTACGGGTGCACGATCTCCTCCTCGGCGGTCTCGTGCACGGCGAGCATGCGCACCAGGCGGGTGAACGCCTCTCCGCGCTGGTCGGCGGGGGCCTGCTCGACCTCGTCGAACAGGTTCCTGATCATCCCGTGCTGGGCGACCAGCAACTCGATGACGTCCGTCTCGGCCATCTTCTCCGGCGCCGTCTTCGTCATGTCTCTCCTCCTTCGAGTACGGGGCTGCCTACCCCGGGCGCGGCCGAACACGCTCAAGAGGCGAACGGATTACCCAACGCGGAGCTTCGGCGGAACGGGCGCCGAGATTGCACCGGGACGCCTCGGGTAGGCGGGCACATCGCATGTTCCCGACCGCGAAGGAGCGGACGCACATGACCTTCAACCCATTGCGCGAGCGCGGCATCCCCTTGGACAAGCAGCTGCGCAACTGGCGCGAACTGAACGTCACGCCGACCGATCCCGATCACGCCGACCCGTACACGCGGTGCCGCATCATCGCCATGAACGGCATCGAGGTCGAGGCGATCATGTTCAGCCACCACCTGGCCCGGCACTGCCCCGACCTGGAGATCAAGCAGCATCTCGCGCGGGTCCGCTACATCGAGGCGCAGCAGCAGAAGGTGGTCAACTGGCTGCTCCCCGGCCTCGCCTCGGTGCTGGAGACGACGATCGCGTACGAGCAGGTCGCGGTGGACCTCACCGCGTGGGTCGCCAGGATGGAGCCGGACCCGTACCTGAAGCAGGCGTACCAGTTCGGCGTCCTGGAGGACTTCGATCACCTCTACCGGTATTCGAACCTGTACGAGATGATCGAGCACCGCAAGGCGGAGAAGATCGTCGACCAGCTCACCGAGGTCATGCCGGGCCGGCCGACGTTCATGCACCACCGTGACCCGGTGGACAACGTGCGCGAGCCGTACGACAGGACGAAGACGCCCCCGATCTCGAAGCTGCACGCGCTGACCATCATGGCGGCCGAGCAGCAGACCATGAACTTCTACATGAACGTCGGCCCCACCTACATGGAGCCGATCGCCCGCCAGCTCTACCAGGAGATCGG